>NZ_JBQFXM010000021.1:0-33631 GCF_056540845.1 Ruegeria sp. AL2
CCCGCTACGACAAGACCGCAGAAAGCTTCCTGGGATTCATCGATATAACGTCCATCCGACTTTGGTTTCGCCATTTGTCAACATGACCTAAGCCGAGTTTCACGGTACAAGATTTTGGTGGGCTTCAGCTCATTGATCTCAACTTATTTGATACTATCCGCCAGCGCGCAAGCCCAAAGCTCACAAGCCTGCGTGGAATTGGGTTCTCCTCGAATTGAGTACTCTTCTGGATCTGAAAGCACTCGCGTTAATCAAACAATCTCAACGACGGAACGCACGTGTCTCCCGATCCCAAACGGACCCATTACAGGACTTACAATTGGAAACTCCTCAATTACTTCCTCAGGTGAAATTGAGTTGTATGTTCCGGGCCAAAATACCGTTCCAAGCAATGCTTCAGTTTTAACACTTTTGAATGTCGATGTCGCGGCGGGTAGCGGAGACTTTGTCTCCCGGGAAGCGTTGGCAACAAACATCAACGGGAAGCTCAGAGTGAACCTCATTGGAACTTCGATTGGTTCCGGCAGATCAATGACGTTCGCTCCCTTCAACGGCGCGAATATCGACCCCACTGAAGTCTACTTCCAGTCCGACCGCCCGCTAACCTATGACAACCTGACCGTTATGGGAGCCACCGAAGTAGTTTTCGGAGCCTACTATTTTCAGACTCGGGTTGCTGAGGCTTCTGATTTCACACTGACGAATAGTTCGATTTCCTCAACCAGCGATATGGCGATAGCCGCAGGCACGACTGTTCGCCTCGATACCACAAGCAGTTTGAACACCGTAAACTTTGAGAATTTTGGCACGTTGGCCGGAACGGGAAGCGTGAACGCATTCAACTTCACAGTTAAGAACGGAGGGGTGCTTTCGCCGGGCTTTTCAATTGGTACGCTCAACAATAGTGGCGGAATCGCTTTTGAAACTGGGTCAAGACTTTTGAGCGAAGTCGATCCGACGGCCGGTCAGAAAGCCGACTTGGTGTCATCCAGCGGGCCCGTGACAGGGATTAACCGCGCCACCATACAAGTCGAAGCCGCTCGTCCCGGCCTGACTGCGCAGGACTATGCAGCTGGCAACGACTACACGGTTTTTCAAGCCTCGAGATTCGATGGAAACTCCCCAACTCTTGTTGCCGGAGGATCTTTGCCCGCCCTATCCAGTCTGAGTATCTCAAACACGCCAACCGCAGACGGTAGAATCGACATAACGTTTTCGACTCTCCCCGTCTCGAGTTTACCGCAACATCCATCAGTTGTTGGATCTCCCAATGCAAGCAACCTTGCTGGTGCGGTGGCTAACACCACAAACACGTCACCTGGAACTAATCTGACCAATGGCTCAACCTTGGGTAATACCGTTAACACGCTTACCAATTCAGGTTTGGCTGGGTTTAATCGTGTGCACGCAGAACCCTATTCCTCTAATTTGACCGTGGGGCTGGAGCAACTTGACCTGATAACCAACACAGTGCTGAGCCACGCTGACTGCCGCAAGTATCAAGCAGTTGGCTTCAGCAATGAGGATCAACCCGTTGCAGCAGGCGACATCGACTTGGCCCAGAGCCCGAGCGGCGCAATAGACTGCTCTGATCGGCGCTGGTGGATCGACAAGGCCTATGTGAGCGGAGACGTTGATGGAAGTAACGGCCTCGGGACATTCGACTATTCGCTGGGCACCATTTTGGTCGGAGCGGATGTCGCAAGCACCGATAGAGGTGTGGTCGGCGTCTACGCAGGTTTTGGGACATCCTCCATGGATGAACACGATCAAGTCGATCAGGATTTTTCGACCGACAGCTATCATGTGGGCGTCTATGGGCGTACAACAACCGGAACTTGGGAGTTCTCCGGACTGATCGGTTACATGTTCGGTGAAACCGACGCCAAGCGGAATAACCCTTCTGTTGATGGCTTTACGGGAGGCGAGGCAAAGTCTGATTTGGACCAAGAGGGCATCCATGCCGGTATCCAGGCACGGAAGCTGTTTAACCTGGACAGCGGTGCAAGGGTTTCTACGGTTTTTGGAGTGAACTACGGGCGTATTCAACAAGGTTCAGGCACAGAGACCGGCGGTGGTGATTTCAACTACTCGATTGAAAAAGCGAACGCAGAGTCTCTGGTCGCCTCCATTGGAGTTGATTACCAACGGGACTTCTTGACAGAGAGTGGTTTGCTGACCCCAATCGCCTTCGCCCGGTATGAATATGACTTCTTTGCCAACAAGGATAGTGAGCACGGAATCACAGTTACAAGTCCATTGTTCGGAACATTTACACAAGTCGGACAAAATCGAGGAGCAAATGGCTTCGTTCTCGGGCTTGGACTGGGCTATCAGATTTCTGATCTGGCGAGACTAACGGCAGGGTATGGTTATTCAGTTCGTTCCAACGGCCAAGAGCATGGTCTCGGTGCAAACTTAAGCGTTCGGTTCTGATTAGGGTGGACCAACGAAGAGGAGTGGTAAGCTAGCTGCAACAACTTGCGGAAGCTATCGTGGCGGTGTGAGCTTCATTCTCTAGCGATCAAAATTAGGGAATATTAAAAACATAAAGCCGTGATTTCTTGGCGTCGTCTGTCAGGATGTAGAGAAGCCCTTTGGTCTCATCGAGAGCGATTCCTTCGGGATGTTTAACTTCCTTTTGTTTGCCATCTTCTGTGAACGTCAAACTGATAGACTTTACGGACTTGGACTCTGGATTGTAGACGAAGATTTGACGACCTTTGTCACTCACAATCCAAAGAGAACGTGAGGACGGGGACCATGCTAGGCCGCTCAAATCCAGTTCATCATCATCTACACGCTCGGAGATAAAACCTGCATCGCGGGCTAAAGGAATGATCTCAACAATTTCGTCTAGCGCTGGTGATACGACCATTAACAACCTTGGTTGTCCTTCAATGCCAATGAAGACCCGCCCTGATTCCGGGTCGACGGCGATGCCCTCAGGTCCCTTGTTCAAAGGATTACCGACGAGCAATTCAGCGGCGTCCGAGTAGCCTTTGAGAGATGTGAGAGGGATTGTAGTTAGTTGAATGGGGTCAGTCGGGTGAACGACTAGAATTGATCGATCAGTTTCCTGAAGTACTAAAACAGACCCATCTTTTCGTGATGCGACGCCCTCCAAATCTGATCCTACCAATGCTGGCAACTTGAAAGAGTTTCCTAATACCCCGTCGACTCCGAGTAGGTGCAGTTTAGGTTCGGCATCACTTACAGACCACAAGAAGCCTTCGGCGTTGGAAAGAGACAATCCGGAAGGCTCCGAGAAGCCTTCCGATTTATCCGCCACCTTGAAGGAGTCGATGAGTGTCAAACCGTGACTCTCGGCATGGGCGAGCTCGATCCATGCCAGAAGTGCAACAGTAGCGCTTGCAAAAGAAGCCTGTGTTCCAAGCTTGGGCAAGCACCGCAAAAACCCAAGTTTCAACCGAAGCAGCTTGTGTTCTGACATTGGATTTTCTCACGCTTGGACCACATCCCAGTGTCAGCGTTCGTATCACAGTCCGGATGCTTTGTCCGAAGAATGCATGGTAATCTCTTTACCTGATCCCGCCTATTGCGATTGAATTAGACAAGATTTGCCTTTGGCGGAACACAATCTGCTAGAGTAGGTAGGAAGGAAGTTAAGTTGAACAAGACTTTCCCACTTATGGCCGGGTTATTGGTGATGCTGTTGCCAAGTGCTGCGTTGTCACAAATCGACCCCGCGACGATGCTGGCCGGCAATTCAGAGTCGGAAATACTTATCGAACGACGTTGGACACAGTTTCGGGGCAAACAGGAACTGTATTTTTTCACTCTCGACGTCATCGTAACTGTCATATTGACTGGACTAATCGTTTATCACCCTGTGAGGCGGAGAGCCCGCAGAAGTGTCAGCGATATCGTCATGCCGCGACTGTTCTTCCTATACGCGCTTGTTGGCATGGCGGTTGGGTTTCTGGTCGTACAGCACGGATCGATGATTGGGTTCGTGATTTTTGGAATTGGAGCTCTGTTAAGGTTCCGATCAAATATGGATGACCCGGTCGACACGGTGGAAATGATTATAGTCACCGTGCTTGGGCTGGCGGTAGGGCTGGGCTTGCCCTTGATGGCCACACTGGTTGCGGTTGTATGTTGGTGTTTCATTTGGTTGGGTGGCCGAAACAAAGGTGTGGAAATCTTACTAAAGGGTTCTGACGAAGAGCACTCATTGAAAGTCAGCGGAGACATTGAAACTATGGCCGCAGACGCTGGCTGGAAGCTGGTCAGAAAACACCACGTTCCCGGAAAATCTCGCGTCTCATTGCTTTTCATCACATCGGGTGGGCTTTCAGAAGCCCGGATCGAAGAGATGATAAACGATCTTGTCCCAGAGAAAGTTGAGCTGAAACTCAACCTCTAGTCACTTCACAAGGTCCAAACGTTTCAACACAGCATTTGGGGATCTGATCTCTTTCGGGAGCGACTTGAAGTTTACCGACCTTTCGAATTCAGGCCCCCGGTACACTGCTATCCCAAACTCTCCATTCGGCTGGAACGTAACATGAGTGAAGCTGTGAGATGATCTGGCTTTTGAGCCGATGAGCCGTCGCGGGCCACCTCCCAAACAAGCTTGGGAAACATAAGCCACACCGTCTTTCCAGCCTGGGTAGAAGGCATGATGGTGGCCTGACAGATGCAGAACGACACCGCTTTCTAGGTAAATTTTTTCAAGTGTTGGGTCACCGATGATTTCGCGTTCGCGCTGGATCGCGAACGGCCAAAGTGGGAGGTGACTGAAAGTAACAATCGGGTCTCCGTCTGCACCCAATTCCCCAAGTCGGTCCTGTTGATCACCGGATAGCGGCCCTAAGGTCGTTGCATCCAGAGATGCAAACGTTACGCCCTGCATCTCAAACGCGTAGAAGAACGGGTAGTCATCCGAAACCAGGAAATCGACGTCTGGTTTTCTTGGTATCCATTCCTCTGCGTATATTTTTCTTTCACGCTCGAACCCACTGTAGGCGGAGGCATCATGGTTTCCAGGCGTGACAGCAAATGGAATTCCGGCAGCCGCTAAAGGATCTGATACGGCCTCGTGAAACGCCTTCCACATCTCTCTGACCTGTTTGTCTGACAAGTTGGGAATGCGCTGTCCCGCGACCATATCGCCCGTCGAAATCACCAAATCGGGATCAATCTCGACTACCCGCTCAATCGCTTTGTCGACGCGGGCATCGTATTTCACCGAACCATAGCTGCCGTTCAGATCCGATATGACGATAACATCCAATGCCGCCGCTTTGCAGGCGATCAGAGCGGTCCAAATGAACGCCGCAAAAAGCGTAGAAAGCCTACGTGTCATTACAATCCACTGTCTCTACCTCGGTGTCGTTTCTCAAAAAGAATGCGACAGGATCCAAGTCGAACATCAAATCACCATTAGAACAATTGTTCTGGAGGATGGACGTTGCCAGCGCGGTATTTTTGACGGCTTGTGCAATCTGACTGTCTGAAAGCCCAAGGCTTAGCGACAGCCAGTCATAAACCGGGCCTTGGGTTTGAAGGTCGCTATTCAATGCAACCAAGCGCCGGTACGTGCTTGGAGAGAAGTGCCGCATTTTCTCTAGCATTTGAGTAGATTTCGCGAAGTTAGCATACTCGACCCGCCCACCAGCATCGTTGTCGTTTAGATTGCTGCGACGGATTAATAATGCCTCGGCGGGAATATCTCCATCATTCGGCTGATGGTGCTTGGCTTTCTTATGCTTCAGCTTTCCGTCTTCGACCCAATACCAATAGGGTGTGAAGTCTATGTTTCCTACGCGGTCCTGCTGGCTAAAGATGAAATCGAGGAGAACAATCTCGGTAAGTTCTTGCATCCAAAATGCCATCTGTTGGTCGCTGACATCGGGACCGAGATCCTTGTTGATCATCCGGTCTTTTCGGCCTTCTCCGACGCCCTCTGCAATGGCCTCAGACAATGGTTTTGAAGAACGCAAAGCCAAGAAAGCGGGGGTTTCCTGAAAATCACGGTTTTGGCCTTTCCCCCAACCAGATTTACGGGTGCCGTTGATTTCCGAGCCGTATCGATGCCCAGGGCTATCAAGCAGTACACCATATATTTGCGTTCGATCCGATGTGAATAGATCATCGGTCGGTTGGTATGAGTTCGGGTCGGCATCCGCAGCTGCGAAGACACGCCAGCCTTCGTGGTTCATGCGCCCGCCATGAGAGCCACCGGAAATCGCAAGACCAGGCTCTGCGACCTCGGAAAAATGCGCCTGGGCGTCCATGCTGCGCCAAACCGCGACTGGAACTTTGACAGTCGTGTCGAAATACCTGGAGAAATGATAGTAAAGCAGCGAAGAAGTGGAAAACGTTCCACTGGTGCCCTTTTGGTTCATGGTGGACTTGAATTTAGCCACCCTGTCTTTGGCCAGATCTTTTGCCAACTTGCCCTCTTTGCAAGCGTTTCTCTCGAATTCAGAACGGTTCCCCATGTAGGGTCCTTCCGAAATATCGTAGACGGCCATTCCTGGGCTAGTGCTCCAGGTTTTTGGGCAAATAGCAATTTCAGAGGCATAGAAATCGATCTCGCAATAGGCTGTTTCTTCCTCAAGATCGCTGTTCTTGTACTCGCCCGTTGGAACTTTTTCGATCCGAATACAACGTTCAGAAACGCCGTTGGGACTATCAAATGTTGTGGCTTCACCGAGAACTTCGTCGTTCGCCCACAAGACAGTGGGTGCGATGAAAGCAAGTGGCCCCAGAAGATTGAACTTCATTTGGATAGTCCTCCCGGTATCATTTAGGGCAAATCGCTGCCTGTTGTTCGGTGGAGATTTTTAACTTTGGGTCGACACTGAAGTTGGAGAATTTTGTGTCAATCCACTTGTCGCATCCGCCTGAACAAGGCGCCCCGTTTCGGGCGTCATTCCAATATTCCTTGGCCCTTTCTTCCGTCCAACCGCAAAACTGAACGAGCGCCATTGCCGACAATGCGCCCGAGGAATGAACGCCCCACATGCAGTGCACCAGAACAGGGCCCTTTCCAGGGTTTTCAATCACCTCGTGTATGGACGCCATGACAGCATCGGGTCGGGAGGATCTGGCGCTTTGATAGTCGAAAGATCCGTTTCCGCAACTGGTGCGACCGTATTGAGTGTTTTTGCCGAAGTCCGCATAAAACCCGGTTGAAAACCCCTCATCGCACAGGGTTTCGCGCTGAACGTTACTCAGACCCGTTCGATCCTTGTCACCGCCTTTGAAGCCAGAGCGATACAAAACTCCGCTCAAGACCGGGCGAAAGAAAGCGACGCCATCAACACCTCCGTCGCCACCCTTTGAAAGCATTTGACTGTTGCTTGGGCCACCGTTTCGACTGGTTACGTCAGAATTTGCAGTAGTTGCAAGAACACCAATGAATATCAGTGACGTCAAAAACCGCATGCCAGCTCCTTTCTATTTTTGAGCCTGTTATGCTCAAACTCTTCCCACTTTGTAATCTATTGGAGCGGCTCATTCTCGAGATCCATTTCAAGTGGGTGATAAGCCTTCCGCCATGCAGCGTTAAATTGGCCACACCAGGTTGATGATAAAGACGACCACGAAGTAGGCCAGAAAAACTTTCCAGTTCCATTGGTGTTTGCTTTCTTCGTTGATCACGCCGGACGACTTCAATGCCAGGTTTGTAACAATCAGAGCGACAACGATGACCGCCGCATGTGCCAGATCAAAATGCGTACTAGTGCTCCCTATTGCGGATGTTAGATCGATGAAAATGTGTCAGCAGTCACCTGATGGCAGCATAGCTACATCTGAGTACCTTCCCTCAGATGTTGTGATCCGAGCACATGCACCAGTATCCGTGTTAAACCAGTACGAGGTCAGCCCTTCGCTTCGGATGAGTTCAAATCCGAGACTCTGGATGCCCATTTCAGCCTGTCCCGCTCTTGCCCCTTCAAATGACGAAAGATCGCTAGAGCTGCCCACAGTTGGTGCACTTGCATCCACCGATCCGCCACTCTCATCGCATGCCGCGAGCGCAGCAATACACGCCGTGCCTATCACCAATAGGACCTTGGATTTCATCTTTTCGCTCCTTGCAGTATTGGACTTGAGATCCAGGATTTCTGGTCGATAACCTATTCAATTCCGAAAATTACGTTGTAGTCGACGGAAGAGTTGCTGCGATTGATAACCTCCACAACATGATCACCGGATTGCCAAAGCTGTCCTCGATAATCATTGTCCGCCGACATCAATCCCAACAGTTCAGAACCATCGGGGTTACGAATGACGTAGTCCAAGGAGCCATTTCGCGGAGCAACGCGGACGTAAAGGAACTGTTCGTTCTTTGCACCGAGAAGGTATTGCTGCGACGCTCCGGGCGCGAGTTGGCCAACAAGTTCGGCGCCAGTGGAGCCGGCATCGAATTTGACACGTTGGTTACCGGTAGAGCCGGGGGCACCTGCCATGGCGCCACCGCCGTCATCCATCGCCTCGACAACCGACATCTCGCCAATGCTTCCATCCTTGTACGCGATGCAGCGCCAAAGCGTTCCGCCTGCGTCGCGTAGCATGACGAGCGTACCTGCTTCCGAGAACTCTGAGCTTTCTATCGTACCTGATTGACCGTCTGGTCCACCAACCTGCCGCAAATGGTCGATGCAAGCGTCGTCGGCGTCTGACATGGCCAGCGCGGCTGTTCCGCTGATCGCAAGTACAGGAGTGACAAGGTTCATTAGACTACGTTTCATAAGCAGGTCCTCTTTTGGTCCATCCTTGATGTTCTGTTCCTCGTGGGAAGGAACCTTATTTCGCATCCCTCAAATTTGATAGAAACTCATCGCATGTCTGTGCGCTGCCGACGACCTCGTCTATCGTTCCAATTCCTTGCAGTGATGCCATCTCGGAATTTACGCGATTGAGAATCTGATCCGCTTGCTCGGGGATGATCAGGTTCTCTGCTTGTGCTCCTTTCAATGTGGTGCAGACACCGGCGGAAAAGCCTGTCGCAACGCCGACACCCACCGCGGCCCCGCCACCCAGGGTCATCGCCCCAACCACGCCGAGGACGAGCCCGATCACAATACCCAAGATCACTTTTCCCATGTTTTCCAAACTTTTGGTGAAAAAGATTTCAGGCTTCACTATTGGCGCAAACTGCGGGCCCATCTGCAAATCAAGACCAGCGCTAGCAGATTGAGTACTGGTGCAATCGCCGCGAACAACGGTTTGGCTGACTCCGAGACCAAATCCGCCAGAAGTATCCAAGGCAGACCCAACGGCAGAAGGAACACCCCGGACAAAGGGTCTCTTTCCTGTCCCAACCAGCCAAATGTGCCCGTCAAGAATGCAATCAACGCCAACAGGTAAAGGATCGCGAATACAATGATGGTGGTTCTACAAACCAAGTCGAGCCTCAGCAGATCAAGCCAGTGCTGCGCAGCCGTTTTCGGCTACGCAGCAGACTGGTCACAATGCGCCTTCGTCGCCCAGGAACTCGATACCAGCTGTCGCGCCATCACTGTAAGCAATGCAATTCCAAGGAGCACGATCCTCACCAACGCCTACAGTAACCTGTGTTCCCGCCTCGCTAAAGGCGGATGAGAGCACCACGACTTGCGAATTGTTCGTCGTGTTGGCTACATCTCGCAAACACGCCTGTTGGGCTGGCGTGAGCTCGGCTGACGCGCTTGATGTACTCGTATCGTCGCAGGCCGCAAGCAGTGCGAAACAAGTTGCGCCCGCAATCTTCACCATCTTGTTGGTCATTTTCTTCTCCCTCTGGGTTCGTTGAAATTAATCAAATTGGATGTGCTTGTTTGAAGCTCTCGTATCTGGACAGCCAATGGAACATACCTCGACCCTGTGACTATCTTGCCCAAAACCTGCCGCGGAGGGCTTTTTCGACGGAACGATTTTTCGTTGACTGCCGAGACCGCCAACAACGCGTGATGCCCGAATGGCGCCACTGGAAAAAGCTAAAGCGAACTCTGGAGGGAGGGCTAGTTCGTTAAGTCCAAGCATCGCGTCCTCCCAACGCTCGATCAATGTAGAAGGCCTTCCGACCGCCAGCACTCACTCCAGCAGTCGGAAGGGCTCGGCACAGCGAGCAGCAGCGACCACAACGGAGGTAAAATAAAGCTGTGTCGAATTCGAATGTTTGAATCTTATTCTTCATAAATCAATATTTTTTTTGTAAGCTTCTTTACGCTCTCGTACGATAGGCTTCTGCTTTTAAACAAAAAGGTAGGTGGGAGCACTCATAAGGGAGAATGTGTTCTTTTGGGTCGGCGACGCGTTCTGAGTTCGCACAGAAACTAAGAAAGGATTGAAAATGGGGTTTGTTGAAGCCGTTAAAACGTGTTTCTCGAAATACTTCCAGTTCTCCGGTCGGGCTATACGCTCAGAATACTGGTGGTTCTTCTTGTTTGTGGTTCTCGTGAGTGCTGCTTTAGCTGTGCTGGATACGATCATATTCGGGACCAACCCCGAAACGGGGCAAGGATCTCGGGTTCTGTCCTTTGTTTTCCAACTTGCAGTTATCATACCTATGCTGGCCGCCGGTTGGCGGAGGCTGCATGATACAGGACGACCTGGCTGGTATTTGCTGCTGCCGATGGCGCTCAGCATTACAACGCTTTTTGTTATGTTGGGTGGGGTGGCGTTCTTCTCGGTGTTGGAGCAAGGGACCGAAAACCCCGATGCATTACGAGGACCCGCCGCAGTCCTGGGCGTAACCGGTATTGTTGTTGTCTCAATTCTTCAATTGGTTCTGTCCATCTTGATGATCTGGTGGCTGACACGACCTTCGGAAGAAGGCGCAAACGAATACGGCGCACCTGTTTCCTGATCTGGTGGCCGGGGCGGCGGGCCGGATTCTCTGCTGAATGAAAGTGCGAAACGCAATAAAATGGAGAGAGAAAATGAGTTTCAAGACGATTTCCATTGGAGCGCTAATGATAGTAATAGCAACCACGGCATCGGCGGAGTGGTCGTTCAGTTCCGGGCCCAACCCCAATGCCTTTATTCAGACCGGAAACATGACGCTGGAACTTCAGTGTAATCGTATCCGCTTTGCTCCGGCTGGATATGAGGATAGCCAGGACATCGTGGAAAAGCAGGGGCTCTCCATTCGTTTTTTGAAGAACGGCACCACCGAGGTTGGTGCATTTCAGGTTGGCGCAGAAAACGCTGCCATGCAGATCGTCGACAACTATCCCGTCGAGGTCAGTTTCAATAGTCAAGAGGACTATGGTTTTGTATTGGACCAGCTTGCGGCCAATGCAACAGTTAATCTGTCGATGATTGATCAAGATGTAAGCTATGGAATCTTTGACTTAAAAGGTTCCGGTGCGGCAATTCGGTCCCTTCGTTCCGCGTGCGATTCAGATCCTGGCCAGGAGACCTCCTACGAAGCACCCGAAGGCATCGTCTATTGTGGTGGTGGAGCGATAAAACGCCAGATCGAATATGTAATTCTGGACAATCCAGAGGGGGAGTGGGACGCGCGAGTAACGGTCAACGGCGAGTCGATCAGAGCCATGACGGCCTACAGTTACTTCGGAAACTCTGTGCCGCCCGCCGGATTTGTCGTCGCCCTGCTTGGGGAGGACAGGTCCGAGTTTCTGATTTTTAGCGAAGGCTCCGCAAACTGGCTAGAATATGGGGACTACAGGTATGATCAGTGCAATTGATGCCACCTTCCAAACGGCTTCCCAAATAGCGTGTAAGATGAAATGTTTGGTCGCCGGGATTGTGCTTGCTTCGGGCCTTGTTTGGACCTCACCAGCTGTCGCGGCTGATGTATCGCAACTTCCGCCCGGTTTGCAGGCGAGGGTTGATTTGGCGGCACGAGCCTGCGCGGAGTTCAACGACGGTCAATTTGACATAGCCTGGGGCGCGGTTGAAAGGGTCGATCTCGACGGAGACCTACAAAGTGACTGGGTTCTGAATGAGTCAGGTTTTGCGTGTTCAAGCGCTGCATCTCTTTACTGCGGAACTGGCGGATGCGTCTCGCACTTCCTGGTTGAAGAGGAGGTTCATTCATTGCTCAATCAAGGCTGGACTGTTGTTGATTTTGGGCGTCAACGCGTTGTCGTGGCAGATATTCATGGATCCAATTGCGACGCAATAAACCCAACGCCTTGCGTCAGCGCTAGTGTTTGGGATGGCGAAGCCAACACTTGGCGCTCGTCTGCTGGCCATTGGGAGTAAGTAACATTTAGGCACCGCAGGTAAGCCTGAGAGTCTGTTTGTTCGATGAGTTCTCTATAGCATGCAAACATATGGGCAAATCGTGCAAAGTTATGCGCTAATACCGCGAAGAGTTATGGGCAAAGTTCCAAGATTTTCTTTAATGAAATCAATGTCGGAAATGTAGCGTTACGAGCGCACCTACACGGTTTGTAGGTGCGCGCATAACACTTCGCACACCCCATAAGTTTGCGTAGTTTGCCCATAGTTTTGCGCTGCGCGATTGTCTGCCTTAGTGATGAATTCAATCAGTTTTTGGCTTAGTCGTTGCGGTAATGGCCCTTTGCGTTGCGCAATCTCGCAAAGGGCCTCCCTAAGGAACCTTGGGTTCCATGCGGCCTTTTTGCTTGGATTCTCGCTAAGGTCTGCGATGCGCAGAAAGCAGACTTTGCAAAGTTTGTCGACGTGTATCTTCCTGACACCAATCTCGCTACCAAGTGCTGCTGCGGCTTCCTCCAATAGCTCATTGAAACAGGCTGTAGGGACAATCTTGGTACGAACGGGCAAGCTAAGATTTTGAACGAGTTCTCAGGGGCATGACGGCAACGGCGACTTCGATGCCGTCTGTGATTTCAAAAGCGCCAATGGTCGCCTTGCTTTCTAAAACTGTGATTTCGTGATATCCTGATATCGCCTTGGGGGGCTGTTATGGGCGATTTCTTTTGGATTGGAACAGCAATCGGCGCTGCGATTGGGCTGCTCAATATGTTGTTCATTTTGCGTTCTCGCCTCGGTCAGACCGGGTTAAATCAAGCAAAGACAATTTGGCAAGGCCTGTGGGTATGGGCGCTTTGGACTGTGTTCGGTGCCTATGTTCTGGCGCTCTGGCTTGTGGGTGTCGTTCTCTTGGGTTTATCGCGAATTTTGCGACGGGGAACTGAGGCATGAAAGTAGGGGAGGTAAAAACCGCCGCTATCATTGGTGCGGGGGTTTCCGGGCTTGCTACTGCAAAATGCCTGACGAGGGTTGGGATCCACTGCACTGTTTTTGATCGCAATCCGTACCTTGGCGGTGTCTGGGCGGACGGATACCACGATTTTGGCGTTCAGGTGCAAAAGGACCTGTACGAGTTCCCGGATTTTCCGCTTTCCGAAGAAGCGTCTCATTTCACTCCGGGGCCGGTCTTTCGAGAGTATCTGGAGGATTATTGCGATCATTTCGGAATACGAGAGTGCTTACGGTTAGGCACCCGCGTCACCTTGATTGAGCGCAAAACTGACGGGTGGTTACTTGAGGTTAGTGGCTCCGAAGGATCTGAAGATGTTGAAGTCGATCTCGTTGTCGTTGCAACCGGGCTCTATTCAGAGACACCAAATGTCCCGAACATTCCCAAACGTGAAGATTTTGGAGGAGAAGTCCTTCACGCCAGCGAATTTAAAGACATATCGCAACTCAAAGGTCGTCGTGTCGCTGTAATCGGTTACGGAAAAAGTGCCACAGATATAGCGGGTTCGGCTGTGGGTGTCGCGGAAAAGGTTCACCTCGTATTCCGAACCGCACACTGGCCTGTTCCGCGCAAATTGCTGGGTGTTCTTCCTTTCAAATGGGGAATGCTGACACGCCTTGTTGCAGCCCTGATCCCTCCGTATGTGAGACCCAGCCCAATCGTGCGCGCTATCCACTCAATAGGATATCCGCTGCCCTGGCTGTTCTGGCGTATCGTAGAACTGCTGCTCAGTACCCAGCAACGATTGCGAACGCAAATCGCGCGTGGTGAGACCCTGATGCCTGAGACGCCTGTCGAATTCGACGCGTTTACGGAAGTAACTATGGTTCCACGTCCTGAGCTCATCGACTTTATCCGATCTGGTAAGATTTCTGCACATCGAACAGGTGTGAGTGCATTCTCTTCCTACGGAATCGACCTTGCGGATGGGGATTCTCTTGAGGTCGATTGCGTGGTCTTCGGCACAGGCTGGAAGACCGGCTACCCATATCTACCGGAGGCGATCCTAACGTCCTTGGATGATGGGCCGGATGGGTTCTATTTATACCGCCATATCCTGCACCCCTCGGTGCCAAACCTTGCATTCGTGGGTCGCGCGTCCTCGTTTATGAGTGTGACGACATTCGCGCTTCAGGCCAAATGGCTTGCGGAAGTCGTTGCAGGTCGTGTGCTCCTACCGGATGCTGAGGCCATGCAAAGCGATATCGATGCGCTAAAGTCCTGGAAACAATCATGGATGCCAGAAGGGCCGGGACGTTCCGCCACACTTCTGCTTCACATGTTCCACTATCACGATGAACTCCTACTCGACATGAGTGTAGACCCACTTCGCAAACGCGGTATCCTGGCGCCGATTTCTGAACTGATTGTGCCTTATCGTGCGGCCGACTTTCGAGACGTAGCCTAAGCGATTTGTACGAGAAGCCCCTAATATCCTTGTGACACTTCTTTAAAATGGATGCGCGGGAGGGTTTTTGTTTGGAACGACACCTAGCGGCAATACTCGCAGCTGACATTGTTGACTATAGCGCGCTGTCAGTACTGACGAGCAAGCCGCTTTGCACGCTAACAAGGGTCACTTTAGAGCGCTGGAGCCGTATATCGGATTGAATGGCGGGCGCCTGTTCAAAAAGACCGGTGACGGTTTTTTGCATAGTTTTCTTCGGTTTTGGATGCGGTGGCGTGTGCGGAAACGATGCAGCGTCAGATGGTTGAGCGGAACGCGGCACGCGGGCAAATCCCGGAGGTTCAATTTCGTATGGGAATTCACGCGGGTGATGTTTTTGATGACAACGGTGATGTTCTTGGTGACGGCGTCAACATCGCGGCCCGGCTGGAAGGTCTGGCTCCTCCCGTAGGCATTATCGTTTCAATGGGGGTATACGAAGACGTCATAGGTAAGGTGGATATTGCGTTCGCAGAAATAGGATCGCAATACTTGAAGAATATCGCGCGCACTGTGACAGCCTACTCTGTTCAGACTTCATTCGTCACCACGCGCCCAGCAGCTCAATCTCGCCCTGACAAACCTCCCGTGGCCGTATTGCGTTTGAAAATCTGCCGTCTGACGCAGAGCAGGACTATTTCGCAGAAGGTATTACCGAAGACATTATTACCAGCTTGTCCAGAGTGCCCTGGACATTCGTAGTCGCCCAAAACTCTTCTTTTTCTTACAAAGGGCTTTCTGTTGATGTGCGTCGTATAGGCCGTGAACTTGGTGTCCGCTACGTGCTGGAGGGTTCTGATTGTGGAGTTGGTAACCGGTTGGGTGTGACTGGAAAGCTGATTGGCGCGCAAACCGGATCGCATGTCTGGGCGGATCGATACGATGGCAAGCGCGACGATGTTTTTGACCTCCAGGGTCAAATTTCTGAGAACGTTGTAGCTTCAATTGCACCAAGCATAAGACAGGTTAAGATCGATCTCGTTCTGCCCACAAGCGCCCGTATATGCTAGGAGCATATGATCACTTCCTGCGAGCACAGGCAGCGACCTACAGGTTCAGCTCCACTGAGGCGGACGACCATGAGAACGGCGGTGAGAAAGCCTGCCACAGTAGCGGCGGGATGACCCTGCTGCGGGCGGCGAATAAGTCGTCCAGCTTTGCCCTTTCTTTTGACGGAGGGAGGGAGGATCTTCACCGTGGATTTGTATCGTAAAGTTCGTTTGCCGTGTGCCGAGGGCATGAGTCAGCGATAAGCGGCTTCGGATGGCAAATATGCCAAGGGCCACCTTTGGCTGGAAGCACCCGGAGATGTGCCACCTTTTGAAGATGCGGTCTGGTTGCGGGGGCATGATGGACAGTCCATTGGAATCTTCCCCTCTCATGATATGGTGATTTTGCGATTGGGATTGGCACCGTCTCGGCTGGGTTACTCACCCTTGCCACTGGCCAAGGAACTGATTTCCGCCACTGGGGGCTAGGGTACCAGTGTGCTGATACCAATTGGCCGCGACAGACAAATCACGCATGACGGACAGGTATTTCGACAGATACATCCTCGATCAGGACACAGGGTCGCAGGAGAGTGTCTTGCAAGTTGTGAGCATTTAGTATACCGCGGCATACAAAATTAAGGCGCTGGTTTATTACCTGCCAGCGCACCAGCTAAATGGTCGGAACCGTCATGAGCCTATATACAGAATACCTGAACGAGATCGAGACGCGCAAAGAGCAAGGTTTGCACCCCAAACCCATTGAAGACGGTGCGCTGCTTCAGGAAGTCATTGAACAAATCAAAGATGTGGACAACGTTCACCGCGCCGAGTCTTTGTCCTATTTCATCTATAACACGCTGCCGGGTACAACCAGCGCAGCTGGTGAAAAGGCGCGGTTCCTGAAAGAGATCATACTGGGTGAAGCCTCGGTCGAAGAAATCTCGCAGGCCTTCGCGTTCGAGTTGTTGTCACATATGAAAGGCGGCCCCTCGGTCGAGGTTCTGCTGGATCTGGCGCTGGGCGATGATGCGTCGATCGCAAGTCAGGCGGCAGAGGTGCTGAAAACGCAGGTGTTCCTGTATGATGCGGATACCCAGCGCCTCAAGTCTGCTTTTGAGGCCGGAAACGCGATCGCAAAGGACATTCTGGAAAGCTATGCCAAGGCCGAGTTCTTTACCCGGCTGCCTGACATCGAAGAGGAAATCAAGGTTGTGACCTATGTCGCGGCCGAAGGAGACATTTCCACCGACCTTCTGTCGCCCGGTAATCAGGCGCATTCTCGTGCGGATCGGGAACTGCATGGAAAATGCATGATCACACCGGCGGCACAGGCCGAGATTCAGGATTTGCAGAAACAACACCCGGACAAACGTGTCATGCTGGTCGCCGAAAAAGGGACAATGGGCGTCGGGTCGTCGCGCATGTCCGGCGTCAACAACGTCGCCTTGTGGACCGGAACGCAAGCCAGCCCTTATGTTCCCTTTGTGAACATCGCACCAGTTGTCGCGGGAACAAACGGAATCTCACCGATCTTTCTGACCACCGTTGGCGTGACCGGAGGTATCGGCATTGACCTGAAGAACTGGGTCAAAAAGCTGGATGACGACGGCAACCCGATCCTGAACAACGACGAAAGTCCTGTCCTTGAACAGAAATACTCGGTCGAGACCGGAACCGTTCTGACCATCAACACAAAGGACAAGAAGCTTTACAACGAAGCAGGCGATAAAGAGCTTGTCGATGTATCGTCGTCCTTCACGCCGCAAAAGGTCGAATTCATCAAGGCTGGCGGCTCTTACGCTATTGTCTTTGGCAAGAAGCTGCAGACCTTTGCGGCCGAAACCCTTGGCGTTGCGCTGGAATCTGCATTTGCTCCGTCCAAGGAAATCTCGCACGAGGGTCAGGGCCTGACAGCTGTCGAGAAGATCTTCAACAAAAACGCGGTTGGCGTGGCTGACGGAAAGGTTCTGCACGCGGGCTCGGATGCTCGGGTGAAGGTCAATATCGTTGGGTCGCAAGACACCACCGGCCTGATGACGGCGCAGGAGCTGGAAGCCATGGCGGCAACCGTGATCTCGCCCATCGTTGATGGCGCATATCAGTCCGGGTGCCACACAGCGTCAGTTTGGGACGCAAAGGCGCAGGCGAACATACCCAAACTGATGAAGTTCATGAACAGCTTTGGCCTGATCACTGCGCGTGATCCCAAGGGTGTTTACCATTCGATGACAGACGTAATCCACAAGGTGCTGAACGACATCACCGTGGATGACTGGGCCATCATCATTGGCGGCGACTCGCACACCCGCATGTCCAAGGGCGTAGCGTTTGGAGCGGATTCGGGCACCGTTGCGCTGGCGCTGGCCACCGGTGAAGCCACGATGCCGATCCCTGAATCGGTGAAGGTGACCTTCAAGGGCCAGATGGCAGACTATATGGATTTCCGCGACGTGGTTCACGCCACCCAGTCGCAGATGTTGAAGACATTCGGTGACAACGTCTTCCAGGGCCGGATCATCGAAGTTCATATCGGCACCTTGCTGGCGGATCAGGCGTTCACCTTCACCGACTGGACGGCCGAGATGAAGGCCAAGGCTTCGATCTGTATTTCCGAAGATGACACGCTGATTGAATCTCTGGAAATCGCCAAAGGCCGCATCCAGATCATGATCGACAAGGGTATGGAAAACGAAGCCCAGACGCTGCAAGGTCTGATCGACAAGGCGAATGCGCGGATCGCGGAGATCAGGTCGGGTGAAAAGCCGGCCCTGAAACCCGATGAAAACGCCAAGTATTTTGCCGAGCTCGTCGTTGATCTGGATGAGATCGACGAACCGATGATAGCCGACCCGGATGTGAACAACGCTGACGTATCAAAGCGTTACACCCACGACACTATCCGCCCGGTTTCCTACTACAAGGGTGAAAAGAAGGTCGATCTGGGCTTTGTCGGGTCGTGCATGGTGCACAAGGGCGATCTGATTATCGTCTCGCAGATGCTTAAGAACCTTGAAGAGGAACAGGGCACTGTCGAATTCAAGGCCCCGCTGGTTGTCGCAGCACCGACCTACAACATCATCGATGAGCTGAAAGAAGAAGGCGAGTGGAGCATTCTTCAGAAATACTCGGGCTTTGAATTCGACGATCTGTTTCCGAAAAACAAGGCACGCACGGAATACGAAAATATCCTGTACCTTGAGCGGCCCGGCTGTAACCTTTGCATGGGGAACCAAGAAAAGGCTGCAAAAGGCGATACCGTTCTGGCGACATCCACGCGCCTTTTCCAGGGTCGTGTCGTTGAAGACTCCGATGAGAAAAAGGGTGAGTCCCTGCTTGCGTCGACACCGGTTGTCGTGCTCTCGGCTATATTGGGCCGGACCCCAACCGCCGAGGAATACAAGTCGGCGGTAAAGGGGATCGATTTGACTAAGTTCGCGCCGCCGATGGAAAAGCCCGCGACCGCGAAATCGGCTCACTTCTGAAGACGTTTTGATCCTTGTAAGCCCGGCCGCCAATAAATGGTGGCCGGGCTTTTCCAACTGAGTGACACACCCCGCCCTTCAACACCACGTCTTAGAAAGGATGGGTTATGCCGCTAACAGAGCCGCTCAGGTTCCGTTTTGGTGGACCCTGTCAAAGAATGGGTAAAGGGCCGCGGGTCTTGGTCTGGCGAAGCACAAAGTTGCTGCGGGTGTCGCGGACCAGCCCTGATTTCAACAGGCGCTGCATGATGAAGACCTCAAGATCCTCAGGGGATTTGGCGTAAACCTTCAGGATAAAGTCGTGATCCCCGGTGATCGAGGCGCACTCGACGATTTGCGGCTCGGTCTCGACCAGACGAAGAAACGCCGAGATGCTGTTCTCCTGATGGTCCTTCAGCGCGACGTGGACATAGGCAATGGCATTCAGGCCGACTGCCTTGGCAGAAACCTGCGCGCGATACCCTGAAACCACCCCGGACGATTCAAGGTCACGGACGCGGCGCCAACATTGCGAAGCCGACAACCCGGTCCGGTCGGCCAGTTCCTGCATGGACAGGCGTCCACTGGCCTGAAGCTCTCGCAAAATATCAATGTCGGCAGGGTGAAGCATTTGGCCCGCAAATGGCAGTATCTCGGAACGTTTCGTTCATAATACGGACGATGCACAGAATATCAAAACAAATTCTCCATGAGAGTTGAGGTATCCTGATCTCATGCAGGAGGATGCTGATGCCCAAATCGACCAAATATGTCGCCAAACTCGCGGATGAATATGGCCACATTACCTACACAGACGAAGAGAATGCGGTCTGGGCTGATCTTTACGCGGCACAGGAAGAAAACGTACGGCGCTATATGGCGCCGGAATACCTAAGCGGTTTGGCGCGGCTGGACCTACCGAAGACAAAAGTGCCTTCTTGTGCAGATATTTCTAAACGGTTGCTGGACCTGACCGGTTGGCGGGTGCAGCCGGTTCCGGCGCTGATCGGATTCAAGACGTTTTTCGGGATGCTGGCGGATCGGGTTTTTCCGGCCGCCTCTTTCATCCGCTCCCGGGAAGATTTCGACTATATCGAAGAGCCGGATATTTTTCATGAGATATTCGGACATACACCGTTGTTAAGTGATCCGCGTTTTGCCGCGTTCAGCCACGCCATCGGGCTAGCCGGAAAGCAGGCAGATGACGCGGATTATGCCTGGTTGATCAGGCTCTACTGGTTTTCGATCGAGTTTGGCCTGCGCCGCCAGAACGGTCAGATCAAGGCGCTGGGTTCAGGGTTGGCGTCGTCGCCGACAGAACTGGTCTATGCCGTGACCAGCGACATACCCGATCGTGACCCATTTGACGTTCTTACGATTCTGCGAACACCCTACCGGATCGACATGCACCAGATGGGGTATTTTGTTCTGGATGACCCTGAAGAGTTGTTTGAGGCCGCCGAACGGGACCTGCTGGCAGATGTTCGTCGTGCGCGCCGCCTCGGGCTGTTGCCGAACAAGTTTCCCGAAAAGGTAACCGCCGCCCAGTAGCGGGGGCTGCGTCTTTTCAAGGGTCAAGGTTTTTGTACATATAGGTTGTGGGCTCGAATTTTGGTTCAAATGGGTTCCGGCAGTAATTCGGTATTTCCCCCGCGATCTGAAACCCGAGGCTTTGATAAAGCAGCCGCGAGGGATCGGTGCTGCGCGTATCAAGTACTAGCACCGTGCGCCCCACCTCTCGCGCCCGAAGAACAAGCGCATTCATCAGGGATCGGCCTAACCCCCGCCGTCTGGCGTTGGGGTGGACCAGAAGTTTCGCCACGTCGGCGCGGTGGGGTTGGTTGGGCATTGCCGCCGGGATCAGTTGGACGGTGCCTGCAATGCGGGGACCGTCATTCGAAACGAACAAGTCCAGTTTACCTGACCTAAGACCGGGCTGTACGTATTGTTGCCAGTACGCACGCGCATCATTCAGGGTAAACGGAAGTATGAAACCTATGCTGGCCCCATCGTGAACACAGGCATGCAGGATTTCTGCCAGGTCGTCCAGCGCCGCGTCAAAATCGTTATCGGTCAGGCGCGTGATCATATAAGCACCAGCAGGTAACGTGCGCCACGCGACGCCCCTGTTTCAAACCGGGTCGGTCCTGACAGATGATAGCGCAGGCAATCTCCGGCGTTCAGCGCGTGGGGTGTTCCATCGACCGTCAGGGTAAGCGCTCCGTCCACTAAGATCAGATGATGCTCTTGCCCCGATTTAGTTGGCACTTCGTAGGTAATGACCCTGTCCCGGGGAAGGTGACATTCCAGAACCTCGGCGTTCAATCCATTTGCGGGTGGTGAAACAGCACGGCGGGTGAAGCCGGTTTCAGGGTCGCGCCACTCGGTCTGGTGTTCGAATGGAACCTTGGGGTCAAAGCTGTCTTCAACCATCATCAGCAGGCGTGAGATCGGCAGATCGTATGCAGCACACAGACGGCCTAGGTTGTCGGCTGTTGGGCTGACATCCCCTTTTTCCATACGGGACAAGGTGGCGCGGCTGATCCTGCTGCGTTCGGCAAGGTAATCCAAAGACCAACCGCGCCCGCGGCGCAGCTCGCTCAGGCGATTGGCAAGGCGGTTTGACAGGGTGTCAGGCATTACACCATCGTGAAAAAATTTCTCATATATGAGAAAGTACACTAACAAATATCACATATCAACGAAAAAGGATGCGAACAATCCGCATCCTTTTCAATAAGTCAGCGCTAAGAAAGATTACTTCCAGCCAACTTCGTTAAAGATCTTCTGCGCTTCGGGGATGTTCTTTGCAACGTCTGAAAGGTTCACGTCGTCGGCCTTGAATTCACCCAGCGCCTTGACCGACTCGGCCAGTTCGACATTTGGAACAGCCGGGAACTCGTCATTGCCCGCCGAGAAGTATTTCTGCGCCTGATCGCTGGCCAGATACTCAAGGAACAGGATCGCGTTTTCCTTGTTGGGTGCGTGCGCGGCGACCCCACCACCGGATAGATTCATATGCGCGCCATAGCTGTCCTGGTTCGGGAAGACCCAGTCGATCATGTCGCGGTCTGAGGACAAGCCTTTGACGTCTGTGCGAATGGAACGCGCGAAATAGTAGGTGTTCGAAACCGCGATTTCACACTCGCCCGAAACGATGCCGCGCAACTGGTCGGTGTCACCGCCCTGCGGGTCACGCGCCATGTTGGCGACAACACCCTCGGCCCAGGACTTGGCGGCCTCAGTGCCTTCGTGTGTGATGATCGACGCCAGCAGGGTCTGGTTGTAGGTGTTGGTCGAAGACCGGATACAAACCATTCCCTTGTATTCCGGTTTGGCCAGATCAGCGTAGGTGGCCGGCGGGTTGGTCACGTTTTCCTTGTCGAAAAAGATGATCCGACCGCGTTGCGAGAAACCAAACCACTGATTGTCGCTGTCCTGCAGGTTGGCTGGAATGCGCTCTTCCAGTTTTGCGCTGTCGATCGATTGCAGGATACCTGCGTTCTTGGCTCGTGCCAGGCGCGACGTGTCCACGGTCAGCATCACGTCGGCAGGTGAGTTTGCGCCTTCCGCTTCCATCCGGGCAATCAGTTCATCCGCTTTGCCTTCGATCCTGTTAATCTTGATGCCAGTTGCGTCTTCAAAGTCGGTATACAGCCGTTCGTCGGTGTCATAGTGGCGCGACGAATAAAGGTTCAGCTCGCCTTCGGCGGCGGCAGATGTTGCGATCAGAGCCGACAGCGCGGCGGCCAGGCAGGTCGTGGATTTCAGCATAGTGTGCCTCAACAATTGAATTTCGGGCCGGTCATTAATCCGACTGATTTTCTCAATTATATGATTCTGGGCGGGATGCAAGTAAATCCGACTGATTTACTCGGTCAAAAGGTCGCGACCGTACTGTCGAATTTCCTGAAAACAACCAAACCTTCGACCAGTGTATCGCGGAACAAAAAAAACCGCACCCGAAGGTGCGGTTTCTTTAAGCAGTGATGTGCAGTTCTTAGCCCTGACGCGCTTTGAACTTGCGCTGCGTCTTGTTGATCACGTAGACGCGGCCTTTGCGACGCACAATCCGGCAGTCACGGTGCCGGTTCTTGAGCGAGCGGAGCGAGTTCCTGACCTTCATGGTCTGTCTCCAATCTGCGGCGCCTTCATCAAGGACGTGGCCAGCGCCTGGGTTACTCGGGTGTCCCGGAAAACCGGAACAGTGAAATCATGGTGGGCGGTACAAGGATCGAACTTGTGACCCCTTCGATGTCAACGAAGTGCTCTACCGCTGAGCTAACCGCCCACTTTCCCTTTGCGTGCCTTGCCCCATAACGAAATGGGGCGCGGATCCCCGCGCCGGTAGCGGGTCTATAAAAGGAGTCGCAAATGGGTTCAAGGGGTTTGGAAGAACAATTTTTCCGGTCTATGTTGATTACGAACACGGAGGGATCATGCAAAGCGCAGCCTATGTATTGGATATGCCCGAAAACCGCACCTCGTGCGTGGTTTTTTCATCTCCACACAGCGGGCGGGAGTATCCTGAGGCTTTTCTGAGCCGGTCCGTATTGAATCGGAGCGTGATTCGATCCTCGGAAGACGCTTTTGTTGATCAGTTGTTCGCGCCCGCCGCGGAAAACGGTGCCCCTTTGATCAAGGCGGCCATGCCACGCGCCTATCTGGATTTGAACCGCAGTCTGGATGAACTTGACCCGGCCTTGATCAGCGGTGCCCGCAGGCTCGGGCATAATCCAAGGGTCGCGTCAGGGCTCGGGGTGATTCCCCGCGTGGTAGCCAACGGTCGGGCAATTTATCGCGGCAAACTCACCATGGACGAAGCGCGGCTGCGCATCGACACTTATTGGCGCCCTTATCATGCGCGGTTGAAATCCCTGCTGGCCGAATCACACGAGATGTTCGGACAGGCAATTCTGGTGGACTGCCACTCGATGCCGCACGAGGCGGTGGCCATGGCAGGCACTGCGCGCGGAAGGCGGCCCGAGATCGTGTTGGGCGACCGGTTTGGCGCGTCCGCATCCTCTGAGGTTGTGGACCTCATTGAAGCGGCTTTTGCGGCAGCGGGTCTCAACGTGGCACGCAATGCGCCTTTTGCCGGGGCATATGTGACACAAACCTATGGTCGTCCCGGTCGCCAGCAGCACGCTGTTCAGATCGAGATCGATCGCGCTTTGTACATGGACGAAGAAAAAATCGCGCCCAATGCCAATTTCATGGCGTTCTCGAAGCTGCTCAGGCAGGTGGTCCGGGAGATTTCCAGCCTGGGTGCGAGCCCAGAGCGTCTGGCGGCGGAATAATATCAGCGCAGCGCACGGCCCTTCATGATTGCTTCGGCCCCGAACCGCTGGCGAATCTCGTCCGTGGCCCGTTCGGCCTTTGATCTGCGGGCAGCATCCGGATCCAGCAGGTCGCCGGAAATATCCGCCTGATCCGCCGGGCAAAGGTCAGACAAACCACAGCCCAACAACCGATACGGCCCCTGATCGCCAACCTGATCGAACAGGCCCCGGGCCGTGCGGTAAATCCGGTCGGCAATCTGTGTCGCATCCCGCAAGGACACGCGCCGCGTCAGGATCTTGTGATTGGCTTTCTTCAGTTTCAACGTGACAACCCGACCTGCCAGATCCTTTGCCTTGGCGCGGTCCGACACTTTCAAGGCCATGCGCCACAAATGGCCGTCCAGAATATCAAGGCTCGACGTGTCTTCAAAAAATGTCGTCTCGTTGCTGATGGATTTCATCGGCTCATGCGCTGATACGCGTCGCTTGTCCTGACCCCGGGCCAAGTGCCACAGGCGATATCCCATCGAACCGAACCGCGCGGTCAGCCCTTCCTGATCCCAACGCAGCAAATCACTGAAAGTTCTGATCCCGGCCTGGTCCAGCGCTTCCTGCGCAGCCGGGCCAATACCCCAGATCAACCGTACGGGTTTGTCGTTCAGAAACTCTGCCGTTTCCGCCTTGCCGATGACTGAAAACCCGCGCGGTTTGTCGAGGTCCGATGCGACCTTGGCCAAAAACTTGTTGTGACTTAACCCGATTGAGCCGGTGACACCGATTTCATCCTTCATGCGCTTGACCAGACGCGCCAGCATGACGGCCGGAGGCGCGCCATGCAAACGTTCGGTTCCCGACAGGTCCATGAAGGCTTCGTCCAGCGACAGGGGTTCGACCACGGGTGTCAATTCATCCATCATGGCGCGGATGTCGCGCGACACCTGGGCGTAGACGGACATGCGCGGCTTGATCACGACGGCTTCGGGGCAGAGTTGCAACGCCTTGAACATGGGCATGGCCGACCGGACACCGCGAATACGGGCAACGTAGCAGGCAGTTGAAACAACGCCGCGCTTGCCGCCGCCAATGATAACCGGTTTGTCCGCCAGTTCAGGGTTGTCACGTTTCTCCACCGAGGCATAGAAGGCGTCACAATCCATATGGGCAATCGACAGGTCAAACAGTTCCGAGTGAGTCTTTACCCGCGGACTGCCACAGGCAGTACAGCGTTGTTCGTTTGACAATGTGGTCAGGCAATCTCGGCAAAGACCGGGCATCTGCGTCCTCATGCGTTCCGCAGTTGGCTTGGAAGTTCTTTATATCACCTGTGATCCTGGATCAAAGGCCCTGCTGGCATGGGAAGATTTGAAAAGAAGACCCCCCGCACATCGCGGGGGGAAGTAACGAACCTCAGGAAGAAGCGGTTCGTAGGGGAGTATTTCCCCTTCAGAATCGCTGAAAATCATTAGTTTCGATAGGATGAAGGTTGTGCCGAGAAAACTCGGGTTTTGAATGTGTGTTTTCTGGCACAGAGACGATTTGGCGCGGTTTCGTCAAAAAGTGACCTTAGGTCAACTTGTTGCGCGGAAAATCCAACGCAAAACCCACCTGAAATGACCAGGTGGTCTTAGCACACCTTGAGAGAATTTAATTCGGAAAGAACGGCCTCAGCAGCGGCCTTTGGGTCTTTTGCCTGAT
This sequence comes from Ruegeria sp. AL2, assembly GCF_056540845.1. Taxonomy (NCBI): domain Bacteria; kingdom Pseudomonadati; phylum Pseudomonadota; class Alphaproteobacteria; order Rhodobacterales; family Roseobacteraceae; genus Ruegeria; species Ruegeria sp. AL2. Next base: position 26,055 of record NZ_JBQFXM010000021.1, read on the forward strand.
AAATCGGGCGGCCAACAACGATGTGATCTGCGCCATCCTGAATGGCGCTTGCCGGGGTGGCTACACGTTTCTGATCACCAAGCGCTGCGCCAGCCGGGCGCACACCAGGGGTTACAATCAGACGCCCTTCAGCCTGTGGCAGAGCACGGATCAGGGCGGCTTCCTGCGGGCTGGCGATAACGCCATCAGCTCCGGCTTCAAAGGCTTTGGCCGCGCGTTCGACAACCAAGTCCTGCACATCGCCGGATTTCAGAAGACTTGCGTCCAAATCGTCGCGGTTCAGCGAGGTCAGGATGGTCACGGCGAGGATCTTCAGGTCTTTACCCGCAGCACCTTCTTTGGCAGCGCGCACCACATGAGGGTCACCATGCACGGTCAGAAAATCCAGATCGAATTGCGCCAACCCCCGAACGGCATTTTCTACAGTATTGCCAATGTCGAACAATTTCATGTCCAGGAAGATGCGCTTGCCGTGGTCCTGTTTCAGCTCGTTGGCCAATGCCAACCCGCCACCGGTCAGCATACCCAGCCCGATTTTGTAGAAAGAAACGCTGTCCCCCAAACGTTCAGCCATGGCCAACCCCTGCAGAGCGTTGGGAACATCAAGGGCTACGATCAGGCGGTCATCTGACATGGGGGCGCTCCTTTTTGGCAAACGTCTGCGTCCTAGCGGCTTCGGGCCGCTCTGTCCATCTGCTAAGCCGCGCAGGCAGCTTCAATTCGTGTTATCGTGCTCTGTATTGATAACTTGAATTCAAAATAAGGGGTAAAAAATGAATAAGCTGGTTCTGCTGGGCGCGTTGATTGCACTGGCCGCGTGTAATGACACGCCACCCGAAACACCGGACACAGGGGCTGCACCAGTGCCGACCAATGACGATTTGCGTTTGGTTGGTGGTTACAGGTCTGAGGGTGATTGGTGTCAACTTACTGGTGAAACGGCGTTTACCGGCAATTTCCTGGACCATACCGCAGATCTGGTCTCTTGCCCGACGGGAAGTGCGGCAGCCCAAACTTTGGTGAATGATCTGGGTGCCGTTCAGGTCGCCGAGACTGGTGGTTATACAGTCTATACCATCCAGCGTGAATAGGTCGATTTCTGTGTTTTAGCCTCTTGAACCACCAAAGATATTTCCCAGATTGAATGTGAGGCTTCGACCGATGTGTGCTGCCAGGCGGGCATGTCAAAACGGGGCGCTTGGAAAAGGAGAATATCATGGACTTGAACAAGTTCACCGAGCGGGCACGGGGATTCGTGCAGGCTGCGCAGACCATTGCGCTGCGCGAGGGGCACCAGAGGCTGGAGCCCACGCATATACTCAAAGCACTGATGGATGACGATCAGGGGTTGGCCAGCAACCTGATCACACGCGCGGGCGGCGCGCCGAGCCGCGTGGTTGAGGCGCTGGACACTGCGATGGGGAAAATCCCCAAGGTCAGCGGTGACGCGAGCCAGATTTACATGGATGGCCAGACTGTCAAAGTCCTGGACGAGGCCGCAAAGATAGCCTCAAAGGCAGGCGACAGTTTCGTGCCGGTTGAACGTGTTCTGATGGCGCTGTGCATGGTGAAGTCCAAGGCCAAGGATGCATTGGACGCCGGAGCCGTATCAGCGCAAAAACTGAACGAAGCGATTAACGACATCCGCAAGGGTCGCACCGCTGACAGCGCGTCGGCGGAAGAAGGCTATGACGCGCTCAAGAAGTACGCGCGTGACCTGACCGAGGCTGCAGCCGAAGGCAAAATTGATCCGATCATCGGTCGGGATGAAGAAATCCGCCGCTCGATGCAGGTTCTGTCGCGTCGCACCAAGAACAACCCAGTTCTGATTGGTGAACCTGGCGTCGGTAAGACCGCGATTGCCGAGGGCATGGCCCTGCGTATCATCAACGGAGACGTGCCGGAATCGTTGAAGGACAAGAAGCTGCTGGCGCTTGACATGGGTGCTCTGATTGCTGGCGCGAAATACCGCGGTGAGTTCGAAGAACGCCTCAAGGCCGTTCTGACCGAGGTGACTGAAGCTGCGGGTGAAATCATCCTGTTCATCGACGAAATGCATACGCTGGTCGGTGCCGGGAAATCTGATGGTGCAATGGATGCGGCCAACCTGATCAAGCCTGCGCTTGCCCGCGGCGAGCTGCATTGTATCGGTGCGACCACGCTGGACGAGTACCGCAAATACGTGGAAAAAGACGCAGCCCTTGCGCGCCGGTTCCAGCCTGTAATGGTACAGGAGCCGACGGTCGAAGATACGATCAGCATCCTGCGCGGCATCAAGGAAAAGTACGAACTGCACCACGGTGTGCGCATCTCGGATTCAGCGCTTGTTTCAGCGGCGACCCTGTCGCACCGCTATATCACTGACCGCTTTCTGCCCGACAAAGCGATCGACCTTGTCGACGAGGCCGCATCGCGTTTGCGGATGGAGGTCGACAGCAAGCCCGAAGAACTCGATCAACTCGACCGGAACATCCTCCAGATGCAGATCGAGGAAGAGGCACTGAAGCTTGAAGATGACGCGGCCTCGAAAGATCGTCTAGAAACCTTGCAAAAGGACCTGGCCGATTTGCAGGAACGATCCGCCGAGATGACAGCGCAATGGCAGGCCGAACGCGACAAGCTGGCGGGTGCCCGTGACCTGAAGGAACAGCTCGACAAGGCGCGCGCTGATCTTGAGATCGCCAAGCGTGAAGGCAACCTCGCCAAAGCGGGGGAACTGTCCTATGGCGTCATCCCCGAGCTTGAGAAAAAGCTGACCGAGGCCGAGAACGCCGAAAGCAATGGTATGATGGCCGAGGAAACGGTGCGCCCTGAACAGATTGCTTCTGTCGTGGAACGCTGGACCGGTATCCCGACCTCGAAAATGCTGGAAGGTGAGCGCGAGAAGCTGTTGCGGATGGAAGACGCTCTGCATTCCCGCGTGATTGGTCAGGATGCAGCGGTGACTGCTGTCGCCAACGCCGTGCGCCGTGCGCGAGCGGGTCTGAATGACGAAGGCCGCCCACTGGGATCGTTCCTGTTCCTCGGACCGACCGGCGTGGGTAAGACCGAGCTGACCAAGGCCGTGGCGAACTTCCTGTTCGACGACGACAACGCGATGGTGCGCATCGACATGTCCGAGTTTATGGAGAAACACGCGGTTGCCCGTCTGATCGGTGCCCCTCCGGGCTATGTCGGTTATGACGAAGGCGGTGTGCTGACCGAAGCCGTGCGGCGCAGGCCCTATCAGGTCGTGCTGTTTGACGAGGTCGAAAAGGCCCACCCGGATGTGTTCAACGTGCTGTTGCAGGTTCTGGATGACGGTGTGCTGACCGATGGTCAGGGCCGCACCGTGGACTTCAAGCAGACGCTGATCATTCTGACGTCGAACCTCGGCTCTCAGGCGCTCAGCCAGTTGCCCGATGGCGCGGACAGCGCGCAGGCCCGCCGTGACGTGATGGATGCGGTGCGGGCACATTTCCGGCCCGAGTTCCTGAACCGTCTGGACGAAACAATCATCTTTGACCGGCTCAAGCGGGCCGATATGGATGGCATCGTCGATATCCAGATGGCGCGTCTGCAAAAACGCCTGGCGGCCCGCAAGATCGAGCTGGCCCTGGACGATGGCGCCAAGGAATGGCTGGCCAACGAAGGCTATGACCCTGTCTTCGGAGCCCGCCCGCTGAAACGCGTGATTCAGCGCGCCCTGCAGAACCCGCTGGCCGAAGCGCTGCTGGCTGGTGATATCAAGGATGGTGAGGTCGTTCCGGTCACCGCCGGGGCTGATGGCTTGATCATCGGTGACCGGTTAGGGACGTCGGAACGGCCCCGCCCGGATGATGCAGTGGTGCATTGACTTAGGCACAAACGGAAGACCCGCTGTATTGGCGGGTCTTTTTTGTCTGAATCTACGTTCTCCGACGCGCCAAAATTCCCCGGCTTGTCCGGGATGGTGGGCCTGCGGGAAATGAGTGCTCACCTTCGCATTCGAAGCCAGCTTTGTGCAATAGTCCCAGAATTTCTTCTCTGCCGAATGTGCGATGGCGCCATTGCAGCCAGATGATTGCATTGCACCAATGCGGCTTTGACACCACCAGATACAAACGACCACTAGGGCGCATCAAATCGTGAATCTGCTCAAGTGCGCGCAACGGATCGGGGCAATGTTCGATGACATGCGCAGCCAGTGCCACATCAGCGGGTTCCAGAACGACAGACCCTAAAAAGCCCTGCACAAGTCTTGGCTCGACACCCCGCGCCTGTAACGCGCTTTGACCCTGTTTCAACATGGCTTGACTGGGTTCGAGAAGGGTTACTTCGACGGGTGACCCATGAACAGCGACCCAGGCTTCTGCAAACGAGGCGGTTCCGGCACCGATATCAACAACCCGATTGTTATGCTCTGGCGCGAGCTGACTTGCTGACAGAAAACCAAGATACGCATCGTAATAACCAAGAGCACGCATCTTATCCCGCCATTTTGGTGCAGCGGTATCATAGCGCCGTGTGGTATCAGATTTGGTCTTGCCCATTGGCTGGCTTTCTCTCAGTGCCTACCACTCATGGAATGCGCAGAAGGAAACTGGCCCACTGAAGAAAGCGGGCCAGTTTCGCCGTACGTCAGTTAGGTCAGATCAGCGCAAGTATCCGCGCCGGACCTCCGGTGCCGCCAGCGTGTTTCGGTGCGCCAATAACAAGTGTCGCGCCCGTCGCGGGTACCCGGTCCAGATTGGCCAGGCATTCGATCCCGAACCGGCCAGAAGGCAACCAGGCATAATGGGTGGCGAAATCCGCAGACATGCCGTGATCCAGTGACAAGGTGTCAACGGCAATTGACCGCGCCCCGGTTTCCTCCATCAGCATCTGCGCAGCTTCAACGTGAAAGCCTGGGTAATGCTGCGCTTCGCCGTCGAAATTGCGGAACTTATCCGTAGCGGTTTTGCCTGCCCATCCCGAGTGCATGGCGACGCAGGCCCCGTCGGGGATGTCACCGTTGGTGGCTATCCAGGCTTTCAGGTCATCAGGGGTTAAACGCGTATCGGCGTCTTCTGCTGCGCGGGCTGCGATATCGACCACGCAAAGTGGTGCAACCAGATCTGAGACCGGGATTTCATCGACTGAAGCTCCATCCGCAGAAAAGTGCAGTGGGGCATCTATATGCGTGCCCGTATGCTCATTAATCGACAAATTGAACAGATTGAATCCGTGTTCCGCGAAATTGAATGCCTGTTCAGCCGAGATGCCCGGCTCTCCGCCCCAGGTCGGGAACTCCGGGCTGAGCGTGTGGGTCATGTCTTGGACACCGCCATGCCCCGCGGCCAGTGCGGCCGGTGCCATTGCTCCGGTTGCGGCAGCCGCAACACCCGATGCCGCAGCAGCTTTGAAGAACCCGCGCCGGGACAGCATCCTGTCTTTTACGGCGTTCATTACACAGATATCACACATTTTTGTCCTCCCATTGCGGCCACGCGGCTGCAAAAACAGGCCCGCCACACTGTTGATCGCGTATGGTGCCTGTCGGACAGAGTGCAGTTTTGGACCCGCAGTTGTAAAGACTGCAGGCAGGCTACCCGGCTGTAATTCTCCTTTCAGAGCCAGCTCTGAGTAAAACGTATATGCCCGGCGTAATGTTCGAGCACCGCGAGTTGGCTCAGGTCGTGACGACCGTCAAAAACGGGCAAAGCGCGGCACAGTCCGCCTGTCTGGGCCTGTCGCCAACCGGAACGTTACAATCACGTCGCTCAAACGTGACGCCTGTTTCCATGGGTCTGTGCTATCAGCACCCTAAATCTGTAATGACAAACGAATATGACGGAGACCCAGATGGCGCATCGCTGGACCAATACATTGACACATGCCTACGTCACCCCACGGGCGGCGTTCCTGAACCGGCGGCAGGTCATGGCCGGGATGGCGGGTGTTGGTTTGGCGGCAATGGGTCGACCAGCTGCGGCGCAGGATGCGCTGGAGCCGAACACGTGGGAAGAGATCACGAGTTACAACAACTACTATGAGTTCGGGACCGGAAAAGATGATCCGGCGAAATATGCACATACGCTGGTGACCGAACCCTGGAGCGTCAAGATTGACGGTCTGGTCGATCGTCCCGGTGAGTATGATTTCAAGGACATCCTGTCCGAGATGACGATCGAAGAACGCATCTATCGCTTCCGTTGCGTTGAAGCCTGGTCGATGGTCATTCCATGGAACGGGTTCGAATTGGCCGATCTTCTGAACATGGCAGGGATTAAAGAGGGCGCGAAATACGTGGCGTTCGAAACGGCCCACCGCCCGGATGAGATGCCGGGAACACGCTATCCAATTCTGGAATGGCCCTATCGCGAGGGTTTGCGCCTGGATGAGGCGATGCATCCGCTTACGATCATGGCCACTGGTATCTATAACAAGCCGATCCCAAATCAGAACGGCGCGCCTTTGCGTCTGGTCGTGCCGTGGAAATACGGGTTTAAATCGATCAAGTCGATTGTCCGTATCACGCTTGCTGAAGAAGAGCCGCCCACCAGTTGGAATATGGCCAATTCGCGAGAATACGGGTTTTATAGCAATGTAAACCCGAACGTGGATCATCCGCGCTGGTCACAAGCCTCAGAACGTGAAATCGGCGGCGGATTGTTTGCCTCGCGTAAACCGACGCTGATGTTCAACGGTTATGAAGAAGAGGTCGCCAGCCTTTATGAAGGTATGGATCTGGCCAGGAATTACTAGAATCATGCAAGCTATCAATCAGACACTCCGGCGTATTCCGGTATGGGCTGTTTATTTGATGGGGGTGCTGCCTGCGCCCTGGCTGTTCTATCTTGGCCTGACTGGCGGTTTGGGGATCGAACCGATTGAGGCGCTGGAGCACCGCTATGGCGAACTGGCGTTACAATTGCTGATTGCCGGTCTGGCCATCACATCCTTGCGCCGATTTGTGGGCTTGAACCTGATGAAGTTCCGTCGGGCCATTGGCGTGCTGACTTTTGTATATGTCAGCCTGCATCTCCTTGTCTGGCTGGTTCTGGACGTACAGCTTCCCAGCCAGATTTGGGCGGATATTCTCAAGCGTCCTTATATTACAGTTGGAATGGGGGCGTTTCTTTTGCTGTTGCCTCTGACGGTAACATCCAACAACTGGTCGGTGCGCCAACTGGGGCCGTGTTGGCGCAGGCTGCATTGGCTGGTGTACCCGGCCGCTTTGCTGGGCGGCCTGCATTATGTGATGCTGGCAAAAGGGTTTCAGATCGAGCCGCTGATCTATTTGGCAGCTATCGTCATCCTTCTTACCCTCCGGTTGCCGATTCCAAGCCTGTCACTCCAGTCCAACACAGCAGATTCTGCCTGACTCGGAAGCGAGTCTGTGAGTTACATTATGAACAAGGTGATAAAGTGCGGAACCCCGTCTGTGTTTCCGACGATTTTGGCGCGCCTCCGCTTGATATTGATCAGCTATCAATTTGAAAATAAATAATTAATTTTGAAATCTGCATTTTCTATAGTTTTTGTGCATTTTCCGCTTGCGGGTAGGGATTCTAATCCGTAAATACCCCTTCACCGGCGCAGCTGAGGTTGGCCTGACGGACTGGAAAGACGGTTGA
>NZ_JBQFXM010000022.1:0-33091 GCF_056540845.1 Ruegeria sp. AL2
CATGACCCTGACACCCGTCGAGCTGTTGCGGCAAAACGCTCCGGCCACCCGTCCCATAATCGCCCTCAGCGAAGGCAACGACCCCCGCATCACCAAAGGAGCCCTCAACGCGCAGAGGGGAGGGTCGTGCTGCTTTGAAACACACGCTCAGCAGGAAGGTATGATGTCATGACACCCCAGGTCCTCAATCTCTTCGGCGCGCCCGCAACACGCAGCGAACGGCGCCTGGCCGATCTTCCGGACCGCGTTGTCGAAGGCGATCCGCATCACCAGATCGGGGTGCATTTTACCAGTCCGGACGGCAAGTTGTCTGCGGGCACATGGACCTCGACGCCCGGAAAATGGCATGCGTTCACGGACAAGGACGAATATTGCTATATTGTCAAAGGCCATTGCGCTTTGATCCACGAAGACGGCAACCGTCAGGATTTTCGCGACGGGGCGAGTTTTCTGATCCCGAATGGGTTTCGCGGCTATTGGGAAGTCATTGAGGAAACGACGAAGCACTTTGTGATCCGGGATTGCACCTAAGACCCACTAGGTGATCTGAAGCGCAGAAGCCGTTACGCGGGAAGGTGGTTCTTGCGGTAAAGGCGTCGCATGATCATGGGCGTCAGGTACATCGGGATCTGATACGCGCCGATGAATGCCATGATCGGGGCGGTGACATCAGGTGGCAGGGCAACAAAGAAAATGGCGATGTTCCGGTTTCCCGCGATGATCGATATCGCGGTAGATTTGTCTGCGGGGAGCCGGTTTCGGCTCAGGTGAAATGCAACGGCTTGTGCCCCGAAATTGGCCAGACAGGCGAGCGCGATCCAGAAGGTTGCAATGGCGGGATTGTTCAGGGCCGTGGCGCTGACCGATGGCATCAGCCCGATGACAAAGACGGCCAGGGTGAGCGTTCCCAACCCTTCGAGGTTCAGCAGCGTTGCGGGTGAAGGTGCGCGCAGAACTGTGCGCCGTATGACGATGGCGGTACCGGTTGCAGTTACGATGGTCAGCAGCAAGTGCAACCCGGCCCGCACGACAGATTGAATATCCCCCAGTTCAGGCATGAGCAGAAATACCGGCAACGCGGTCAGCGGCAACAGCGCCGTACCCACAACCATCAGCCGCATCGCGTGTTCAGGCGGATGGCCCATCATCAGGCACATATTGGGACTGCCTGAAATGGACGGGGCCGCCGCCATGATCAGCAGGGACAAAAGGACAGGCGTTCCAGTCCATCCGCCCGCGAACCCGATGGCCAGCACGATCAGCGGCATCACGAATTGAAACCCGATGACCGTGAATGCAACCTTCTGCAGATCACTCAGCGACCCGAGAATGGTTTCAGGGTTCATCCTGAGGACTGTGACGAACAGCAACAACACGACCAGTGGCGGCAGCAGGTTTCGCATCGGCTCGGCCAGGGACGGCAGCAGAAGGCCAGCCGCCAGCCCGGCGATCAGTACATGAGGGCCATGACGCGCCGCCAGATGTAACGGGTTCAAGGCTGTTCTACCCACCCGGGCCTTGGCGCAGATTTTCCGGCAGCCAGGTCGCCAGATCCGGGAACCAGATGAGGATGAAAACCATCAATACCATGATCAGGAACATCGGGATCGCTGCACGCGCGATATAGCTCATCTCGTGGTTTGTCATGCCCTGCATCACGAACAGGTTGAATCCGATCGGTGGTGTGATCTGTGCCATCTCGACAACAACCACGATGAAGATGCCGAACCAGATAAGGTCGATCCCGGCGTCACGGATCATCGGTTCAACCACGGCCATCGTCAACACGACCGAGGATATCCCGTCCAGAAAGCATCCCAGAATGATGTAGAATACCAGCAATACCATCAACAGCTCGAACCGTGTCAGGTCCCATCCGGCGATCAGGTCGGCCAGTCCGCGCGGCAGGCCGGTGAACCCCATCGACAGCGACAAAAAGGCCGCCCCCGCAAGGATCAGGGCGATCATCGCACTGGTGCGCGTGGCCCCCATCAGGCTTTCGGTAAAGGTCTTCCAGGTCAGCGACCCTTGACCGGCGGCCAGCAAAAGCCCGCCAATCACGCCGAAAGCGGCGGCTTCGGTCGCGGTAGCATAGCCCAGATACATCGATCCGATGACAACGGTGATCAGCAGGATCACAGGCAGCAGAAAGCGTGAGTTTTTGACTTTCTCAGAAAAGCTCAGCTTGCTTTCGTCGTTTGGGTTCCAGTCCTTACCCAGCTTGGAATACAGCGCGACATATCCCATGAACATCGCCGCAAGAACAAGGCCGGGGAGGATACCGGCGAAGAACAGCTTGGTGATCGATTCATTGATCGTCACCCCGTATACGATCAGAGTCAGAGAGGGTGGGATCATAAGCCCCAATGTTGCGGCACCGGTCAATGTTCCGATGATCATCCGCTCGGGGTAATTGCGCTTGCGCAACTCGGGGATCGACATTTTTCCGACGGTCGTCAGGGTTGCCGCCGACGACCCCGAGACAGCGGCAAAGACAGTACATCCAACGATATTCGTATGCACCAGACCACCGGGCAGGGGGGCCATCCAGGGCGACAACCCCTTGAACATGTCCTCGGACAATCGCGTTCGGTACAGGATCTCGCCCATCCAGATGAACATCGGCAGGGCGGTCAGGGTCCACGAGGACGATGCCGACCAGATGGTCGTTATCATGACATCGCCCACGGGGCGTGTCGTGAACAGCTCCATCCCGACCCAGGCGACACCCATCAGGGCCAGTCCGACCCACACACCGGTGCCCAACAAGGTAAAAAGCACAAAGAGGAAGAGGATGATAACAGCCAGGTTTTCCATGCGTTTACTCTCCGTGGCTCTGATCGGCCAGATCGCGGACGATGCGATGTTCACCGCGGAACAGGACGTGGATCAGGTGATCCGTCAGGGCGATGGCAAGGATCACGGCACCGATCAGCATCGCGGATTGAGGGATCCAAAGAGCGGTTCTATCCTGTCCTTGACTGACATCGTTGAACTTCCAGCTCCAGTAGACAAAGCGATAGGCATACCAGCAGAAATACCACATGACGGCGGTAGCGATTCCAAAGCACCAGACTTCAAGAATGCGCCGAACCCCGTCCGGCACTGCGTTCAGCAGGATCGATACACGGATGTGGCTGCCCCGGTTCAGCGCGTTGGCAAACGCCAGAAAAGAGGCGGCAGCCATCGCATAACCGGCATAGTCCGGTGCGCCGGGAAACACTTCGCCGGTCCAGCGGGCCAGCATCTGCACCACGATCAGCAGCAATATGGCAATCAGGCTGATCGCCGCCAGAACCCCTGCTGCCAGATAAATGAAATCCAATACGGACCGAAGCCCTCGCAAAACTGCCATGCCGTCCCCGCTGTGTTCTGATTGGATTTGAAACGGGCGGCAGGATATGCCGCCGCCCGTCCGGTAAGGATCACTGAGACGCGTGGAACGCGTCGACGATGGCCTTGCCTTGGTCCCCGGCGGCCTCTAGCCATTCATTGGTCATGGTCACACCGATTTCTTTCAATTCCTTCACCATCTGATCCGATGCCGGGCCAACGGTCATGCCGCCATCCCGCAGGCCTTGCAAGGTAAAGCCGGTGTATTCCTTGGCACGCCAGTTCCCGGCATATTCCGCCAGCTCAGCACAGCCTTTGATGACGTTCTTGTTGGCATCGGATACACCAGACCAGACGTCGGAATTGACCATCACGTAGTTGCGCGGCAGCCAGGCGTCGACCTCGTAGAAATAGTTCAGGCTTTCCCAAACCTTACGGTCATACCCGGTCGAACCCGACGATATCATCGAATCCGCCACGCCCGTTGCAAAAGCCTGACTGATTTCAGCCGCTTCGATGGTAACCGGCAGCATCCCGGTCAACTCGGCCAGCCGTGAAGTGGCGTTGTTGTACGAGCGGAACTTGATGCCCTTCATCTCGGCGACCGAGTTTACCTCATTTTTGAAATACAGACCTTGCGGAGGCCACGGTACCGCATAAAGCAGCGTCAGGTTTTGCTCGGCCAGCAGGTTTTCGATCGAAGGTTTGGCCGCTTCCCAAAGCTTTGCGCTGTCGTCGAATGAGGTCGCAAGAAACGGGATGGAATCAAACCCGAACAATGCGTTTTCGTTCTGATGCCCGGACAACAACCGCTCACCAATCGGGGCCTGCCCTGTCTGGATTGCGCGTTTGATGTCGCCGCCCTTGAACAGCGAGCCGGACGGGTGCGTGACGATTTCAATCTCACCGCCGGTGCCGGTGGTGACGCATTTGGCAAATTCCGCGCCCGTGGCCGAGTGGAAGTTTGAGGCCGCATAGGCCATCGGCATGTCCCATTTTTCGGCCATGGCGGGTGCCGCGGCGGTGGCGGTCAGCGCAGTTGCCGCCAGAAGGTTCGTCAATTTCTTCATCATTCTTCTCCCTGTTGAATTTGGAAACACCGGCGTTTCTCACCGGTTTGTTTGTTACTTCGCGTATCGTGACGGCGCGTAGACGCTCATGTCGACATTTGGCGTTCTGCCTGCAATCATCTGCGCCAGAAGGCGCCCGGTTTTCGGCCCGCCTGTCAGGCCGATATGGTGATGCCCGAAGCCCATATAGGCCCCTTTGATACCGGGCACTTCGCCAATAACCGGGATCGAGTCAGCCGGGGCGGGCCTGTGCCCCATCCATTCCACTTCCTCCTTCCATGTCACGCCCGGGAACGCCGCCCGGGCATTTTTGCGCATCAACTCGAACGGCGCGCGCGAGGGCGGCGCATCCAGCCCTCCGAACTCGACAATGCCCGCCAAGCGTATGCGCCCATCCATCGGTGTCGCAACGAACTTGCCCGAGACAACCATAACCGGGCTGCGCGGCATCGCGGAAGGCTTTACCAATTCAAGATGATAACCACGTTCGCTTTCAAGAGGAACAGAAACTCCCAAGCGCTTTGCCAATGGACCCGACCAGATCCCGGCCGTGACGACGGCTGCGTCACAAGCAATGGTCTCGCCACCGGCCCGAACCCCTGTGACATGCCCGTTTTTCCGAACTACGTCTTCGACGTTTGCACGTATGATACGACCTCCATTCGCCTCAACATGCGCGGCAAGGTCTTTCACGTACCGGCCGGGGTCGGTGATGTGGCCATGATTCGAAAGCCGGGCGGCAAACCCGATGCCCTGACTGTAAACCGGGTCATATTCATGGAAAGCGTGACCTTCCAATTCGTCCCACTGAAACCCGTTCCTGCGCCGGATATCCCAACCAAATGCATCTTCCTCAAAATGCGCGCGATCCCTGTAAAGAAACAGGTAATCTGACGGAACCAGCCACTTTTCCGCCCCCGTTCCGGCCGCCAGCGCCTTGTGGTCATTCAGACTGTCGCCAACGATGGACGACAGTGCTGCGGCGATCCTCTCGACGTCGGCGGCGTTGGCGTGACGGAGGTATTGCCAGAGCCACGGAAGAAGCTTTGGCAAATACCCCCATTTCAGGAACAAGGGTTGCGAGGGGCTGAGCAGCATCTTCGGCGCTTTGCCCAGCAATCCGGGAACGGTGACCGGAACGATCGAACACGAGGCCAAAACCCCGCCATTGCCGTGCGAGGTACCTTCGGCAGGTCCTGCCTTGTCGATCAGGATCACGTCGTGACCATCCCGCTGCAACCAGACCGCAGTCGACACGCCGACAATTCCGGCCCCTATGATGGCTATGGTTTTCTTGTCCGTCATTCTGTCACCGCCTTGGCAACCGCATAATGATTCAGTTTGGTCAGGTCAGGTCTGCCGCCAAGTCCGGGGTCCTGAGGCACGCATACCTGACCGTCCTTTACCTGAAATGGCTGCTCCAGAATGTCCTCTTTCAGGAAATAGGACGCCTGATAGAATTCGCAGCCCAGAGAGATTTCCGGTGTCGTGGCAATCATGTGCGTGCCCGCCAAGTGGGCCAGTCCAGCCTCGAACATGTCACCACCATAGGCCGTCAGGCCATGGGCCGCAGCAATGCGTGCAACTGTCTGCCCGCGTGTCAGGCCGCCTGACTTCATGATCTTCACTGAAACTCCGTCGCAGATCCCTTCGCGAGCTGCGCGCTCCATATCTTCGGGGCCAAAGACGCTTTCGTCGGCCAGAAGGGGAACATCCGTCATCTGCCGCAGCTTTGCCATCATGCCATACTGATGGGCGCGGACAGGTTGTTCAATGAAGTCCGGTTTGAACTGAGCGACGTCCCGCACCTGCGATGGCGCATCATCAATGCTGAGCCCTTGATTATAGTCCACGCGGACCGAGAACTCCGGGTAGTTCTGGGCAAGATACTCCAGCCGCATGATGTCAAAGGCGTGATCCTTGAACCCGGTCTTGAGTTTGACAATCCGAACACCGTCCTCACGCAGGCGCGCCAACAGATCGACGTCCTGGGCAAAGTCGGGATTTGCGATGGAACAACTCAGCGGAATGCTGTCGCGGAAGCGACCACCCAGCAAAGACCAGACTGGAACACCGCTGATCCGGCCTGCCAGATCCAGCAGTGCGGTTTCCAGCGCCGCCTTGGCTTCGGTGCAATGTGCCACGGCATAAGCCGCACGCGCCATGATGGCGGCCCGATCCCCAACGCATGCCCCAAGAACGTGAGGGCGCAGATAACGGTCCAGTGCCGCAAAACTCGCTTCGGGTGTTCCGGTGAAAACAGACCAGGGCGACGCCTCGCCATACCCCTGCGTGCCATCCTCGGATGTCAGGCGCAGGATGACGACTTCGCAAACGCCTTCAACCGATCCGATGCCGTGATCCCGGCGGGATGTGACCGGCAGTTCAAGGTGCCACAGGTCATAGCCGATGATTTTCTGTGCCAGATTGCTCATTTCGCCCCCTGTCGATGGGGAAAGCCTGCCTTGACCGGGCTATCATTTCAAATACTATATTTTCGTAAGTTCATCAGAAAAAGTGATGTAGCAATCGTTGTCCCTACGCTTTCGCCAGCTTCAGGCCTTTCATGCCATCATGGAAACCGGAACCGTGACCGGCGCGGCCTCGGTTCTTGGGATATCGCAACCCGGCATCAGCAACCTTCTGGCACAGCTCGAGCGCGAGGCTCGTCTGCCTCTGTTCGAACGGACCAAAGGCCGATTGCTGCCAACCCCTGAGGCCGAGATGCTATTTCGCGAGGTCGACACGGTCGTGCGCGGGCTGGACCACGTGGCGCAGGCCGTAACCGATTTGCAGAACAAACATCCCGGTCAATTGCAGGTTGCCGCGCCTCACCTGTTGTCCTTTGGCTTCATGCCCCGCGAGATCGCGTGTTTTGCCAAAACGCGTCCGAACCTGTCTGTCAGCTTTCAGTCGCAATATTCGTCCAAGATTCAGGAATGGGTCATCTCGGGCCTGTTTGAAATCGGTATCGTCGAGATGCCCATTCTGCATGACACACTGAACTATCAGGAGTTTCAGTTTGAAACGCTCGCGACTTTTCCTGAGGGCAGTCCCTTGGCCGAGCACGACGTACTGACGCCAGAGATTTTGGAAAACGAACCCTTCATCGTGATGGGGCCGGAACACCAGACCCATCGCCGGACTCGCGACATCTTTCAGGCATCCGGCCACACATGGCGTACCCAGATACACACCCATCTGTCCGAAAACCTGCTGAGCTTTGTAAAACAGGGTATGGGGGTCGCGATGATCGACCCCTTTACTGTGACCTTTGACGACGAGAGCGGGTATCAGACCCGCCCATTTGCGCCGCCAGTCATGCTGGATCTCGCGATCATCACGGCCAAGGGCCGCCCTTTGTCCACGATTGCCCAGGAATTTCTGGCCCAGTTGACCCCGTCAATTGCCTCTTACGCGACCCATTCCGAGACCGGTGCGGCCGCTTCGTGAAGCGGCTGTGAATGAATGTCGACAAGTGTTGGCCCGTCATGCTCGATCGCCTGTTTCAGCACGCGCGGCAGATCCTCGGGGTCTTTGACGGTCCAGGATTTGACGCCAAAGGCGGCCGCAACAGCGGCGTGGTCTGTCCGGTTGAAATCAACATTGTAATAGCGCTGACCAAATCCCGCTTTCTGGCCAGCCTTGATCCATCCGAAGACTGAGTTCGAGAAGACGATCGAAGTGATTGGCATATTGTGCCGGACCATCGTTTCAAACTCGCCGCAGGTGAACCCGAACGAGCCATCGCCCATGACCGACAGGGTTTTAACCGATGGCCGCCCGACATGTGCCCCCATGGCCGCGCCCAGCGAATACCCCAGCGCCCCATGTGCCCGGTTGGTGATGAAATGGCGCCCCGGTTTCCGCCAGCGGTAATATGCACTGAAATAGGGGCAGGGGGTGCCGGGGTCGGCGACGACAATCGCGTCGTCATCCAGAATGTCCATCAGGGATGCCATGACGGCCTCGGGCCGGATCGGTGTCTCGCGACTTGCGGCCAGGGGGGCGAACGCGGCCATCTTGGCCTCCCATGCGGCGCGGGCCTTGGCTGTTCCGCCTTGGCTGGTCAGGTCCTGGCGGTCTTCCAGTGCCTGCGCCAAAACCTCCAGCGCCAGTCGGGCATCGGCGCAGATCGCCACTTCGGTCTGGTAATTGGCGCCGATCACCATCGGATCGCTGTCGATATGGATGATCGTGGTGCTGCGCCCGGGGCTTCGCCACCGTTCCGTTGTAACCGAACCGGCGCGGCAGCCAATGAACAAAACGACATCGGCCTGATCCACGACGGCGCGGGTTGCCGGAATGCCCCCGTTCGACCCGACAACGCCCAGGGCCAGCGGGTCGGTCTCGGCAATGGACCCCTGACCCGACACGGTCGTGGCCACGGGCATATCCAGCAGGCCCGCAACCCGGCGCAGCGCATCGGTCGCCCGGGACAAGACCGGCCCGCCACCACAGACCGCAACCGCGGATTTGGCCCCTGCAAGAATGGCAGCCGCTGCTTCGATGGCGTCCGGGTCAGGTGCGGCCCGTTCAGCGGGGTAGCTGCGGTGCCTGTCATCCGCCCAGATTTCAGCCTCATCGACCTGCGCCTTCTGCGTGTCAAACGGCAGCGCCAGATGCGTCGCACCGGGCGTGCCGGTCGTCATCGCCCTGAAGGCGGCCCGAACCATGGCCGGAAGCCGCGCTGCGTCGTCGAGGGATGTGTTCCATTTGGCCAGAGGCCGGAACAGCGCAGGCTGATCCAGTTCGGTCAACGGGTATTTGCCGCGGCTGGTTGTTGCCACATCCGACGTGATCGCCAGAATCGGAACCGAGCTTTCGTTGGCCTCGACCACTCCGGGCAAGATATAGGTCGCACCACCGCCGGACGGGCCCTCGCACACGCCGGGCTTGCCGGTGACGCGGGCATAGCCATCCGCCATATAGGCCGCGTGCCTCTCGTCCCGTGTCAGGATGTGCTGAATGCCGTGATTCATCCGGGCAAGGGCATCATAAAAGGGTAAAGTGGTATCGCCGCACAGGCCAAACATATGCGTCACACCATGCGCTTCGAGCATACGCACCATGGCTTCGGCTCCGGTCAGAAAATTTGTCCCTGTCATGGTCGCGAGTCCCTTGTGTCAAATCTGTACTCAGATCTGTATACAGTTTTGTATATTGATTTCAAGCTCAACGTGTGGCACCTGTGATTCAAACAAAGAAGGGCAGGGGTAATGGCTGGTCCGCGCGTCGATGATATCTATGATCAGGTCAAGGCGATGGCGGTTTCGTTTCGCCTGCGCCCCGGCGACCGCCTGAACGAAGTGGCGTTGTCCAGGGATCTGGGCGTCAGCCGCACCCCGCTGCGCGAGGCGTTGAACCGTCTGGTCGCCGAACGGCTTTTCGACTTCCGCCCCGGACAAGGCTTTTTCTGCCGCCCGCTGGATGCGCAAAGCGTGTTCGACCTGTTCGAACTGCGCCAGATCATCGAAACAGCGGCGGCGCGCGCGGCCTGTGCCAAGGCATCGGACGAAGACCTGCAGTTGCTGCGGGATGAGCTTTACGCAACGGGCATCGACATCACCGGTCTGACTGTTGAAGAAGCCGTCAACCGGGATGAGGCGTTTCATCTGGGTATCGCGAAGCTGTCTGGAAACATGGAACTGTTGCAAACCCTGACGCGGATCAACGACCGTATTCGCTATATCCGTTGGATATCCATGAGCCTCGACAGGGTGCAACGCTCAAAGGACGAACACAAACGCGTCATGCAGGCTTTGATGGACCGAAACGCGGATGAGGCCGCTCGGGTTCTAGGTGCACATATCTCCAAGCGTATGGATCAGGTGCAGGATGCCGTGCGTCACGGGATTTCGAACATCTACATGGAAGGGTCGGACGATATCTCGGCCCGCATTATTGAGGAGGTTGAGGGATGATCGCGCAGGGCGGAAAATCCATCTACGGCGCGTCTGTCGGCATTCTGATGCTGGATGCCCGCTTTCCCCGCATTCCCGGCGATATGGGCAACGCGCAGACCTGGCCCTTTCCGGTTCACTACCGCATTGTTCGCGATGCCTCGCCGGATCGGGTGGTCCGGCGCAAAGCCGAAGGCATGCTCGACGTGTTCATCAACGCGGCGCAGGAGCTTCTCAAAGATGGTGTCGACGGGATTACCACCAATTGCGGGTTTCTGTCCCTGTTCCAAAAAGAACTGGCCCAGGCTGTGCCTGTTCCGGTGGCCACATCGTCCCTGATGCAGGTTGAAATGGTCAACCGTATCCTGCCAGCGGGAAAACGCGCCGGGGTTCTGACCATATCAGCCTCTACTCTGACCCAAGATCACTTGCTGGCCGCCAATGTTCCATTGGACACACCCATCGGCACAACCGAAGGCGGGGCGGAGTTCACCCGCGCGATCCTTGGAAATGAGCTTGGCCTTGATGTGGAAAAGGCCCGCAAAGACAATTTAGAAGCCGCCATGGCCCTGACATCGGAACACCCCGATCTTGGCGCGATCGTGCTGGAATGCACGAATATGTGCCCGTATGCGCCCGATATTCAGCGCGCCACAGGGCTGCCCGTGTTTTCTATCGTATCTTTCGTGAAGTGGTTTCAGGCCGGTCTTGTGCCGCCCACCTACTAGACAGGTGACGCGGGCGCGCTGCCAGACCCGCCCTCATCCGTCACAGGTTCAGGTCGCCTTGTACCGAGTTCCGGATCACCCGCTCGGCATTCGGAATGTCGTTTGAAAGCGCCCGCTCTCTTGCGGCCTGTTTGTCCAGCCCAAACCCAACCCAACGGTCGGTGAGCCGGGATTCCAGTGTTGCCAGATCGACGCCCAGAAACACCTTGAGCGCCCATAGGAGATGAAGGCCTGACCAGCACGGTTCATCCAGCAAAAGGTAATTGCCTTCAACCAGAACGACCCGCTGATTGGGAGAGATCATTGATCGGGCAGCGATTGCCAGATCAAGCTTTCGGTCGAAGCCCGGAATTGCAACTTCATCTTCGGTGCGCAAACGCACAAGCAAGGCATGAAACCCGGCAAGATCGAAGGTTTCCGGCGCGCCCTTGCGGGGGAAAAGCCCGCGTTCCTTCAGGATCGCGTTGTCAAAGTGAAAACCGTCCATTGGCACAAGCCCGGCTGACACCCCGCGCCGGTTCAGTTCGGCCGTGGCAAGGCTGGCAACAGTGCTTTTTCCGGATCCGGGAGGCCCGGCAATCGCGACAAGTTGCCGGTGTCGGGCCGGCGGCAGCGCCTCAACGGCGTCGACGATACGGTCGGCCAGAACGTCAGGGGCGGTGCCGCCACCGGTCATGCGGCCTGATCCTCGGGCGGTGCTTCCTTAGCCCCGGTCATAAACGCCACGGCGTCGGACATCGAATAGTCTTTGGGGTCAATCACACACAGGCGTTTTCCCAGCCGGTGCACGTGAATTCGGTCTGCGACTTCAAAAACATGAGGCATGTTGTGGCTGATCAGGATGATTGGGATGCCACGCGATTTCACATCCTGGATCAGTTCAAGGACCCTGCGGCTTTCTTTGACGCCCAGTGCTGCTGTCGGTTCGTCCAGAATGATGACCTTGGACCCGAACGCCGCCGCACGTGCCACTGCAACGCCCTGGCGTTGTCCACCCGACAGGGTTTCGACCGCCTGATTGATATTCTGGATCGTCATCAGACCCAGTTCGCTCAGCTTTTCGCGGGCGAATTTTTCCATCGCCGGACGGTCAAGCATGCGAAGCCACGACCCGAGCGGTCCTTTGCGCCGAATTTCCCGCCCCATGAACATATTGTCCGCAATCGACAGGGCAGGGGACATGGCAAGCGTCTGGTACACGGTTTCAATACCGGCTTCACGCGCGTCGATCGGGGAATGGAAATTCACCTTTTGACCTTCCAGCCAGACCTCGCCTTCGTCCGGCGCCACCGCGCCCGACACAGCCTTGATCAGCGTCGACTTGCCCGCGCCATTGTCGCCGATCACCGCCAGAATCTCACCCGGCATCAGATCGAAGTCGCAGTGATCCAGCGCAGTCACCTTGCCATAGCGTTTCACAAGGTTCCGTCCTTTGAGAATGGGTTCCATCAGGCTGCCACCTTTCTGATCCACTGGTCGACCGCGACCGCTGCGATGATAAGGATGCCGATCAGCAGGAACGTCCATTGTGCATCCGCGCCCAACAACCGCAGCCCAAGCGTAAAGACGCCCACGATCAGGGCACCGAACAGGGACCCCAGAATAGACCCCCGACCGCCAAACAGAGATATCCCCCCAATCACGACCGCCGTGATGCTTTCAATGTTGGCCAGCTGCCCCGAGGTTGGCGAAACTGACCCGATCCGACCAATCAGGGCCCAGCCCGCAAAGGCGCAGATCAGGCCGGACAGCATGTACACGGATATCAGCGTGCGGTGTACGTTGACACCGGACAGCTCTGCCGCTTCGGGGTCATCCCCGACGGCATAGACATGCCTGCCCCAGGCCGTGTGCCGCAGCGCGTATGCAAGGACGAGGATCAGCGCCAGCATGAAGACCACCCCGACGGTAAACACCGCTCCGCCCACGTTAAACTTGGCACCAAACAGTTGCAGGATGGCGGCGTGTTCCTCGATTTCCTGCGACCGGATCGTTTCGTTTTGTGAATAAAGAAAATTCGCCGCAAGAACGATCTGCCACATGCCAAGGGTGACGATGAAAGGTGGCAGCTTGATGCGACTGACCAGAAACCCGTTCAAGGCCCCGATTGCCGAGCCAACAGCAAGGCCGCACACAATCGCAACCGAAGGCGGCATTCCATAGCGGAAGGTAAACTGCCCCATCACAACCGACGACATCACCATGATGGCCCCAACACTCAGGTCGATGCCTGCGGTCAGGATCACAAGGCTTTGTGCCGCGGCCACAATCCCGACGATCTGAACCTGCTGAAGGATCAATGTCAGCGCAAAGGGCGAAAAGAACTTGGGGCCTAATAAGACACCAAAGATGACGATGGCAGCGACAAGGACAATCAGCGGGACCAGCGACGGGTTCACATGCAGAAAATGCTGAACCGTCCCGACAAATCCGCGTTGGTGATCGTCAAACTCGGCGACTTGCTCCGGGCTGCCTTTTGCGGCGGTTTCGAAATCGTCAGCTTGTCGTGAAGAATCGGACATAGAACTTCCCCCAAAGCGTCAGGTTTATGACGACTTTAGCAAGGTTTCAGGCGTGTGGGTGGTTTTGATAAGTGGAAGGCCGCGCAGCGGCCTTCCAAACATTCAGCTTAACCCCAGCAGAGGTCCATGCCTTCCTGAACCGAGATGGACTCGACGCCGTCGGCGGCCTTATCCGTCACAAGCGCCACACCGGTGTCAAAAAAGTCCTTACCGGGTGTGTTCTCGGGCTTCACGCCTTCGTCCGCCCATTTCTTGACGGCCTCAACGCCCAGCGATGCCATCAGCAGCGGGTATTGCTGTGATGTTGCACCGATGACGCCGTCCGCCACGTTCTGCACGCCAGGGCAGCCGCCATCGACGGAAACGATCAACACGTCATTTTCGCGCCCGATAGCCTTAAGCGCTTCATAAGCGCCCGCTGCCGCCGGTTCGTTGATGGTGTGCACCACGTTGATCGTCGGGTCTTTGGCCAGCAGGTTCTCCATGGCGCGACGACCGCCTTCTTCGTTGCCAGCGGTGACATCGCTACCAACAAGACGCGGGTCGTTTTCATCGCCAATCACGTTCGGATCGGCCAGATCAACACCGAACCCCTGCAGGAACCCTTGATTGCGAAGCACATCCACAGTGGGCTGGCTGACCGCAAGGTCCAACGTGGCGATTTTGGCGTCATTTGCCGCATCTCCCAGCGTGGCTTTTGCCCATTGTCCGATCAGAAGCCCCGCAAGGAAATTGTCCGTGGCAAAGGTCGCGTCGGCTGAGTCGATAGGCTCAAGTGGGGTGTCCAGCGCAATCACCAGCAGCCCGGCATCGCGGGCCTGCTGCACCGCTGGAACGATAGACGACGTATCCGACGCGGTCAGCAGGATACCCTTTGCGCCATCCAGAATGCAGGTTTCAATGGCCTGAACCTGAGTTTCGTGGTCTCCGTCGACTTTGCCGGCAAAGGCTTTCAGCTTCATGCCAAGCTCTTCGGCTTTGGCTGTGGCACCCTCTCTCATTTTAACAAAGAAAGGGTTGGTATCCGTCTTGGTGATCAGGCAAACGGTTTCACCTTCGGCCATTGCACTGCTTGCCATGGCCGTAACCGCCAGCGCCGTGGCGCCTGCAAGTTTCGCAAGTTTCATCGGTAGTCCTCCCAGTTTTCCCAATGCCCGTCCGGGCATACGTTTGATCGGGCGAAAACCGGCCCGATCGAACGTGAAAACCATCACAAGATTCGAATTTCGAGTCAATAAATAAATCACTCTTATTTATTATTGACAGAAAGGAAGGGTTTTTACATTGTCGTCATGAAGGGGATGGCCGTGTCTGCAATGAACTCTCAGGGCAATACTACTGGCGTACGCGAGCCAGACATGCGCGGCACCAACCAAAGTGGAATGCGGGCCCGAAATGAACGGCTTGTCCTGTCACTGGTCCGGCGCCATCAGGCCCTCGCAAAATCTGAAATCGCGCGCATGACCGGCCTGTCGGCGCAGACGGTCTCGGTCATCATGCGCCAGTTGGAGAACGATGGGTTGCTGTTGCGGGGCGAACCGATCCGGGGAAAAGTCGGGCAGCCATCGGTTCCCATGCGCCTGAACCCGGACGGCGCGTATTTCTTTGGGCTCAAAGTCGGGCGGCGTAGTACCGAACTGGTGCTGACGGATTTCCTTGGCAACGTCAGGCACCGCGAACGGCGGACCTATGATTTTCCGACGCCCGAGGCGACATTGAGCTTTTCCACAGAAAGCCTCGACAAAGTGATGGCGTCAATGTCGCCCGAGGCGCGTAGCAGAATCGCGGGCCTTGGGATTGCCATGCCGTTCTACCTTTGGGACTGGGCACAAACACTGCAGGTTCCTCAGGAAAAAATGGATCCGTGGCGTGACGCGGACCTGAAAGGCGCGCTAGCCGCAAGCTATGACGTGCCGGTATTTTTGCAGAACGACGCAACCGCGGCCTGCGGTGCCGAGCTGGTGTTTGGCCCTGCAGAAGGCCCACGAGATTTCCTGTATTTCTATGTCGGCTTCTTCATCGGGGGCGGGGTGGTTCTGAACGGCTCCATCTTTTCAGGGCGGGGAAATGCCGGTGCGCTTGGTCCATTGCCTGTGCCGGACGACGCAGGCGGAGTGAAACCATTGATAGATGTCGCCAGTCTTTATGTGCTGGAGCGCGCAGTTGGTGGGAATGCCGAAACAGCCGGCTCAATCTGGGAAACGACACGGCATTGGGACGTACCGGAAACCCACCTTGAGAATTGGCTGAACCAGGCGGCGTACGGAATCGCCCATGCCATCGTCTCTTCTTGCAGCCTGATCGATTTCGAATGTGTCAAGATTGATGGCTGGATGCCTGCTGATATCAAGGCGCGGCTGGTGGAAAGGGTTGAGCTCAAACTATCCGATATGAACCTGACCGGGCTTGAACGGCCCTTGGTGCTGGCAGGGACGGCGGGCCCGGATGCCCGGTCATTGGGGGCGGCCAGTTTGCCATTGTCGGAAAGATACCTGCTCGAAGGGTAGTTTCACCCCCGAAAAACCCAGACCTGCATCCAAAGCGGATCAACCGGAAAAAGGGCATTGCCCGCTGAACTTTTTGACAGCCAGCGCAATTGATCGTTGACGGATGCCGAAGAAGTCTGGCAAGCCGCTCGGCATGTCCGGTTCCGGGGCGTGCTCTGGAATCAATAGGGAATGCGGTGCGGGCTTTGGCCCAATTCCGCAACTGCACCCGCAACTGTAAGCGGCGAGCAGGGCTGAAGTGCCACTGGAGTTAATCCGGGAAGGCCAGCCCAACGCTTTGACCCGCAAGTCAGGATACCTGCCGGACATGTGCCTTTGACAAGGGCACTCCTAATCGGCGACGGGATGTGCGTCGGAGCAGGATGCTTGAAAAAGCAGCTTGGCTTGGACGTCCCCGCAGTCAAAACGCATCTCGTACCGGGGTTGGTGCGAAGGGACAAGGACGACTATTGATGACCAAGCTGCTTTCTGCAGCCGCTGTGGCGATGGCGCTTCCAGCGATGGCAAATGCGCATTTCCTGCTGGAATACACCTCTGACACCATGATCGACGCACCGGGGAATGTTCCGGTCAAGCTGATCTTCTGGCATCCGTTCTCGAACGGGCATGTCATGGATCTGGACAAGCCGCAGGAATTCTACGTGATCCACAACGGTCAGAAAACCGACCTGCTGGACACTCTGGAACCCGTGCGTTTCACCGGTGGGGAAAACGAAGGCGCGGCATTCAAGGGTTATGTTCCGGTCAAACGGTCGGGCGACTATGTGCTGGTGACAGTTCCCCAGCCCTATTACGAGGGGTCTGAGGATATCTATATCCAGCAGATCGCCAAGGCATTCCTGAACCGCAACGAATTGCCGACCGACTGGATGAACCCGGTGGGCTTGCCGGTTGAGATCATCCCGCTCAACAAACCGACCAACATCATCGCGGGTTCGACCTTTACGGGTCGAGTTATGGCAGAAGGCCAACCGGTTGCGGGTGCCGAGATCGAGATCGAGTACATGGCCGCAGAACCGGACATGGAAAGCACGGCTGCTTCGGCCCCGACCGTCTCGCCGTTGCCGGGTGGTGCATTGGTCGCAACCTCGGATGATAACGGGTATTTCACGTTCGGCGTTCCGAAAGCCGGATATTGGGGTTTTGCAGCGCTCGGCGCCGGTCCCGTGACCGAACACAATGGCAAAGAACTCAGCCAGGACGCGGTCATCTGGATCCGCGCCTGGGATTTGGAGTAACCGTAGATGCATATCGTTGACGGAGCCTTGTCCAACCCGGTCGTGATCGGCGGTGCCGTCGCTGCGGCGGGTGGAATTGCCATGGGCCTCAGGTCGCTGGATCTTGATCGCATCCCCACTGCGGGGGTGCTGTCAGCCAGCTTTTTCGTGGCATCGCTGATCCATGTTCCTATTGGTCCGTCGTCGGTGCACCTGATCCTCAACGGTATGGCCGGGCTTTTGCTGGGGTGGGCCGCATTCCCGGCCCTGTTCGTCGGGCTTTTGCTGCAAGCCGTCTTCTTTGGCTTTGGCGGGTTGACGGTATTGGGGATCAACACCCTGAACATCGCATTGCCCGCGGTTCTGGCCGGACTGATCTTTAGCCGCCTGATCGCCCACGGCTCACCGCTGCAAGGTGCGATATGGGGCGGGGTCGGCGGTGCCTTTGCCATTGCCGCCACAACCGGCATGGTTGCGTTTTCACTGGCCTTGTCCGGGGATGCCTTCCTGCCTGCGGCTAAGATTGTTTTCTTTGCACATATTCCTGTCATGGCGATTGAGGCGATCCTGACCGGGTTCGCGGTTTTGCTGGCGCGCAAGGTCAAGCCCGAGCTGTTTGTCAAACGAGCGGTCGCATGAGGTATCTGGCAATCATTCTGGCGCTGTGCTGCGCACCCCTACCTGCCTTAGCGCATAAGGTCATAGCCGGAGTGTTTAAATCCGGTGACGCCATCGAAGGCGAAATCGGCTTTTCCAACGGCGACATGGCAAGCGATACCGAGGTCATCGTCAACGGCCCGGACGGAGCCGAGCTGGGCCGTATCGTAACAGATGCAGACGGGTTTTTTATCTACACGCCAAACGCGCCGGTGGCCCATACATTCTTTGCAAACCTTGGTGCCGGACATGTGGCCGAGGTCACCATGCCCGCTGCGGATGTCGCCCGGATCATGGGCGTTGAAGCGGAACCTGATACCCCGCCAACAAACGCACCTGCCCAGGCAGCGGCGGTGCTCAGCACTGAACAACAACAGGTCATTGCCAGGGCCGTGCGGGATGAGCTGCGCCCGCTGCGTCGGGAAATCGCGGCTTACCGCGAACAAAATGATCTGCAAACTGTTCTGGGTGGGATCGGATATATTGTCGGTCTGTTTGGTCTGGGCTTTTACTTTGCGGCACGCCGCAAGCTGGCGGCCTGATGGCGCATGTTCTGGGACAACAGGAAAGCACGCTGGTCAAAGCGGGCGCGCAGCGGCGCGGCGCGATCAACCCGCTTGATCCTAGGATGCGGATCGTTATGGCGGTTGTCTTCGCGGTGGTGACAGTGGCGGTGTCCTCGCTGACAGCGCTGTGCGCGGCTCTGGCGGTGTCCCTTTCGCTTCTTGCCGCGTCGCGTCTGCCCTGGCGGAAGACATTGAAACGCATGGCCATGATGGACGGGTTCATCCTGTTCATGCTGGTGTTGTTGCCATTCTCCATGCCCGGCGACCCGATGTTTACGCTCTGGGGGTTTCCCGCAAGCTGGCAGGGCTTCCGGAAAGCGGTCGAGATCGCCTTGACGGCCAACGCGGTCATCCTGTCCCTTATGGTGCTGGTCGGCACGATGGAGCCGGTCACGCTTGGCCACGCCCTGCACCGCCTGCGCTGCCCCGAAAAGCTGGTTCACCTTTTGATGTTCACCATCCGATATATCGAGGTTCTGCGGGAAGAATACCTGCGCCTGCGCGCGGCCATGAAAGTGCGCGGCTTTCGCCCGGCAACAAACTGGCACACCTATCGCAGCTTTGGCTATCTCGTGGGCATGATGCTGGTGCGCGCGATCGAAAGATCCGAACGCATTCTTGATGCGATGAAATGCCGGGGTTTTTCAGGCCGAATGCTGTTGCTTCAGGACTTTACCCTGACCCGAAGGGACATCGTTTTTGCCGCAGGTCTTGGTGCTCTTTGCGCGGGTCTGATCATACTGGATTTGGCATGACACTGATTGCGCTTGAAGAAATCCGCTGTGCCTACGCCGGTCAGCCACCCGTTCTTGACGGTGCCAGCCTCAGCCTGTCCGCTGGTCAACGCCTGTCGCTGACGGGCCCGAACGGGGCAGGAAAATCGACCTTGCTGCGCATTACGCTTGGCTTGCAGCGCGCACAGTCCGGCACGGTCAGGATCTTTGGTCAGCAAAGGGTGCATGAGGCTGATTTTCACGACGTGCGCCGCCGGGTGGGCCTTGTGTTTCAGGATGCGGATGATCAGTTGTTCTGCCCGACCGTCGCCGAGGATATCGCCTTTGGCCCGCTCAACCTGGGCAGAACACGCGACGAAGCACTTGCCATCGTTGAAAGCGTGTTGGGTGATCTGGACCTGATGCATCTGAAGAACCGCATCACCCACAATTTGTCAGGGGGTGAAAAACGGCTGGTTACGCTGGCGACCGTTCTGGCGATGGAGCCCGAGGTTCTGCTGCTTGATGAACCTACCAACGCGCTGGACCCACGGAACGAGGCCCGGCTGCTGGAAATCCTCCGGGCATTGCCGCAAGCGATCCTTCTTGTTAGCCATTCCCCGGCCTTCCGCGCCGAACTGGCACCGGATGCGCTGGATTTGCGAGACGGAAAACTGGTTGCTGTCTGACAGGACCAATACGTGTTCAGCTGTTCCGCTTTCGGCTCATAAGCCCATATCTGACTGCCCATGCGCGAAACGATAGGCGTCTGCGACGGTCCTGTTTCACCGGGTGTTTCGACGGCGCGCCACCTTTTCGGTTGAACTCGAAAACGTCGATGATGCGCTCGGCGCAACCGCAGGCTTCGCCCATGCCAACTTTGGCAAAGTAGAATTTTTCGAAACGTTCCGGGTTTCGCATGGCACCCCTCCTGTTCAAGCGTAACTCCAAAAGCCAAGTGCCGCCAAATCACTTTGTTGCGGATGCAGAGGGGCTCCTATGGCGCGGCGAATGCGCTTCCCGTCCAGACATTGTCCAATTGATTGAAGACCGGCGAGGTGATGAGCATCTCGGCAGGGTACAGCAATTGCAGCTCATCCGCGAACCGCGTGACGCCGGGTACAAGCCCGGTGATGTTTTGCCACGCGGCCCAGCTGCCGGGATCGGACAGGCTGGTGGGATTGCCGGGATCAGCCGCCTGGTGCCAACCGGCCGCATTCAGGATCGGCGAAAGGGCAAAGCGCGCATCGTTGCTGTCAACCTCGGAACAGGCAGCAGCATCGCATTCCCAGCTTGTCCAGTCTGCCGCCGCGATGGTCCCGGCAATCGGGGCGGCGGCGTCGATGACCCGTGCCAGAACCTCGAACCCGCCACCCGCAGTCGGACGGCTGAGCGACAGGGGGTCGGTGGCCACGGCATGCAGCGCCGCGGTCGGTGCCAGGCTGAGGGTCCGGCCGATCAAAGCCAGCTGTGCGATGCCGTCGGTCACCGGGCCTGATCCGGCGGCCGGAAGGACCCTGACAGGTGTCAGGATCGGTACCGCACCGCCACGTATCGCGATCTCCTGCAACGCATTGTCGAAGGCCGGAACGAAATCACTGCGGATCGTATAGCTCAGCGGGAAACTGGCCTGCTGCGGACCAACGGGCCTTGCGCCGTCGCGGGTGATGAAAGACATCGGCGGAACGGCACCCGGTTGCGGCAGCGAAATCTGCGGTCCCGCGATACCCAAAGCGGCCGCGATCATGCGAGCGCGCTGTTCGGCCTCACCATACTCGCTCAGCAGATTGATATAGCCGCCGATCTCGGTGATGTTGCGCGGCGCAGGGATGCGCGAAGGGGCAATATCGCCCGCAATGGCCAGCCTATGGGCAATCACCTCACGGGCGCGCTGGATCGCCGGAGAGTTGGTCGTTTCAAGAATGTTGATGATCGCCTCGGCAAGGCTTTCATCAATTCCCGGTTTGTCCGTCACATTTGTGCTCGTGTCACTCATTGTCGTCCTCCGCAGGGGCGTTCAGGCCATTGAGGAAATCCAGCACCGACTGGCTGCCAGCCTTGGTCGCGCTGCCGTCATCGGCATCCGCGTTCGCCTTGGTGAAGGCCCCGAAAAGCTTGGCCAGAAGCAGTGTGTTGGACGGGTTGGCCAAAGCCGCAGCCCCGCCGGGGAAATCCTTGAACAGGTTTTGCGTAAAGGCTGCCCGGTTGCCGTCTGCCTGTCCGCCAATCAATGCGGCGACACCCGAGGCGTTCTTGGCGATATCCTCAAACCCCTTGATCTTGGCGGCGTTGCTGGCATCGAACGCCTTTTTGTCAGCGGCGGCTTTCTTGGCCTCTTCCTCTTTGCGGGCGGCAGCGATTTCCTGACCTTTACCCGCAAGTTCTGTGGCCTTTCCAACCAGTTCTTTCGTCAGATCCGTTGCCGTGTCGATGGCCTTGTCTCGCCCCGCAGCGACCGATTGCGTTTCAAGCGCCAGCTGGGCTTGCAGTTCCTTAAGGCCCGTAAGATCGGTTCCCGCCCGCGCAAGATCAGGCGCGGCCTTGAGGATTTCGGCCAGTTGCGACGTGGGCACAGCCTGTCCGGTGCCAATGTCGCCCCCTGCAATGGTCAGCGTGTTCGAAGGCTGGTTGTTCGGCAGGTCTGACGGCGCACGTGTACCAAAGATGGCGTCACTGTCAGCAGGCAGGACCGGCGCGTCGCCAACCGGTGGCGGTGTCGGGCTGTCCTGCCAGTTCCAGAAGCGGCGATGGTCGATCATCTCGCAGGAATTGCAGCGGCCCAGAACGGCCTCGCCCAACAGGCCCCTGGTCGGCAGTGAAATCGTGCGGCGCGGTGGCCTGAAATCCTCACGGTGGAAGGCCAGCAGGCTGTCCTGAATATCACCGGTCCGCATCTCCATCCGGTCGGCCAGATCGGGCGGGATCGAGAAGGGCATGATCATGGCATTGCCATAGAACCCCAACACCTTGTTCTGGACGGTGCTGAGCAGCGATATCTCGCTTGAGGCATCGTCCAGCCCGCCTTCCGGTACCCCGATGGTGAAGCGTTCCAGCAGGATCGCACGTTCTTCGTCCGTCATGCTGGCCCAGATCACGCGGGAATAGCGAACGGTGTTGGCCACAACATGCTGGTACATCTCTTCGATGCGGCGCAGATCCCGGCGTGACAGAACGTCCGGCACCTCCTGCACGGAATAGGGCAGGGTGGCAGGCAACGCCTGGAACGTATTGTCATCAACAACGGTCTGGGCGTTTTCATTCATACGCGCCTCGAACTCACTGACCATGGGCGGACCCACCAGATCGTCAAAGTCCGAGCCCGAGATGGTAGTGCGAAGGCTGCGGTTGATATTGCGGGTGGCCCGGTCCAGATCGTCAGCATCTTCCAGATTGGCCAGATGTTCCCAGATGTTGAAAATGTTGATGGGATCCGGACCAGTGTAGAACGAATAGGCAAACGAGCCCGTCCGCCTGCGCAGCTCGACACGGGCGATATCCGACCGCTCGACCGAACGGGGCAAAGCCACAGACCCGGTATAGGTCCGGCGCTTGGTCGGATCACGCCGCGCATCAGCCAGCCGGACAAGCAGGTTCTCGCGTGTTTCCGCTGGCAGGTCATGCAGGTTGTCGATGTCTATCGGCGATCCGGTCAGCGGCACAGGTCCGACCCGGTCGCCATCCTGCGTGAAAATCACAACAGAAATGTCATCATTGGGCATGAACGTGCCCTGCGCCTCGAAACTGACGATGTCCTGTGCGACACCGGGCGCGTTCTGCGGTGTTGCGTCCTTGTCCGCATAAAACTCTTCCAGCAGCTTCAGTGCGCTGCGGAATCTGCGGCGGTTTCGGAACACGCGCCGGAACACTTCGGCATGGCGCAGGATGACCTTGTACCGGCTCAGCAATCCGGACCGGGTGACATTGCCCGGCAACTGATCGCCTTGCCCCAGACGGCGGAAGCGGATGAGTTGCATGGGCACAAAGACCACCAACTGCACGCCCTCGATACGCGTTTCCAAGGAAAAGTCGCGCAGGACTTCGAACCATTGCATGGTCATTGCGTGGCAATGATTGCGGTTGGCCACGAATTTCGTTGTGGCCGTTCGCCGATCCGTCGCAGTTGCTGTGCGCACACTGGTCCGTGCCGAGTTGCGCTTGACCGAAGCCGCCCGTTCAAGCGCGGCAGAGAATGTCTCATGCGTGTCGGACAGAAAATCGCGCGATGTGTTCTGCGTGTTGGACGAATTGCCGGAAGAATTCGAACTGGACCGTGCACCGCTGAAGCCCACGCCGCCGACGATGGCCCCGATGCCTCCGAACAGGCCGCCACCAACGCCACCTGCGCCCCCGAAGCTCTTTGAAAAAGCGCGGGTCGAAAACGAAGACGTACCCTGAATTACCTCATCCAGCGCGCTTTCAAACGTACTGTCAAAGGACGTGTCGCGGGCTTCCTCGAATTCCTGTTGTTCTTCAAATGTCAGGCTCTCTCGTTCACGTACGCTCAGTGTTTCGCGCTGTTCCGACACGACAATCCGCTGCTCTTCTCCGGGGGCAAGCGGTAGGGAATAGACCAGCCGACCCAAAGACATGCCAGCGTGGACAGCCGTCGACCGCATCTTGGCAATATACCCAAGCGCAAGGCTCGACGCTTTGGGCACATCCTGAGGCCGCTCCTCAAGATCTTCAAAGAAGTCTTCAATATCAATGGGTTCGTCAATCGGAATCCGGTCTCGAAAATCCCAATCACCCCCGTCATTGTTAAACGCCGCCAGAAGCGTTTCGGCTGACAGATTGGCCTGAGCAAAGGCTGTGCCCGGGATAGTCGTCACAAAGCGGCCCCCACCTATGGGGCGCGTTCGAACGATATTCTTGGGCCCGACGAGGGGATCAATCAGCCGGTACAAAACCGAATAGCGCCGCCGTGAAACCGTGCCGCCTTCGGTTCGGTACTCCGACGCGCAATCGCCCTCGCCCAGCACGATAGGGGCCTGCGAACCGGTGAAATCGGATATGTTTTCTTCGGCATCCTCGGGATCCACCGGAAAGATATCGGCCAGCTCACCGACGATCGAACGGTGCAAAGGCAGGACAGTGCGATCCAGCACCACAAGACCCATTTCGCCGTCCAGCGCGTCAACGCGTGGCACGGCTTCTGTCAGGGTGGTGTTCTGGCCCCTGATCCGTAACCGCAGGCCGTTCTGCGGCAGGCGGAGGTTAGGCAGATCAACCGAAAAAAGACCACGCGCGTCCGTGACGGCGGCTTTGACAGCCCACGAAAAATCTGCGTCGTCGATCCCTTCATTGGCGGTAAAGGTGGGGCGCAGGACCTCGACGATCACGCGTTCGGCAGGGGTCCCGTCAGGGTTGATCAGTTCCCCCCGCAATTTCGGGGCGAGGGTGGGAACGACCGCCCCCAGAAAGCCTCCGGCCAGATCTTCGCGAATGGTTGCAAGCTGACGAAAAACCGCACCAGTCGACTGGACGCGCCGGTCGACCAGATCGTTGATCACTTCTGAGGACAGCTCAATTCCGACGCCACGGCGCAATGCCTTGAGCTTTTCCGCCTCAACCCGCTTCTGATCCTCAACGCTGTGCGCACCAGCCGCGACAGTGCCGGAAATTTCCGCTGATATCGATGGGTTAGGCCGAAGATTTGGTAGGGACAGCGTTATGCGCGGGGGCTCACTGCTGGAGTCGGACATGAACGTCACCTCTCGAGAAAGAGCTGAAAAAACGAGATGTCAGAAAAATAAGTCAAATCATTAAAGGTGACCCAAGGTAACATGTCTGGGGGATTCGCGGAAGCAACGCAGGGTTGTACCCGCTGCAACGCGCGGCAAAGCGCTCAGGACAAGCGTAGTGTCCCTTGCCGCTGACGGTATCCAGAATTGGTCAGGGCCAGAGGAAAAACCTGTCGGGAAACACCGGCACCCAGATCGCCTTTGGTCTAGTTTCGCGACTGCTGAGACGAATAGAAATACGCAATGGCCTGCGTGCGGTTTTTGACACTCAGCTTTTCGTAGATGTTGGATAGGTGAAACTTGACCGTGTTTGTCGAAATCTGAAGTTCCTTTGACAAATCCCGGTTCGACATTCCCTGCGCCAGCGCCTCCAGAATTGCGCGTTCTTTACGCGACAGGCTCTGGATCGGGTCCTGTTGCATTTTCCGGATATCTATGAACGGGAATACCATCTTACCCGCTGCAACTTTGGCGCAGGTTTCCAGCAGGCCCTCAACCTCGCCCGTGCGGGCGGCAAATCCGGCCGCACCCGCCTGCATCGCCAATCGCGGGACATCGCCGCCAGTGTCGCCATAAACGACAAAGCGCGGGGCGTTGGGCTGATCGCGCAGAACCTCGATCAGTTTGGCAGCGCCTAAAACCGAAAGCGTCCAGTCGACGACACCGACCTGAACGGGAACCCGCATCACCGTTCCCAGAAACCCTTCGGCCGTTGCTGACGTGGCCATCAGCGAGAATCGGGGGTCCCGCTCGAATATTTCGGACATGGCCGACAGAACCAGCGGGTTGCCGTCCGCCAGCATGATGTCGATGGGTTTGCTCGGTGTCTCAACCATATGATTTTGCCCCGAATTCGGAAAAACCTACCCATAAGGATAGGGAGTTTCTTTGTATACCTTCGTATTTTTACCAAAACGGGTAGGTATTGCCCCATCCTATTGGCCATCCAAAAGCAGTAGTAAGTTACGTTGCGTCATAAGGCAAGCTCGCGTTTCCTGCTCGGCAACTTGACACGACGGGCCGCAATGCCCGGCCAACAGCCGAGGATGCCAGACCATGACTTTTCAGATTTTCCCTCCGCTCGAAATCCCCCAAACCCTCGCTGCGGGGCCGGGGCCGGGTAACACGGATGCCCGCGTCCTCAAGGCCTTTGCCAATGCAGGCGTTGCCGATCACATGCAGGGGGACGTCCTTAGGGGGATGGTCGAATGCAAGCACATGCTGCGGAAAATCTGGGGTACCCAAAACGCCTATACCTTTGCTGTTGCCGGCACCGGTTGGAGCGCCCTGGACACCATGTTTTCGGCTGTCATGCCTGGCGACAAGGTCGTTGCTTTTGCCAACGGCACATTCTCGGGGATCGACGCGCTGACCCTGCGGTTCAAAGCGGCGACGCCCGAAGAACATGCAGCCAACCCGATGGCGCCTCAGGCCGCCAGCGTCACCGTGATCGAGGTTCCGCACGGCCAGCCGGTCACCGGTGATCTGGTCGAGGCGACTCTCGCGCAGCACAAACCGAAATGGGCTTTCATGGCGCATTGGGAAACCGGATCTGGTCGCATCAATGACCTGCGCGGATTTTCCGACGCGTGCGAACGTCATGGCGCGATGGGTCTGATCGATGCGGTATCGTCTCTGGGCGTCGATGACTTCTCGATAGACGATTTTCCGGGCATCGCCGGATGGGCGTCCTGCCCGCAGAAAGGTCTATGCTGCCTGCCGCTGACCTATGCCCCTGTCAGCTTTACCGACGCCTATATCGCATCACTCAGAACCACCGGTGCCTATACCTATGTGCACAATCCCATCTTTGAGGCCCGTCATTGGGGCATTGTCGATGGGCAGGATGTTGAAAAGGGCACCTATCACCGCACCCATTCGGGCTACGCCGTTGCGGCCTTCCATGAATCCCTGCGCCTGACCCTTCAGGAAGGTCTGGCTAAGCGGTCCGCATCGTACAAGACGCATGAGAAGGTTCTGCGCGACGCTGTCACCGAAATGGGCTGCGGGGTCACCTCCGACATGCCCAGCCTGATCGTGCTGAACCTGCCCCCGGAACTGGCTGGCCGCGAGATGGAGCTGGTCCAGAACTGCCGCGCGCGCGGGTTTGGCATCTGGCCGACGCTCAGCGCACCCGTGCAGGTGCGCATCGGCATCCTCAACCAATTGAACCGCGACGCCGTCAGCCGGATCGTGCGCCTGTTCGCCGAAGCCATCCGAGAGCTGGGCGGAACGGTCGACCAAAACGCAATCGAAGACCTGCTGGAAAGCCGTTACGGCACCTCAATCGCTGCATAAACAGGAGCGGATCAGATGGATATTCACGAATATCAGGCAAAGGAAATTCTTTCGAATTTCGGTGTCGCCATACCATCCGGCGCACTGGCCTACAGTCCGGAGCAAGCGGCCTATCGGGCGCGTGAGCTGGGCGGTGACAGATGGATCGTCAAGGCGCAGGTCCATGCAGGCGGTCGCGGCAAGGCCGGAGGGGTCAAGCTGTGCAACACCGAGAACGAAATCTATCAGGCCTGCGATGATCTGTTTGGCCGCAAGCTGGTCACGCATCAGACCGGCCCCGAAGGCAAAGGCATCTATCGCGTCTATGTCGAAGCCGCGGTGCCGATTGACCGCGAGATTTATTTGGGTTTAGTCCTCGATCGGTCAAGCCAAAGGGTGATGATCGTGGCCTCGTCCGAGGGCGGGATGGAGATCGAGGATATCTCGGCTGACCGCCCGGAAAGTATCGTCCGCTCCATCGTGGAACCGGCGGTTGGGCTTCAGGAATTTCAGGCGCGCGAGATCGCATTCAACCTGGGGCTTGAGCCCAGGCTGATCCAGCAAATGGTGCGTACGCTACAGGGCTGCTATGCCGCTTTTAGCGAGCTTGACGCGACAATGGTCGAGATCAATCCGTTGGTCATCACGGGTGACGACCGGGTGCTGGCGCTTGACGCCAAGATGAGCTTTGACGACAACGCCCTGTTCCGCCATCCACAAATCTCTGAACTGCGTGACAAAAGCCAGGAAGACCCGCGCGAAAGCCGCGCGGCCGACCGCGGACTGTCTTATGTCGGGCTGGACGGAAATATCGGCTGCATCGTCAACGGTGCCGGTCTGGCGATGGCCACGATGGACACGATCAAGCTGGCCGGTGGCGAGCCTGCAAACTTCCTTGACATCGGGGGCGGGGCTTCGCCCGAACGTGTGGCCAAGGCGTTTCGTCTGGTCCTGTCGGACGACAATGTTCAGGCCATTCTGGTCAACATCTTCGCCGGTATCAACCGCTGCGACTGGGTGGCCGAAGGCGTCGTTCAGGCCCTGCGGGAACTTGACCTCGACCTGCCCGTCGTCGTGCGGCTGGCTGGGACAAATGTCGAAGAGGGCCAGAAGATTCTGGCCAAATCCGGCCTGCCGATCATTCGCGCCTCAACGCTGATGGAGGCGGCAGAACGCGCTGTTGGCGCATGGAAAAACGACCTTACTCAAGGCACCAAGATGAGGGCTGTGAAATGAGCATTCTTCTCGACCGTGACTCGCGCGTCATCGTGCAGGGCATTACCGGCCGCATGGCTCGGTTTCATACCAAGGACATGTTGAACTATGGCACCAATGTCGTGGGCGGTGTCGTCCCCGGCAAAGGCGGGGAAACCGTCGAAGGTGTTCCGGTCTTTGACACCGTCAAACAGGCTGTCGAGGCGACCGGCGCGGATGCCAGCCTTGTTTTCGTGCCCCCGCCATTTGCGGCTGATTCAATCATGGAAGCCGCAGATGCCGGTATCCGCTATTGTGTCTGCATCACCGACGGGATTCCGGCGCAGGACATGATCCGGGTGAAGCGGTACATGTACCGCTATCCGAAAGATAAGCGCATGGTGCTGACCGGGCCGAACTGTGCCGGTACGATTTCCCCAGGCAAGGCGCTGCTGGGCATCATGCCGGGCCACATCTATCTGCCCGGCCATGTCGGCATCATCGGCCGCTCGGGCACGCTGGGCTATGAGGCTGCGGCGCAACTGAAAGAACGCGGCATCGGTGTCTCGACCAGTGTCGGGATTGGTGGCGACCCGATCAACGGGTCATCCTTTAAGGACATCCTTAAGCGCTTCGAAGAGGACGAGGACACCCATGTCATCGCCATGATCGGCGAGATCGGCGGCCCGCAGGAAGCTGAAGCTGCCGAATACATCCGCGACCACATCACCAAACCGGTGATTGCCTATGTCGCGGGTCTGACCGCCCCGAAAGGCCGCACGATGGGCCACGCGGGTGCGATCATCTCGGCCTTTGGCGAAAGCGCCAGCGAGAAGGTCGAGATCCTGTCCGCCGCCGGGGTGACCGTTGCCGAAAACCCCGCTGTGATCGGTGAAACAATTGCCCGTGTGATGGAGGCCGCGTGATGGTCAAACCCTCGGTTCTTGTGACCCGTCGCTGGCCTGCCGCCGTCGAGGCGCAGCTGGCCGAGAATTACAACGCTGTTCTGAACACCGGGGACAAACCCATGTCCCCGGCCGAAATTCGGCAAGCCTTGAAAACATATGACGCGGTGCTGCCAACTGTAACGGACACACTGAGCGCCGAAGCAATGGACGTCCCTGGTGCGCAGACCAAAATACTGGCCAATTACGGTGTCGGATACAGCCACATCTGCGAACCTTCGGCGCGTGAGCTGGGCATGACCGTGACCAACACGCCCGATGTTCTGTCCGAATGCACCGCCGATATCGCCATGACCCTGCTGCTGATGGTGGCGCGGCGCGCTGGCGAAGGTGAACGCGAGCTGCGGTCCGGCACCTGGACCGGATGGCGGCCCACGCATCTGGTTGGAACCAAGGTCAGCGGCAAAACGCTGGGCATTATCGGCTATGGCCGCATCGGGCAAGAGATGGCTCGCCGTGCG
The DNA here is from genome assembly GCF_056540845.1 of Ruegeria sp. AL2. Classification (NCBI taxonomy): domain Bacteria; kingdom Pseudomonadati; phylum Pseudomonadota; class Alphaproteobacteria; order Rhodobacterales; family Roseobacteraceae; genus Ruegeria; species Ruegeria sp. AL2. The sequence continues at coordinate 29,855 of NZ_JBQFXM010000022.1, forward strand.
CATCATGGCTTTGGCATGGACATCCTTGTCTACAACCGCAGTCAGATAGCGCCGGATGTGCTGGCCAGGTGCAATGCAACGAAGGTGGCCTCGATTGACGACTTGCTGCCGCAATGCGACTTCGTCTCGCTGCATTGTCCCGGCGGGGCTGACAATCGGCATCTGATCAACGCGCGCAGGCTGGGCCTGATGAAGCCCGACGCCTTTCTGATCAACACCGCGCGCGGTGAGGTGATCGACGAATGGGCGCTGATCCAGGCCCTGATGTTCGAGATGATCGGCGGGGCCGCGCTGGACGTGTTCGATGGTGAACCCCGTATCAGCCCGGACCTGCTGCAATGCGACAACCTCGTGATGCTGCCACATCTGGGCAGCGCCACCCGCGAAGCGCGCGAGGCGATGGGGTTTCGGGTTCTCGATAACCTGAGTGATTTCTTTGAAGGCCGAGAACCCCGGGACCGCGTGATCTGATGCAAGCGCTGGCCCCGAATATTCAGCCCACCCCCAACCCTTCGAGCTATGCCGAAGGGTTGCGCTCGGAATTGCGGGCGTTGTGGCGGAACATATTGCTGAAACGGGCGCCACATGTTGCGGCATGGGCCGAGGTCACGCCGCTGCAACCCATTCCCACGGGACCCGAGGCAACGCCGTATTTGCAGGCCCTTTCGATCTGGTTCCAACTCTTGTGCATCATCGATGAAAACGCCGAAGTTCGGGACCGTCGACTGACCGAAACCCAAAACGGCGCAGAAGCGGTAGAAGGCGGTTTTGCCGAAGCCCTGACAGACTTGTCCCTGACCTATAGCCAGGTTGAAAAGCTGACCGCTGACCTGTGTACCGGTCCCACTCTGACCGCGCACCCGACCGAAGCCAAGCGGGTTACGGTTCTGGAAATTCACCGGCGTATCTACCGCAACCTCGTCAGTCTTGAAACACAACGCTGGACGCCGACCGAACACGCCGAATTGCTGAATGGTCTGGAGGGAGAGATTGATCTCTTGTGGCTGACAGGCGAACTTCGCCTGTCGCGCCCAAGCCTGCACGACGAGATCGAATGGGGGTTTCAGTTCTTCCGCGATGCAATCTTTGATGCTGTCCCGCAGGTTATGGGCCGATTCGATCAGGCCTGCCTGCAAGTGCTGGGACGTACGCCGAGTGAAACTCCTGATATCCGCTTTCACAGCTGGATCGGTGGCGACCGGGATGGCAACCCGAATGTCACGACCGAGATAACCGCATTGGCGCTGAAACGCGGACGCGAAACAGTTCTGGACCTTTATCGTCAAGCTCTTGAGCGTGCCGCAAAAAGGTTGAGCATCAGCGCGCTGATATTGCCTTTACCTGAACCTGTCAGGACGCAAGTACAAGCGATAGTCGACCGGGCTCCGGTCGATGGCCGCAATCGGAACGAACCATTCCGGCAAGCACTCAATGCCATTCGTTATCGGCTGACAAACAGCGGATATGATCACATCTCGCAATTCGTGGGCGATCTCGACACGCTTGATACCGCTTTATGTGCGGTCAACGCGGATATTCTGGCGCGGCAGCACATCCGTCCGTTGCGCCGGGCCGCTTCGGTTTTCGGGTTCCGGACCACAACGCTGGACATCCGCCAGAATTCAACCGTCACAACCGACGTTCTGGCCGAAATCTGGTCGCATAACGGACAGGTGCCGGTTTACGGCACGGTCGAATGGTCTGCCCGCTTGCGAACCGAACTGGCCGATCAGAACCTGCCCTGTCAAAACCGCGACGCGTTAAGCGATCAGGCGCGGGAACTGCTTGCTCTTCTGGCTCTGGTCCATGGTGTGCGATCGGGACCGGACCCCAAGGCAATAGGACCCTTCATCCTGTCCATGACCCGTTCGGCCGACGACATTCTCGGCATCTACCTATTGGCCCGCTATGCCGGGTTTGGGTCTGAAACTCTTGATCTTTCGGTAGTCCCATTGTTCGAGACAATTGCCGATTTGCGAAATGCCCCATCAATCCTGCTCGACGTTTTGGCTGTTCCGCTTGCCCGTCGCAGCCTCAAAACCGACGGTCGAGTAATCGAGGTGATGCTGGGATATTCGGACAGCGGCAAGGACGGAGGCTATTTCTGCTCAACATGGGAGTTGGAGCGCGCCCAACGCCGGATCGTCTCGGCGCTGGCCTCGCAAGGTTTCAAGGCCACGTTTTTCCATGGTCGCGGTGGCTCGGTCAGCCGGGGCGGTGCACCGACCGGGCGCGCCATCGCCGCGCAACCCAGCGGAACAGTTGCCGGGCGGTTGCGCGTGACCGAACAGGGCGAAGTTGTTTCGGCCAAATATGCCAACCGGGGCACGGCTGCGGCGCATCTGGAGTTGTTGCTGTCAAGCACGATGCGCCATACGGCGACCCCTGACGAGGCGCCTTCACGGCCTGATTTCGATGACGCATTGGATGCTTTGTCAGAGTTGTCACAGACAGCGTATGTCTCGCTTTTGCAGATGCCGGGTTTTCTGGACTATTTCCAGCAGGCGAGCCCTGTCCAAGAACTTGCCCGCCTGAAAATGGGGTCCCGTCCGACCCGTCGGTTCGGCGTGGCCAGTCTGGACGACCTGCGGGCCATTCCATGGGTCTTTGCGTGGTCGCAGAACCGCCACCTGATCACTGGTTGGTACGGGTTCGGCACCGCCATGGCCAGTTTTCGCAAGTTTCGCGGCGCGCGCGGTGATGACGTGTTGCACGACATGTTTCGACACTCCCGCCTGTTCCGCCTCGCCGTCGATGAGATGGAAAAATCGCTCTATCAGACGGATATGGAAATCGCAGCGCAGTATGGCGAATTGGTCTCTGATATCGAGATCCGCCAACGTGTATCGCAGGTAATCAAGGCGGAATACGATAGTGCCTGCAAAGCGATCCGGTTTCTGACAGGTGGTCAGGTCATCGGCCATCGCTTTCCCCGCCTTTGCGAGAGGTTTGACCGCAAACAGGCCGAATTGGCCCGCATTCATGCTCTTCAGGTCGAACTGCTGCAACACGCCCGCAACGAACCGCAGGCAGGGTCAGTTCCCGTGCCGCTGCTGCAATCCATGAACGCCATTTCCGCTGGTCTTGGCTGGACCGGCTAACCATTTTCAGGAGATCAAAACTGTGAACGCCCCGCATAGAACAAACGGATTTTTCACCCAGTCCTTGTCGGACCGCGATCCTGAGCTTTTTGGCTCGATCCGGTCTGAGCTGGGTCGTCAGCGCGACGAGATCGAG
>NZ_JBQFXM010000023.1:0-31978 GCF_056540845.1 Ruegeria sp. AL2
CCGCACGAACAGGCCGGACAGACGACAGTACTGACGAAATCGACCGCAGAAATCGCCAAAAAACTCTTGCAATGCAGGAGCCACCCACAGATGCCGTTGGCCGCCTGTTGGTGATGCTGCGACGCATCCCGTCGAATCTGCCATTCGCTGCGAGAGAGAAAACTTGGACGCTAAGAACGCACATACTTCAGCGTTATTGCAATTTGACATTATCTCACGTGCTTCGTTGAGAATAACTAACCAACAAAAAAGTTCAGACACACAACAACGATGACCGCGCCGCGACGGAGCTGTTGATATTTGCTCGAACACGGATGAGCATTGACACAAGAAACTGGGCGCGTCTGAACGCGCCCAGTTTCGTCAAGTCGCGACGTGAGATACCTCTTTGTCCGGTGAGTATATGTCCAAGATGTTCCAATGTCCGGTCGTTGGTGTTGGGTTGTTGATCATTGGGACATCAAGAACGGTTGGTTTGCCGCTGGCGATTGCCGCTTCCAATGCGGGCAACAATTCATCAGCAGCACTGAGCCTGTGCCCTTCTGCACCATAAGCTCTTGCAATATCTGCATAACCCGGTCCGTTTGCTGGAGCTGCGGCTGATCCAGGGAACGTGGTCCCGTATGTCAGACCGTAATGCGCCTTTTGAAGGCCCGCGATAGTGCCGAAGGCGTTGTTGTTCATAACCAGCCAGATGATGCCCAGATCAAGCTCGACCGCGGTTGCCAGCATCGACGGGTTCTGACCGAACCCCCCATCGCCAACAAGACTTATCACCACACGGTCAGGGGCTGCCAGTTTTGCGCCGATCGCTCCCGGAGGGCCAAAGCCCATCGTCGCGAATCCACCCGGGGTCAGGATTGAACCGGGTGCCAGGATATCGAATTGTTGTCCGACGCCGTTCTTGTTCCATCCCACGTCCGTAGTGATAATGGCATCCTCGGGCAGTGCCTTGCGGGTATCTGCCAAAATACGTTCGGGCATCATCGGAAAGGACGACGAGGTCGCCATGTCCACGTTGCGCGCTTTGAAGTTCGTTCGGAAGTCGGTGATCTTCTGTTCCAGCGCGGGGCGTTTGAAGCCCTCAGGATACATCTCGCGGGCAACCCGGTTGACGACTCGCAAAGCGGCCTTGGCGTCAGCAACGACTCCGATCTCGGTGGGATAGTTCCGTCCAATCTCTTGCGGTTCGATGTCGATATGAATGACCTTGGAACCGGGGATGTTAAACGTGTAGCCGGGATACCAGCTGGAGCAATCGGCCTCTTTGAACCGAGTGCCGACGGCAAAGATGTAATCCGCATTCAGGCAGGACTGGTTGACCAGCTCGGTGCCCCAAAACCCGGTCATGCCCAACACCAGCGGATGGTCGTCCCGCAATGCGCCCTTGCCCATCAGGGAATGCGCGACCGGCAGGCCCATATGTTCAACGAAGTCGCGCAACTCCTCGCTGGCCTGAGCCAGAAGGATACCGCCGCCGACATAAGCGACCGGGTTTTCGGCCCTTGCCAAGGCTTCGACAATCTCGCGTGCCGTTTCATCGTCAATCGACGGTTTCTTGAGCGCGCGCGTGTTGTCGAGAATACGGTCGAAGCTGTCCGAGGGGATGACTTCCGAGAAGATGTCCATCGGCACGTTGACCAGCACCGGGCCGGGCTGTCCGCTTTCGGCCAGATGAAACGCCTTTTCCAGGATCTCGGCCATCAGGTCAGCCCGATCTACCCGCCATGCACGTTTGACAAAGGGGCGATAGATTTCCCACTGGGCGGCGTCCGCGTGCAGGTTCACCTCTTGATGCGGATGTTTGCCGTAGTAATGCGTGGGAATATCGCCTGCGATCACCACCATCGGGATACAGTCCAGTGCCGCGTTGGCGACCCCGGTGGCGCAATTGGTAAGCCCCGGGGAGAGATGGGACAACACCACCGAGGCCTTGCCCGTCACGCGGGCATAAGCGTCCGCCGCGTGACTGGCGATTTGTTCGTGCCGCACGGTAACGAAATCAATCGGGCTTTCGGCCAGAGCGGCCAGAACCGCGATATTCGTATGGCCACAAAGCCCGAACACATGCTTGACCTCACGGCGTTCGAGAAAGTCTACGATGTGCTCGGCAACGGTTTTGCCGTCCAGTTTCGCTCCGTCCATCACGCGACCTCCTGTCCGTAGAACTCACCGAACAGGTCCGGCTCCGAGGGGCGATCCTCGGGGATCGGACGGCTGACCCAGGTGTAGTTCATCATGTGTTTCATGGTGACATTTTCATTCGTGATGTTTCCGCCCCAGATGCCGCAACCAAGGCTGCTGGTCATTGGCATGCCATTGGTCCAGGCACCCGCGTTGGCCTTGGACTGAGGCTGTCGCACCATCATACGGCTGACCGGAGCCAGGCGCGCCAACCGATCGATGTGATCGTCATTGTGGCTGTAGATGCCGCAGGAATGGCCCTTGCCCCCGGTGTTGTAAATCTGGCTAACCGTTTCCAGCGCGTCATCGAATGTGTCGAAGTGATATAGCGCCATCAGCGTTGTCAGTTTTTCCTTCGAAAACTTGTGCTGCGGCCCGATTTGCCCCTGATTTTCAACCATCAGGAATTTGCGATCTTCTGGGATCGAGAACCCGGCGACCTTGGCCGTTTGCTGAGGCGGACAGGCGATGGTCGGAAACGTGCGGTTGCCCTTTTCGTCCCACATGGCCTCTTCGAGCATGGCCTTCTCTTCGTCCGAACACAGGTATCCACCTTCGGCCTCAAGCGCCTTGACCATATCGTCGTAAACCGAGCGCTGGATGATGATGTTACCGTCGGCCGAACAACCCGAACCAAAGTCAGACGTCTTGGAAATTCGGGTGTTCTGAGCGGCGATGTCCAAGTCGGCTGTCTCATCGATGACGATGGATGAATTGCCCGCGCCGACACCATAGGCTGGACGCCCTGAACTGTACGCTGCTTTGACCATGGGCTTGCCTCCCGTCGCCAAAGTCAGGTCGCAGATCTCCATCAGATGTTGCGTCAATGGTATCGACGGTTTGCGAATGGACTGAAACAAGTCCTCGGGAGCACCGGCAGCACGACAAGCTGCACGCATGACTTCGACCATTTCAAAGGTCGTGTGAGCGGTTCGCGGGTGCGGGCTGAAGATGACCGCATTCCGGGCATTTGCGGCGGACACGCCGGTCACTGGCGGTGTCATTGCTGGATTGGTCATGGGGATCAGAGACGCGATCACACCGGCAGGTTTGGCGTATTTCACGAGCCCCTTTTCTTCGTCGACTTCGACGATCCCCGTCGAGGGCGTGCGCAAGACATCACGCAGTACCATGTGGATTTTGAACCGTTTCGCTGGACGCCCTTCGCGATCTCCGATGCCGCTTTCGTCCACGCCTTGCTGGGCCAGGCGCGTGAAAGTTTTCTCGTTCCCCGCATACCACGCGATTGCTTGGGACAGGCGGTTCAGCCTGTCCTGATCCCAATCCTCAATCTCGGCCATGGCGGCGCGGGCGCGTTCCAGCATATCGACCGCCATGTTGCGATCGTTTTCAGTGAGCTCTTTGCCCATGGTGATCCTCTTGGTGTTTTGGAATTGCTGCATCGTGCATACGACGCTGTGACCGCGCCTCGCCGAATGTTCGCTTGGCGTGGCTGAGACAGCGACGCGCGTGTTCTTCATATCCCAACTCGGCCACGCGGCTTTGGTTGGGCAGTTCGATGGAATAGTCGACGGGTGGCATCCGTTCGATGATGCCGGTGAAATCGATCCATCCCTCACCGGGATATAGCCGCGCATCGCGGGCCAGTTGGATCATGCCCTCACGCGTATCGGCGATGCCGGGCAGGCAATCAGAGATATGCAGGAAGTGAAACAGGTCCGAGGGAACGTGCAACAGCTCACCAAGATCTACGCGGCTGAGGTGCAGGTAGAGCGTATCAACCAGAATACCGCCGTTGGGCTGATCAGAGGCGCGGACAATGTCCAGTGCTTCATCCAGCGTGCGCAAGCGGGAGAAGCTCGGAAACTCCAAGTCCACCGTTAACCCGTAGGGCGCTGCCAGTTCGCAGGTTTCGGAATAGACGTCGATCAGAAAGTCACGATCATCGCGGGCGTTGGTCCATGCGCTCATGATCATGCGTTTGGCGCCGAGTTCCCCTCCGATCTCCAACGAGGGCTCAAAACTGCGCGGATCGACATCTTCCGTGATGCGCGCAAGCTCGACATCGAGGACTTTCACCCCGGTGGTAGAGAGAGCCGTTTTGGTGGCCTGCACCTGCGCCTTGTCGATTGGAGACTGAGTAAATTCACCGGGCACGTGCATCGGAATGAACCGCGGGCTGACGGCATCGTAACCGGCCCGGGCGGCGATATAAACCAACTCGGGCGGCGTGCAGCCGATCAGCGTCAGATGCGCCAAGGAATAAAGAGAGGGGCTTGCGCCAGCCTCATCGGGTTTCACCATGAACGACAGCTCCACGTGTCTGCGAATCTCAAATTCATCACACGTAGTAAAAAATATCTGATATTTTTTAAAATATCAACTCTGAATGCTGCTCTGAAAATAGAAACGCCCGGGCGATGCCACGGGCGTTTTCCAACTGCTCGGATTTATGTTTTAAACTGTGACCCAATCACCGCCGGATTGGTGTGACCGGACCGAGGCACCAATGAAACGCACGCCGTCTGCACCTTGATCGACACTGGGATAAGTAAGCCAATCAGCCGGAACCGGGACACCATCCCGGCGGGCAGCCACCCCCATGGCAAATTCCGTATATAAGTTGGCCCAGGCTTCGATAATCCCCTCCGGAAAACCCCGTGCGGTACGGATCAGTCGTTCTGCACCGGGGCCGATGCCATGCCCGTGACCTCGGCTGATAATACGATCCGGTTCACCAAACCGATTGAACTTCAGCTGCTCGGACTTCTCCAAATCCCACTCGAGACCTCCTTCGCTCCCGAATATGCGCAACCGCAACCCGCCCCGGTTTCCGGGGGCAAGGCGCGTTGCCATCAGGGTTCCCGGAACCTCGTTTTGATAGCTGGTGAACATGAATACCGTGTCTTCCAAAGGCTTTGACGCGCCGCAGACGTGGAACTCGGCCCGCAGGTCGGTCATCGGCAGGCCCGAGACAAAACTGGCGAGATGCGCGGCATGGGTGCCGATATCGCCGACACAACTGGTCGGGCCTGAAATCTTGGGATCCAGCCGCCACTTTACATGAGGCGCATCGGCCACATCTTCGGGCGTCATCCAGTCTTGCATGAACTCAACATGGATCTGGTTGATCTTGCCGATACCGCCATCGGCCACGATCTGTTTCGCCTGCCGGATTACCGGAAAGCACGACATCGCATAGCCGACGGCAAAGACCTGCCCGGTGCGCGCGGTGATCTCCTCAAGCCCCTCGGCCTCGGCGACTTCATTGGTCAGGGGCTTGTCGCACAGCACGTCAATGCCCGCCTCCAGAAACGCTTTGGCCGCGTCGAAATGAACGTGGTTCGGAGTGGTGATCATCACGGCATCCACGCCATCCGGACGCGCTGCCTCAGCCTGCGCCATCTCCTCGAACGACGCATAGCACCGGTCTGCCGGCAGAAACCACTCGGCCCCGCGCGCCTTGCTGCGCGCGGCGTCAGAACTGAGCGCACCTGCGGCGACCTCCCACCGGTCGGTCATCCGCGCGGCCGTTGCTTGCGTGACAGATATCCGCCCTCCGCCAACAACGCCCAGGCGCAAACGGCGCGACAACCGGGGGAAAGGACCGTCAAAATTCAGGTTTTCGGGCAGAAGTCTCTCAGCCATTCTGAACCTCCATTTCCGGGACCCGTGCGCCCTCGGGCAGGATTTCCACCGCCATGAAGATGCTGGGGGTAATCGTCTCGTATTGATGCCAGGGATAGTTGCCTTCGGTGTCATACATCGGCTTGTGCGTCGTGCCCGGGGCCATGAACTCTTCGAGATAAAGGGTTTCAACGTCCCGTTCCCGGCATTGCTGCATTTTGCCAAAGCCAACGATTTGCGTATGCACTTCGCGAAACCCCGGTACGGGGCAGAACGGATGATCCATGTGCAATCCGACATTCAGCGGAACCGAACCCGAGTGATACATGGTCAGCCCGACGTTACCGACGAAGACCTTTGGCGACATGTAATGGCTGACACCGCGCAAACGCTCCTCTTGCCGGACGTCAAAAGCAGACGGCCACGTGTTTTTCACCTTTGCAAACAGCTGGCCGTCATCGCCGTGGGCATCAAAGCCATGGACGATCACCGCGCGCTCCACACCGTGCAAAACGCTATTTTGTACAATCACGGACGAAAGTGGCGCAACGGCTTGATCCTCGATCAAGAGGCCCCGTTCGCCAAGGTTAAGAACGATTGCACGGCCCTCGACGGAAATCTGTTCATCAGTGATGTGCTGGACGTCAAAGAAAGGCAGCGCAAAGTCGAGTTTTTTAACCGGCATGAGCCAGCTCCTTCCGCTAATCTTGCAGGAAATTGACCGGCAGAGGCTTCGGTGCCTCGCACCGGCTTTCTATGGTCTGATAGGCTCCGAATTTCGGTGCCCGTTCAATCGCGTCCATGACCTCGAACACATGGTAGGCAAGCGCGCCACTGGCACGGGGCTGACGCCCTTCCTGTGTGGCCAGAGCAAGGTCCAAAAGGCCTAAGCCGCGGCTGTCTTCGTTGAACCCGTGTTTGTTCTCGACCACCGGCCAGTCTTCGCGACCTGTTGGACGGGGCTGATGTGACCAGCGCGAGGTTTCGCGCGTCTTCAGCCAAACATCGCCTTGAAAGATATTGGCACCATGCACCGGGTCAGGATCCGGAATGCTGATGGTTCCGTTTTCACCATAGATCTCGAAGCGCGGGGTTTCGCTGTCCCAGACGTCGAAACTCATTGTCATCGACCCGATGGCGCCGGATGAGAACTGCAACAGGCTAAGCGAATGCGTGTCGACCTCGACATCCATCCATTCCCCGTTTCGGGGACCATTCTCGATCATCCGCTTGTCGAATGTGCGTCGTGCCATTCCGGCGACCCGATCAACGGGACCAAGACAGCAGATCATGGCGGTCAGGTAGTAAGGCCCAAGGTCCAGCAATGGCCCACCACCCGCCTGATAGTAGAAATCCGGATTGGGATGATGGCGTTCCGTCCCGTGGGTTCCGACATGGGCAAATACCCCAGTTGGTTTCCCGATTGCGCCTTCGTCTATCAAGCGCCGAACGGTTTGCCAGCGACCGCCCAGAAACGTGTCGGGCGCGCAACCGACCAGCAGCCCCTTTTCGGCGGCCGCGTACAGAATCGCCTTGCCATCCGTCCGGTTCATGACCAGTGGTTTTTCCGAATAGACGTGCTTGCCCGCCTCCAAGGCGCGCAGGCTGATGTCGGCATGGGCTGCCGGGATCGTCAGGTTCAGAACGCAGTCAATCGTCGGGTCATCGAACACCTCATCCGGTGTGCAGGCCTTGGAGATGCCGTATTGATCCGCCTTGGCGCGGCTTTCCAAAGGATCGAGGCTGGCGCAGGCGACGACCTCGACGTTTGAGAAATTGGAGAGTGTTTTTAGATAAATATCGCTGATACGACCACAGCCGATAAGGCCGACCCGGAAGGATTTCGATGTCTCACGTGTCATCATTCCTGTCTTCGTAGTGGGGTAAGTAATTCGGGGGCATGGGCCCTTTGTTCCGACCGCCCTGACCCATCTGCTCCCACGCATGGGCAAGTATTCCGACCGAGCGGGACAGGCAGAACAGCCCTCGCGACAAGGGCGCAGGAAAGCCAAGTTCGCAGAAGATCACGGCTGTTGCACCATCGATATTCATGGCAATCGGCCGACCGCCGCGTTGACGACCGAGTTCGGACTGAACCTCTTCTCCGATATCGGCAAAGCGGCCAGAAACTGTACCTTCTGTCGCTGCATCACGAACAAGTTGCATCAGCCTGGGCGCGCGCGGGTCGACGGGCTTGTGAAAACGGTGGCCAAAGCCCGAGACGATCTTGCCGTACGTCTCGCGCCAGCTGTCCAGACCGTCCTGAACAGCATTAATCAGCGATGCCCCAGCATTCATGCGTTCCGAGATATCATAATACAGCTCGGCGCATTGCTCCCCTGCCCCGCCATGCACATCGCCCAGCATGTTCACCGCAGTCGCCATCGCATTATTGAGACCTACCCCGCAGGTGGCAGCCATGCGCGCCGCCGCGATTGAGGGGGCCTGTGGGCCGTGATCCACGCCTGCGACCAAAGCGGCTTCGAACAGACGCGCTTGTGCGTCGCTGGGCAGATCACCCCGCACCATCAGCCAGATCATTTGCGGAAAAGAAACGTTCCCGATCAGATCCTCTATTGCGTTGCCACGAAACGCGATCTTACCGGGTTTCATGTCAATGATGGATGTGCGCCACCATTGGCGGATTGCTTGTTCGTCGTTTGTCATACCGTTGCACCTCTAAACTCGCGCATGCGCTGCTGACGAAGTGAATCGAAAACGTTTTGAAGGCGACTGATTGAGGCGGTGCAGCCGGTGAAGATTTCAAAAGACGCTGCAGCCTGATGAACCGCCATTCCAGCACCATTCATCACTTTCAACCCAGTTGCGCGGGCCCTGCTCAGTAGGTGTGTCTCAAGCGGGAAATATACGATGTCTGCCACCCATGCATCGGGCCGCAACAGGGATGGTTCAATGACTGTTCCGGGGTACTTGCCCATTCCAAGTGGTGTTGCGTTGACCACTCCGTCCACAAGTTCGATCCGATCCAACGAAATCGAAGGGGAACCCTGAATCTTTGCATAAGGGCGCAAGACCTCTAGTCGACTGACCAGCGCCTGCGCTCGGTGGAAGTCAGGATCGATTATCTCCAGGTATCGAACACCTGAATCAAGCAAAGCCAAAGAGACTGCACTGCCCGCGCCACCAGCTCCAAACATGAGAACCGTTTCAGTCTTCGATGATCCCAAAAAATCTCCGAAGGCACTGTGGAAACCTATGTAGTCGGTGTTGTGGCCAACCATTCGGTCGTCACAAAAAACCACCGCGTTGACAGCTTGAAGCTCCTCAGCAGTCTTGGAAAGCTCATCAAGATGATCAATGACTGATGCTTTGTAGGGATGCGTCACGTTGACCGCCGCGCAGCCTAATTCAACGGAATAATGCAGTAAATCAGCGACCGACATTCCACGAAATGGCTCTTTTGCAGTGTCGATCCTACCGTAGCTCAGATCGATACCCTGCGCCCGACCTTCTGCCTCGTGCATCTCAGGCGTCATGGAGCCAGCAATACCTTGGCCGATTAGTGCCGCCTTCATATCAGGTTGTTCCTTCCGCCATGTGGTGTCGCGCTTGGGCCGCCAATCGGAACGCAGCATTGCGCGCGCCGTAGCCGGAGTAGCCAGATCGGCGCTCAACAATTTCAAAGAAGAAGCCGTTAAAGATAGGTCGGCTGTAGATCTGAAAATACTCGGAACCCGCTGCGCGGTCGTAGAGAATGTTATCCCTGCGCATTTGGGCGATCAGGTCTTCACTTAACCCGAATGTCGCTTGCAGATCAGCGTAGTAGTTTTCTGGGATGGACAGGCTGGGAAAGCCGGACTTCCGCAATTGGGCTGAGGTTTCAAATATGTCGTCCGACTGGAAGGCTATGTGCTGAACACCGGCACCAAAACCGTCTTCAAGGAATGAAGCCGCCAGTGTTCGACGCCCAACTGCACCATTCAGGTTTAAACGCACTTCGCCCTCGGGGCTCTCGATGGCTTGGCTTTGCACAACACCTGATGGGTCGGCAACGTTTACGATCGGGGACTTTGCCATCTCAAAAGTCGAAATGTAATAGAGCAGCCAGCTTTGCATCTCATCGTTACGCATCGTCTGCGCCAGATGGTCGATGCGGCGCAGACCGGCAGGCTGGATCGCTTTGGTCTTGGCGACTGGCTCGAACTCGATGTCCCAAACCCGATGCAGATCGGATTTCTCATCTATGAAATGTACAACATTGCCACCAACACCTCGGATGGCCGGGATGTCCAGTTCCCCAGTCCCTACCGGCTGTGAGAAATTCGGCGCGCCCAACGCGGTCGCTCGCTGAACCGTCTGATCCGCATCTTTGACACGCAACCCCATGTCACACACGGAGGGGCCGTGACCCAGGAACGCCGAATGGGCGAAACCTTCCTTTTCGGTATTCACAACGATGTTTATCGCGCCCTGCCGCCACAGCTCGACGGACTTGGTTACGTGTTTTCGCTCCATTCGAAAACACATTGCTGACAGCATATCTGCCAGCTGCGCGCCGCTTGTTTCGTCGGCTGTAAATTCGACGAATTCGAAGCCTGACGCATAGACGCGTTCCGGCAGGTCCGGGATGCCGAAATCTGTTCCCGGTTCGGTCCGGGAAACCTCATCTAACAGGTTCACCAGCGACCTGTAGCTGTCTCGGGCCAGTGTCAGGCCACCGGGTTGAGGAGCTGCTTCATTGACGCGCGCAATGGACCAAGGCCCCTTGTACCCAGCGCGGGACAACACCCGCACAAAGCCCGCAAGGTTCAGTGACCCAAGCCCCGGCAGAAGCCCAAAGTGCCGTTTGAGCCTGCGAATATCCATCTCAAGTCGGGGTGCATCGGATAGCTGCACATGGAACAGCCGATCTCCAGGAATGTCCCGAAGGCGGGCTGGTTTGGACCCGTCGGCAAGCGAGAAGAAGGAATTCAAGGCCAACCCCAAATAAGGGCTGTCGATAGCTTCAACGACGCCTAACGCCTGTTCATCCGAGTGAATAAGATCCGACCATGGCAAGCCCATATAGGCCAGACGCAACCCCATTGCCTTTGCTATTTCGGCCGCCTCGCCAAGATCTGCGATTACCTGTTCTTCGGTCGCAGCGGCATCGACCTCGAATGCGGACCCAATTAGCAGCAGATCCGTACCCAACTCGCTCATCAGGTCGAGTTTGCGCTTCAGTCGATCAAAGGCGCGCTCCCGTCCGCCGCCAGACTGGCCTTCAAGGTTATGGAAAGGTTGCAGCAGGCAAATCTTCAGGCCGAGATCTGATGCTATGTTCCGAATTTGCGATGGCGGCCCGTCAAAAGCGGTCAAGTCCGGTTCGTGTAATTCGACACCCCCGAATCCCGCGTCAGCGATAGCACTCAGCTTTTCGGCCAGATCACCGGGGATCGACGTTGTCGAAACCGAGAGGCACATTATCCCTGATATCCAAACATACGCGGCAACCACAGGACCAAATCAGGCATCAGTATCATGATCACCAGGGCGAAGATGAGAACCGCGAGGAAGGCCCAGATTTCCGAGATGATTTCGCGTAGCGGAATGTCCGTCACGGCGTTGATCACAAAGAGCAGAATGCCATAGGGCGGCGTGATCAGACCGATCATCGAGTTCACGACGACCAGCACCCCGAAATGCACCAGATCAATCCCAAGCGCTTCGCAGGTTGGAATGAACAGGGGCACAATCACCAGGATGATCGTTGTTGCGTCTAACACGCATCCCAGCGCGAGGATCAGCAGGTTTACGAGGATCAGGAACACAATCGGGCTAACATCGGAACCCTCCAGCAGCGCCGAGATAGACTGAGGAATTTGCTCCTGAATGACGATGAAGTTCAGAATGAACGCGCCACCAATGACAACCCCGACGGCTGCGGAAGAGCGCGCACTGTCGACGAACACCTGATAAAGGCCGCGAAAGGTCAGCGCTCGGTAGAACAACGCTGCCAGTAGCAGGGCGTAGAATGCAGCTACGGCGGCAGCTTCGGTCGGAGTGGTGACGCCCCCATATATGCCGTATAGCAGGATTGCGGGCATCAGCAGTGCCGGAAATGCGTTGGCGGTTTTAGCCGGCAACTCGCGCAGTGGAACAGGTTCTTCCAATGCAAAGTTCCGCTTTCCGGCCAGATAATAGTTCATCGCCATGAGGACGACGCCCATGATCAGGCCCGGCAGAATACCGGCGAGAAACAGCGACCCGATGGAGGCCTTGGAAACGAGCGCGTACAAAACCATCGGGATAGAGGGCGGAATAATAGGGCCGATCGTTGCCGACGCTGCCGTGATTGCAGCTGCGTAGCCTCGGCTGTAGCGGCCATCCTTGGTCATCATTTCAATGATGATCTTCCCGATCCCCGCAGCATCCGCGACGGCCGAGCCGGACATACCCGAAAAGATCAGTGACGCTACCACGTTTACGTGCCCGAGGCCGCCCTTGAAACGACCGACAGCAGCGACGCAGAAGTTCAAAAGACGGTCCGTGATCGATCCAGCGTTCATGATATTCGCGGCGACGATGAACAAAGGCACGGCAAGCAGGATCGTGCTTTTGTAAAAGCCTTGCAGGATCTTCTCGCCCGCGAGGGCGACGTCCAGTCCGGCCGTGCCCAGGTACACTAATGAGGCCAGGAGGATGGAATAGCCGATAGGTGTCCCGATGCCTGCCAGAAGAAAGAGAGCGAGCAGGCAGGAAAGAAGTTCAAAACTCATTTTTTAACTTCCTCATCCTTTTCGACGTCGACACGGGGATGATCGTCAACCACGTTGTACCCAACGACCAGTTCCAACTCTGTCTTTGGTGGGCCATTGCGCATGACGTCGAAGAATAGCCACGCGTAGCGCGCTGCGACGACCAGCATGAATACCGCGTAAATCGAGAATACTGTGCGCAGCGGTATCTTCTCACCGGAGAACGGATTGCGGACAGTCGATGTCTTGCGGATTTTCATCCAGTCGATGTAGTCCCACGTCGGAAGGAAGCTGTAGAGCATACCGACTACGATCGCTGCGGCCGCCAGCATCGCAAAGACCTGCCGTACGCGCATCGGCACCGAAAGATAGATGATGTCGAACTTCACGTGATCCCGTTCGCGCACGATGAAAGCGCAGCTGAAGAAAATCACCCAGACCCAAAGAATGCCGATCAATTCCAGCGTCCAGCCTGCTGGGGTGAAGAAGTACCGTAGTAGAATTTGGAGAAGGAAGATAAGGAAGATTGCCGCCAGCATCCCGCCGGCAATCGCTTCGGTCAGTCGGGAGAACCCCTTCATAATGGCCTTCATTATGGTTCTCCCTCCCCTGTCTTACTGGGTTCAGTTGCCCAGAGCGTTGATCTGATCCAGAACGCCTTCGGGCCATGAGCCAGCGAATTCGCTGTCCAGATACATAGACTGTACCTGATCGCGGAACGCAGCGAGATCGGGTTCGTAAATCTCCATGCCCTGCTCTTTCAGGAAGCTGACAAGATCCTCTTCTTTCTGAAGCTGCTTCTGGCGGCCTGATTCAGCTGCTGCGTCCGCAGCTTCCTGAACCTTAGCTTGCTGTTCCGGTGTCAGCCCGTCCCAAACTTCTTTGCCGATGGCTATATAGTTCAGGTCGACCAGATGCGATGTCAGGACGATCTGATTGGTCACTTCATAGAACTTGGCGTCAACGACGGTCGGCAACGGGTTATCCTGCCCGTCAACGGCACCGGTCGACAGCGCGGTATAGACTTCGGAGAAGGCCATCGGTGTCGGCGCGGCACCCAGCGCCTTGCCAAGGAACTGCCATGCGTCGGTGCCCGGCATCCGCAGATTCACGCCTTCCAAGTCTGCGGGCGTCGTGACTGTCAGCTCATCCTTGGGCTGGCGCAGGTTCACCTGACGACGGCCCAGATACATGACCGACAGCAGTTTGACGCCTAGTTCTTCTTCGGCCTTCTGCTTAAAGGCATCCATCAAGGGATCGTTGAAGACAGCTACCTGATGCGCGGCGTCCTGGTGGACATAGCCTGCGGTAAAGATCGAAAACTCGGGGAAGAACTGTGCCAGTTCCTGCGCCGAGGTGATCGACATTTCCAGGTTACCCCGGCTGATGGCGTCCAACTCGGTGCCTTGGGCAAAGATGGTTCCATTATAGCTGGGCTCGTAGCTTGCGAAATCAGCGACCATGGGCGCGAAAACCTCGGCCATAGCGACCGAGCGCTGGTCGGTCTCCGATCCTGATGTTGCGAGGCGAAGTTGCACTTTGTCTTCCGCCAGCGCACCGCTTGTTGCGCTAAACAGAACACCGGTTGCAACCAGGGCTGATACAGCAGCCCGGCGGGTAAGTTTGGTAATCACTTTGCTCCTCCCTGAGACATCATGATGCATTTTCCGATTCTGAGTTTTGACCTATTTTGGACATTTTGCAAGATTTTTTACAAAATATCAGATATTTTTAATTACCTGCAATCTCTGTTGTTGCGTTTCCCGAAGGTTTCTTATCCTGACAGTCTCGCCAGTCCTGCAGGAATTCTGTATAGCTTCAATAACTTGGAGTGTTTTAAAACCTTCCCATCCAGACACAATCGGATCTGCTTCGCGCCGAGCGACTTCAACAAAGTGCCTGAGTTGATTGACCAAGGGGTCGGATGCACCCTTCTTCAGCGCGGTTGATGAGATTGGCGTCCACCAATCCCTTTGCTCGCTCTGGTAACTCCACAGTCGAAGATCGGGAACGGACAACGACCCGTGAGAGCCACCTATCATGTAGCTACTCTCAGTGGTCGAAGGATAGATTGGATATTCCTGAGACGTCATCTCCCAGCTCCATGGAGCAACGATGCTGTCGGACACACTTATGGTTCCTATCGCTCCGCTTTCGAACGTCAACAGAGCACCGGCAACATCTTCGTTGTCGTAACCCCGCTGCGATGCAGCCGACCGCGCCTGTACGGTCATGACTTCTCCGGCCAGGTACCGCAGCAGATCCACATCGTGGACAAGATTGACCGAGATGGGCCCTGCGCCGGGTTTCTTTCGCCAGGGCGCAGCATCAAAATATTCGTCTGGCTTATAAAACCAGCAATTCGCATGGACAGCGCGCACATCTCCAATCTTCCCATCGACAATGGCTTCCTTAGCCGCCCTGATCAGAGGATTGTGTCTGCGATGATGTCCGACCATCATTGGCACATTGGCCTTCTCCGCTGCTTGGACAAGCTCCAGTGCAGTGGTGGCTTCCACGGCGATCGGTTTTTCGACAAGAACGGGACAACCATGTCGAACACACGTGAGGCCTTGTTCAACATGAAGCGTGGTCGGGGTCGCAAGAACAGCTCCGTCCGGCGTCTGAATTGCAAACATTTCCTCGAGGGTTTCGTAACATGCGACCCCGTGCTCAACGGCGTAAGCACGGCCTTCATCGCTGGGGTCGACCACCGCGACGAGATCAACATGGCGCAACGCTCGTATAGCGTCTGCGTGGCGGCGTCCAACAAGGCCAATGCCGACAATGGCAATGCGAAAGTTCTTAGACACTTTGCTTCCTTCCGGAGGGTCCGGAAAATCCCGAAACCGATGATTGCGATCGGGCTGCTTTGCCCAACTTGGCCACGACCGTATTGGGGTTTTCGCGATTCCGCAATAATGTATGATATTTTTATTTTTACCATACATCAGTTTGGATTGCTGATGTCTCTGAAAAATGCTAATTGAACGAGGAAACTGATAATATCGGGTGAAACGCATGGCGAAACAGCCGTCTACGATAGGTGCAAGTATCTATCAGCGCATCAAGCGGGACATCATCTTCGGGGAGTTGCAGCCCGGCTCCAAACTGAAGCTGGACGCCCTGAAGGAACGCTACTCGGCAAGCCTTTCGACACTTCGTGAAACGCTGAACCGGCTCGCCAGCGATGGATTTGTCGAAGCTCCCGAGCAACGGGGTTTTCTGGTCACGCCAGTTTCACGAGAAGACCTGACCGAGATTTCAGAGCTGCGCGTTCTGTTGGAATGCCACGCGTTAGAGTTGTCCATTGCGAATGGCGACACGGACTGGGAAGGCAACCTCGTTGCCGCACACCACAAACTGCACCTGATGGAACAGCAGCTTCTCAAGGGCGACGAGTCCGAGAAAGAAACCTGGAAACGATATGATTGGGAGTTTCACCAAGCGATGATCGCGGCCTGCAACTCCAAGAACCTTCTGTCTCTGCACTCGATCATCTACGACAAGTATCTGCGGTATCAGATGCTGGTGCTGACATATCGCGGCGAAGAGGCCGTCAAGGAACACAAGGGCATGTTCGATGCCGCGCTGGCCAGAGACGCTGACACGGCCAAGAAACTGTTGGAAGATCACATCCGAAACGGCCTCACCCACACGTTGGAGGCTATGTAATGCGACATGCTGATTGTGTGCTTCGACGTCTTCAGGTCGATTTGGCAGGGAATATCTCAATATTCCACATCTAGATCGAGAAGTTTGTGAGCGGCCCAGAGCTGCCCTTGACTGTCCAGCTCCGATGCTGCAGCCGCAGCCCGCATTCCGGACGTTCGCTGCAACTGCGAAGTTTCCGTCGATTCGAACTCACGTTCTGCGGACGGAGCGGTCATTCAAAATTCGCCAGAACAGCGTCAATCGCTGGTACGACATGAAAAGCTCGACGGGTCCCGAGGGTCACCTTTGCCGACATAAATTGCGACTTGTGGATAGGCGCAAATAGGTCTGGCCCCAGCAGGCTGAGCCTTTTCGTCTAGCCAATAGGCCATGATCTCGTCTGGTGCCTCACCTGTCTCCGCCCAATTATCGATCTCAGAGAGGAAATTCACCCAAGAAGGACCAGGGCCACCAAAACAGTGCTCCACTCCGGGCATCATGAACAGTCGGACATCCTCGGCAGCACTTGGATCATGTGCAAGTAAGTCGTCATAGTAGCCGACCATCGCCAGCCCGGATTGTGCGTTATCAGACCAACCGGAGTACAACAGCATCTTCCCGCCACGTTCGCGATACATCGAAAGATCGGGGTTTGTAGCATTTAAAGTTTCTGCAGCCGCTGACGCATCATTTTCGTATGTGCCGAAATCGAAGTTCTCATACGTCCAGTTGGGATCATGATAGACAAAGTTCTGCATGATCCCATTTCCGAAACTGAAGAATGCGCTGGGAGAAACCGGTTCTTCAAACCCACCCGATCCGACGCCTTCCTGGAAGCCGGCGTCGTCGTCCTGGTACTTCATTCCACCCGTCAACCAGCGGCTCCAACCACCCTCGGCGGTTTCCCCGCCGAATGGGAAACCGTAGTAGAGGCTTTCGCCTGCAGCATCTTTCGGACCGTCGTAGACCACCTTGAACGCGGCGACTTCCTTGGCGCTCAGGCAGCCCTCGAACTCGCCTGCTTCGCATTGCAGGCTTGCAACGTCGAATGTGCAGGTTCGCGGATCGTTGAGGATGCCATCCTCGAGCCCGTCCAACGCATCGCAGGCTGCCAGATAGGAAGTCTCTACCAGCGCTTGTGCTTCCGGCCCAACGACCGCCTGCTCTAAATCGTTCGGGTCGGGGTACATTGCCTGATTGATTTGGGTGGCCTGAACCGCGATACCGGTCCAGTCAACAGCAAAGGCGCCTGCAGCGACCGCGTCGAAATCTTCGGGATAACGCAGCGCAGACATTATTGCTTGCCCGCCACCGCGAGAGCACCCGGTGAAGTAGCTGCGAGAAATCTTCTGCCCGTAGTATGCGTCCGTAAGGGCCTTGGCCGTGACCGCGGTCCGATGCACCGCCAGATGTCCAAAATTGACCAAGGCCTCCAGATCGTTAAGAGCCCAACTGGCATCTGCGGGATGTCCCTGATGTCCGGTATCGGTGCCGACCGTCGCGTACCCAGATTGGAGCGCTCCGTACAGAAGCGCTGTATTCATCACTGATCCGACAAAACCGCCCCCGCCACCCATGACGAATTTGCCATTCCAGCCGTCTGGTAGAAGAAGCTCAAAATGTATCCTGCCGCCGATCACGCCGGTGACCGAGCAATGCGCGGCCGGGTCCTCCGAGGGCTGCACGACGAGATAGTCGACATCCGGAAGCGGAATGAGCGCGTCCAAGTTACAGGCCGGTTGGCCCCAAGCGGCTACAGGGGCGTGCAACGCAAAACCTGCCATGACGATTTTTGCAAAAGCTTTTAACATGCCTTCCCCTTCTTCTTGGATTTGCCATTGGGATAGTAACCTCAAATGGCAATCGTAAACATGGGGCTGTGACATAAGCTATACTGAGCTCGTGTCGCCGTCTGTGGTACGTATTCTGAAAGTCCACGAGGGGCTCGGTGCAGACGTTCGCCCGAATATCGCGAGCGACCGCAATGCCGAGATACTGTTGAAAAACTCTGCTTGAGCGATGCTTTGGCTGCTGATTCAATTCTCTTGAGTTGCAGGAGAGTTGCTGATGATGGGACCGAGGCAAGTTGCGCAGGGTGCGCTGTTCTACGAGTTCAGTATTGAGGATCACGTTCCGACGGATCACCTTTTGCGCGCGATCGACCGGTTTGTAGACCTTGTTGACATGCGCCGACATCTCGCGCCGTTCTACAGTTCAACAGGCAGGCCCTCGGTTGATCCCGAGCTGATGATCCGAATGCTGATTGTGGGCTATGCCTTCGGTATCCGGTCAGAGCGGCGGCTGTGTGAAGAGGTGCATCTGAATCTGGCGTATCGCTGGTTCTGTCGCCTCGATCTGGCCGATCCGGTGCCCGATCATTCCACCTTTTCCAAGAACCGACATGGACGTTTCCGGGACAGCAACCTCTTCCGGCATCTGTTCGAGCAGGTGCTGGCGCGCTGCATTGCCGAGGGACTGGTCGGCGGCGAGAGCTTTGGAGCAGATGCTTCGCTCATCAAGGCTGATGCCAGCCGCTATACGAAGGTGGACTTCTCGGAATGGTCTGCAGCAGATGCTGCAAACCGGGCGACGCAGGAATACCTTGATACGCTCGATGATGCGGCCTTCGGCGCTGCGACACCGGTAAAGCCGAAGGCGATCTCGCCCGCCGACCCGGCCGCGCGGTTGACCGGAGCCAATGGCGACAGGCCCTTCTTTGCCTACAGCACCAACTACCTGGTCGATCTGGACCATGCGATCATCGTCGATGTCGAAGCGACTGCGCCGATACGTCAGGCGGAAGTGGGTGCCGTGCGAGACATGCTGGTGAGAACCCAAGACCGTTTCGACCTGCACCCATGGCTGCTGGCCGCAGACACGGCCTATGGTGCGGCGGAGATGCTTGGCTGGCTTGTGAAAGAGCAAGGTATCGAACCCCACATCCCGGTCTTCGACAAGTCCGAGCGCAAGGACGGCGCGTTTCCTGCCACCGACTTCACCTACGATCCGGACACCGATGCTTACAAATGTCCCGGCGGGAAGGAGCTGAAGCCGTACTGGCGGAACATCTCAAAGGGGCGCCCGGCGTTCGGCAAGGATGGCTTCAAGAAATACTACGCCCGGAAACAGGAATGCGCGGCGTGTCCGCTGAAGCCCCGATGCACGCCCAACCAGGCGACCCGGAAAATCGCCCGATCCAGGCATGAAGACGCCCGCCAAAAAGCACGGGATATCGCGAAGACCGATGCCTATGTCGTCTCCAGCTACGCCAGAAAGAAGGTAGAGATGCTCTTCGCCCACCTCAAACGCATCATCGGCCTCGACCGCCTCCGCCTTAGAGGACCAAACGGCGCCAAGGATGAGTTCCACCTCGCAGCAACAGTCCAGAACCTCCGCAAACTTGCAAAGCTCAGACCAATCTCGGCGTGAAGAGCCGAGCAGGAAGACTTCAGCCGCTATTTCCGCCGCGCTTACACATCGACTTTTTCAACAGCATCCCGACTAAGCGGTCATAGGCAAATAGTGCATGGAGCGAGAAAGCAATTGACCAGCATGCAGCCCGTCCGTCGCGCTATTTTCTTCTGCACTCAGCCTTAAAACACAGACTTCACGGATATTCCATTTGTCGCTGCCTCGGTTCACATTTTCGGTGCGGCATGTAACAGTTCAGATGTTTGTCGTCGATCATGAACCGGAGGCCGATCCCTTGGCATTTCCCAAAAAACGCCTGACGCGCCGAAAATTCCTTGGAACAGTTGGGGCAACAGGTGCCTTTCTTGGCAGTGTGAGCCTTTCGTCAAATTCTTCATTTGCCGGAACGCGGCAACTTGACGACCTGGTCGAATACGATGCAGTCGGGCTAGCGCAACTTGTAAAAACGAAAGAAATCTCTGCGATCGAACTCGTCGAGCGGGTTATCCGCCGGATTGAAGCACTGAACCCCATAGTCAATTGTATGGCGACACCTACCTTTGACCGCGCGCTGGAAAAAGCGCGAGAAATATCCCCGGATACGTTTTTCGCCGGTGTGCCAACGATGCTTAAAGACATGGTTGATGTTGGGGGTGTCAGACGGACAGATGGCTCCCGGCTTTGGGCAACGAATATTCCGCAGAAGTCCGTCGCCTATGTCGATGCTCTGGAAGCATCGGGGCTTAACATGATCGGAACAACCGTTGCCCCCGAGTTCGCCAACGGTCTTGACAGTGAACTCTACGGGATGGCGATCAATCCTTGGAACCTTGACTATTCGTGCAATGCCTCAAGTTCTGGCGCGGCCTGTGCGGTTGCAGCGGGAATAGTGCCGCTTGTGCATGGCACAGATGGCGGTGGGTCAAACAGGCTTCCCGCCAGTGCCTGCAATGTCATTGGTTTCAAGCCCTCTCGGGGCCGCATGATGTCAGGCGAACAGGACGGCAGCCACGATACGTTCAAGACGAATGGACCGATTTGTAGAACCGTGCGCGATGCGGCTGCATTGATCGATGTCTGCGAAGACAAAGCCGGTCCTTTTCCGCCGATCGGTTTCATCGAAGGACCATCGAAACGCCGTCTGAAGGTCGCGTATGCCCGGATGGGCACCAAAGGTGTTGAACCCGTCGCTGCCATAGTGCGGGCACAGGACGCCGTCGCAGAATTATTGCGTGAACTCGGGCACGAAGTGACTGTCATCGAACATCCGATCGACGGAGCAGAGTATCTTCGCATGTTCCGCTATGCGTTTTTGCCAAAGTTTGCGCCGCTGCTCTCTTTGGCGCGCAGCACCAGTGGTCAGACATCGCTTGATACTGGGCTCCTGTCCAACTGGACGGCAACAACGATGCTGGAGGGGCAGTCCTATTCCACGGAACAACGGCAGGAAGGGTTGGATTATTTCAATGACATTTCGGCCAAGTTCGCGGCAGTTTTTGCGAACTACGACGTTATCTTTAGTGCCACTTCCCCTTCCGAGACATTGAAGCGGAGTGCGGTCAGCCACCGTGACGACTTCGCGTTCAAAGCCCATCTTCTTGAGAATTTGCTGGCGCTGACTTCCCCGGTGAATGCCGTGGGCGATTGCGCGATCTCACTTCCGCTTTCATTCTCCTCTGAAACAAACATGCCGGTTGGATCAATGTTCCATGCAGCAGCCGGAAACGACGCCACGCTTGTCGAGCTATCTTACGAACTTGAACAGGCCAGACCATGGAAAGAAAACTGGGCGCCATATTCCGCCAAGTTTATTCCAGTATGACCATAAACGAGGTCCGCATTGGGCTCACTGCCGACCTCGGAGCAAACGCAGCATCTGATCGCCCGGCTGGCTGGCTCCGATGAGGACGGCCCATACCAGTCACTCGACACTATGCCTCTATGCTGCAGCCGCAACCCACATTCCTGCCGTTCGCTGCGCGAACAAAATCAGTCGTTGAACGAATTCACAGATCGCGGACAAAGCAGCCGCTCACCAGACTCAACCAGACGTCGGCCAACTGAGCTTTGCCAGCCTTCTCGTATTGTGACGGCTTCGCAAGTGCAACATAACTCCGCGTGTAGCGAACGACGCAGTGCGGCCGTTAGTCAAAACTCAATGCGGACGACCGCTAAGGGCACCTTGTTCGGCAAAATGTGCTGGTCACAGGTGGGTTTCATAAACCGTTTTTTGCAAGCTGCAGATATTACTGGCGATTGAATCAATTAGCGCTCATGCAGTTGCTCACGCAGCGCAGCAACTGCCGACGGAAGATCGTCCTCGAAACCGGGAATGAAAGCCTGCTGGATCGCAGCATTCAACGCGTCGTCGGCAGCTGCCTCGGCTGCGGTGGAAGATCCGGAAAGGGTCTCGAACTCCTCGAAGGCCTCAAGGACCAGAAGCGGCTCTCGCAGGATGCCCTGAACCGTCATGCTGATCGACATATGTTCGACTTGGTTGTTGTTCTCCGGCGGGCCAACGAATTCAGGTGCAAAGCCGGAAACGCCCCAGATCGATGAGTTGTTCAGTGCGATCCCGGTTTCATATTGCCAGATCGTTCCAACATGGAACCGCGTGGTGAATCCGTGGTTGAACAGCTTGATATGTGTGAGTGGGTTGCGGCGCGAGGACCCCACAATCAATTGCTGCCAGAGGTAGAGCGCCGCCTGCTCCCTTCCGCGAATGTATTCAGAAGTCTCCAGCATGTGCTCCGGCGGAACTATCTCAATCAGTTTGATTGCTGCCTGGAACAGGTCAAGCGCCGTGTCGAGCGCCGTGTCATCAGTGCCGCCCCCTGACATCTCGGCCAGCTTGAAGGCGTGAAACCGGGTGTAGGCGCCGCCGAGCGCTTCAAGGTATGGTTCGCCCTCTACTGACGCAAGCGCGTCGACAACGCGATAAGCATCCCAACCATCTGCGCGCAACTGGTCGGTATCCACGTCCCAGAAGGTCGATGGAATCTGGCGGCCGAAATCACCGGTTCGGAGAGCGAGCACCCTGAGCCCCGCGGCATATTCCATCAGTTGCTGGGATGTGACCACACCGTCATCGAGGCGGGCGAGATGACCGGAGATAGAAATGTCGCCCAGAAGTGGCTTTTCGCTCAGGCCCGCATCTCGCAACGCCTGTTCCACTTGAACTCGGGTCGCCTCGGCAACAGGCGCCGATCCTGTTTCGGCTTTGGAAACTGCGCTACCTTCCAGCCGTTGCTCCGGAAGCCCGAAGAACAGAAACCGAACCTGTGGAACGGCCAGAACGACGACGGCAAGCGCCAGACAGCACAAGGTCCCAGTCCATACCAACCATTTCATAACTCATCCGGCCCCTGTACAACGCGATTATTTCGTAAACGCATCGAAATCGGATGTATCCACATCGGAGACAGCTTCCTGTGCGATCGCATCGTAATCGGTCGCTTTGTTGGTTTCCTCAGCGACCTCGGCTGCAAGCGCAGCCGAGGCCCCGATGGTCGCGGCCGTCCGCACCTCGTCTTCACTGGCGTCGCAGGCGGCTAGCACACTCAGACAGATGACGATTGCCGGTGCCAGAGCTCGTCTATTTTGCGATGTCACTTGGTGTAATCCTCGAACCCTTCGACATTGCCGCCAATGACCGTGCAGTTACCTGCGGCTTGAATTGTCGGCTGGTCCCAGTTGACATTCCAGTTCACGACGATGGTGTCGCCGTTTTCCGAAGCGGGGAACACCGAAATCGCAGCATTGGGCAGATCCGCGAACTCGGGAACTTGCCACAGGTAGTCGTGACAGGTCTTGAGGGCGTTGGTTATCTGCCTGTCAAAGGCTTGGGCAGCATTGGCTGCAACCATCAATGTAAGGCAGGCGCCGATAGTTTTTAGCATTGAAAATGTCCTTTCAGATTTCCATGTCAGCCAACTTAGACCCAAGCTTAGTGCGCCATCAGACTTCGTCAAACAGAATGGGTTCTTTTTGGGCCTTCAATCCTTGCGCTGGACCGACGAGCCAGCACCGCTACTGCTCCTCTTCGCCTTGTTCGGAAAGACCCTTACCCAGCATAGCGTTCACACGGTCGAGTTCCGCGCTCGCTATCTCCCCGATGGAGGTTCCCTTCAGTCCGCCAACTGCGACCATGGCAACCTCCAACGGGTACTCGGCATCGACCAGTGCGACAAGATCCTCGGCATTGCCATCCTCGGTGGTTAGGTCGGTCAGGATGTCGATATAGGCTATTATTGCACCGTTCTGCGCTGGCGAAACCAGTTCCTTTGACGGCAGATCGCTCAATAGTGTTTCGGTGACCAGCGAGACGTATTCCTGCAGCGACATGGCTGTGTCGCCCAGGAGACGACGTTGCGTGTAAACCATCCTGACGCTCTTCCGGTTCAGGACTTCGTCCATGATCTGCGCCGCTGCGTTTTCGACCGAAATCAACCCTCCGACGGGCCGAAAACGTCCGAGCAAGTCCGGGTCTGCAAAAGCATTGAGGCCATGGATGGCTTCACCGGTAAGAAACTCTACGGCTCTCCTCTGCTCTTCAGGGTCTACTGTCCGTCGTCAGGGATATTGGGACAGATGGCCGCCTGAGCTAAGAGAGGATCTGGCTCATCTGGTTGGTTTGATTATGCGGCGGATTTGCGGTGAAGAAAGCGCCGGGTTTCGATGGTCTTTAGTTTGATCCTTTCTCGCTGTTTCAGAATGGTCTGGCCGCGCCCGAAGTAGACATCGGCCGGTGTGAGGTTTTGCAGGCTCTCGTGATAGCGCCGGTGGTTGTAGTGGTCGACGAAAGCATCGATCTGCTGCTGGAGGTCACCGGGCAGATAGTAGTTTTCCAATAAGATGCGGTTTTTGAGAGTCTGGTGCCAGCGCTCGATCTTGCCTTGGGTCTGTGGGTGATATGGCGCGCCTCGGACATGATCCATTTTCTGATCTTCCAGCCATTCGGCAAGCTCACCAGAGATGTAGCTGGACCCGTTGTCGCTGAGCAGGCGTGGTTTGTGCAGCACCGTTGCCTGATCACAGCCTGAGGCTTGCAAGGCGAGGTCCAGTGTGTCGGTCACTGTCCGTCGTCAGGGATATTGGGACAGATGGCCGCCTGAGCTAAGAGAGGATCTGGCTCATCTGGTTGGTTTGATTATGCGGCGGATTTGCGGTGAAGCAAGCGCCGGGTTTCGATGGTCTTTAGTTTGATCCTTTCTCGCTGTTTCAGAATGGTCTGGCCGCGCCCGAAGTAGACATCGGCCGGTGTGAGGTTTTGCAGGCTCTCGTGATAGCGCCGGTGGTTGTAGTGGTCGACGAAAGCATCGATCTGCTGCTGGAGGTCACCGGGCAGATAGTAGTTTTCCAATAAGATGCGGTTTTTGAGAGTCTGGTGCCAGCGCTCGATCTTGCCTTGGGTCTGTGGGTGATATGGCGCGCCTCGGACATGATCCATTTTCTGATCTTCCAGCCATTCGGCAAGCTCACCAGAGATGTAGCTGGACCCGTTGTCGCTGAGCAGGCGTGGTTTGTGCAGCACCGTTGCCTGATCACAGCCTGAGGCTTGCAAGGCGAGGTCCAGTGTGTCGGTCACATCCTCGGTCTTCATCGTCGCACAAAGCTTCCAGGCGATGATGTATCGGCTGTAGTCGTCCAGGATCGTGCTGAGATAGAACCAGCCCCAGCCGATCACCTTCAGATAAGTAAAGTCGGTCTGCCAGAGCTGGTTCGGCCGTGTTGTCTTGTCCTGGAACTCGTCTGCGGCTGACAAAACCACATAGGCTGGGCTGGTGACCAGATCGTAGGACTTGAGGATGCGATAGACCGAAGCCTCGGACACAAAGTACTTTTCTGTGTCGGTGAAGCGGACAGCTAGTTCTCGCGGTGACAACTCGCTTTCCTGCAAAGCCAGACCCTTGATCTTTTCGCGCACGGATTGAGGAATACGGTTCCAGACCCGCGACGGCGTGGGTCTACGATCTTCAAGCGCTTCGGGGCCACCGACAAGATATCGGTCGTACCAGCGATAGAAGGTGGTCTTCGGAATGCCCAGCTTTTCCAAAGTGCGTTTGGTCGGCAGATGCGATTGCTCAACCAAGCGGATGATTTCCAGTTTTTCGGATGCAGGATATCTCATTCGTTGTCGTCCCCATCCGCGATCATGCTTTTTTTGAGCAGGCGCAGTTCCAGGGCTTGTTCTGCCACAACTTCTTTCAGATCGCGGGCTTCACGACGCAGGTCTTTGACCTCGGTCGAGGTCGCGGCACGTGCCGTGTCACCGGCCAGCCGCTTCTTGCCCGCCTCAAGGAATTCTTTGGACCAGCTATAATACAGACTTTGTGCAATACCTTCACGACGGCACAGCTCTGCAATGCTGTCCTCGCCTTTTAGGCCATCCAGAACGATCCTGATCTTCTCTTCTGCGGAATACTGTTTGCGGGTCGCGCGGTGGATGTCTTTTACGACCTTCTCACCGTGGCTCTGCTTGGTTCCGGGTTTCTTTCTCATCTCCACTCCTTGGCGGTTACGATGAGCCAGAAACCCTCTCTTATCAAATCGACCTAAACTGTCCCATTGGTGCTGACGTCAGACAGAAAGAAAAATATACGCAGAGGAATGGACACCGAGAAAGCCAGACGTCGATTTCCTGATTTCGGATGACTACCCGTTCTTCTACGCATTTGAGATGCAGGGTGTAACATTTGCGTCTTTGGATGCAACAACCTTAGGGCCGCTATCCGGTGATCAACAGGACCGACTTGGGGAATTGGGTGCAGACGGAGACCCGATTGTTACTTTCAGTCACCTCCCACTTTGGCCGTTCGCGATCCAGCGCGAACGCGAAATCATCGGTGACCCAACACTTGAAAAAATTTACCTAGAAAGCGGTGTCGTTCTGCATCTGTCAGGCCACCATCATGCCTTCTACCCAGGCTGGAAAGACGGTGTGGCTTATGTTTCCCAAGCTTGTTTGGGAGGTGGCCCGCGACGGCTTATCGGATCAAAAGCCAGATCACCTCACAGCTTCACTCATGTTACGTTCCAGCCAAACGGAAAATTTGGGATAGCAGTATATCGAGGACCTGACTTCGAAAGGTCGGTAAATTTCAAGTCGCTTCCGGAAGAGATCAGATCCCCGAATGCAGTGTTGAAACGTTTGGACCTTGTGAAATGACTAGAGGTTGAGTTTCAGTTCAACTTTTTCAGGAACCAGATCGTTTATCATCTCTTCGATCCGGGCTTCTGAAAGCCCACCCGAGGTGATGAAAAGCAATGAAACGCGAGATTTTCCGGGAACGTGGTGTTTTCTGACCAGCTTCCAGCCAGCGTCTGCGGCCATAGCTTCAATGGCGCCGCTGA
This sequence comes from Ruegeria sp. AL2, assembly GCF_056540845.1. Taxonomy (NCBI): domain Bacteria; kingdom Pseudomonadati; phylum Pseudomonadota; class Alphaproteobacteria; order Rhodobacterales; family Roseobacteraceae; genus Ruegeria; species Ruegeria sp. AL2. Next base: position 26,889 of record NZ_JBQFXM010000023.1, read on the forward strand.
CATTCAACGAGTGCTCTTCGTCTGAGGCCTTGAGGGAAACTTCGACACCCTTGTTGCGTCCACCTAGCCAAATGAAACACCAACACACAATCGCCACCAGAGTGGCCATCAGCGGCAAGCCCAAACCGACCGCAAGACCAAGAACAGTCACGATTATCATTTCGACAGTGTCCACCGGATCATCGAGATTGGAGCGGAACCTGAGCAACGCTCCGATTCCAAATATGACAAAACCGATCATTGACCCGTGCTGAACCACCAGGAAACCAACTGCCATGCCGATAAGCGCATACAGGAAGAAAAGCCTTGGCATAACTATGTCGCGGACGCTTCTACGGGCTTTACGTCTCACCGGATGATAGACGATCAAGCCAGCCAGAATGATCGTGACGATCACATCGAGAGTAAAGAAATACAGTTCCTGTTTGCCCCGAAACTGTATCCAACGTCGTTCGATAAGTATTTCTGACTCCGAAGCCCCGGCCAGCATCGTCGCAGGGTCGACTTGTGACACCGCAGCACCTGGCAACAGCAGCATCAACAACACGGTCACAAATGTGAGGGTCGTATTCAACTTGTCTTCCTTCCTGCTCACGCCAAAGGCTTACGCTTAACCAAAGGCACATCGTGCCCTATTCAATTCAATCGCAACAGGCGGGATCAGGTAAAGAGATTACAGTGCATTCTTCGGACATCGTATCTGGACTGTGATACGAACGCTGATACAGGGATGTGGTCCAAGCGCGAGAAAATCCAATGTCAGAACACAAGCTGCTTCGGTCGAAACTTGGGTTTTCACGGTGCTTCCCCAAGCTTGGAACACAGGCTTCTTTTGCAAGCGCTACTGTTGCACTTCTGGCATGGATCGAGCTCGCCCATGCCGAGAGTCACGGTTTGACACTCATCGACTCCTTCAAGGTGGCGGATAAATCGGAAGGCTTCTCGGAGCCTTCCGGATTGTCTCTTTCCAACGCCGAAGGCTTCTTGTGGTCTGTAAGTGATGCCGAACCTAAACTGCACCTACTCGGAGTCGACGGGGTATTAGGAAACTCTTTCAAGTTGCCAGCATTGGTAGGATCAGATTTGGAGGGCGTCGCATCACGAAAATATGGGTCTGTTTTGGTACTTCAGGAAACTGACCGATCAATCCTAGTCGTTCACCCAACTGACCCCATTCAACTGACGACAATACCTCTCGCATCTCTTAAAGGTTACCCGACCGCCGCTGAATTACTCGTCGGCAACCCTTTGAATAAGGGACCTGAGGGCATCGCCGTTGACCCGGAATCCGGGCGGGTCTTCGTTGGCATTGAGGGACAACCAAGGTTGTTAATGGTGTTATCGCCAGAGCTAGACGAAATTATTGAGATCATTCCTTTAGCCCGCGATGCAGGTTTTATCTCCGAGCGTGTAGATGATGATGAACTAGATTTGAGCGGCCTGGCATGGTCCCGGTCCTCGCGTTCTCTTTGGATTGTGAGTGACAAAGGCCGTCAGATCTTCATCTACAATCCAGAATCCAAGTCCGTAAAGTCTATCAGTTTGACGTTCACAGAAGATGGAAAACAAAAAGAAGTTAAACATCCCGAAGGGATCGCTCTCGATGAGATCAGAGGGCTTCTCTATATCCTGACAGATGATGCCAAGAAATCGCGGCTTTATGTTTTTGAGCAACCGGAGTTGTGAGGACTGTCCTACTAGTTCTCTACTCTGCGTGGTTGCAAAGCGGGGTTGTGTAAATGAGTGCCGTCTTATGTGCAGCATATTGAGTAATATCTGCGCTCTGTTCGATATGTTTCTAAAAAACATCACCCATCAATATATTCGAATAGCGTCAGGTTCACACATGCGAACCATGTAATAACGTTGGGCTTCAACATGCTCAGTCACCTTAAGGTTATCGATAATGCCCGTATCCAATTCGGTTGTAATTGCGATCATTTGCACTTTAGTGGCCTTTGTTGCAGTTCCAAAATACAGCATTGCCCAAACCTGGGACATCGCATCACAGCACTCTGTCAGCGGCGTAACGGTATATGATACGGATGAGCTGTTAACGTTTGCCGGTCAGTTGGCTTTTGATCGGTCAGGGCGCATCACAGCAGTGGATGTCGCATCAACGATCACGCAGATCTACCGAGAAGATGGTTACTTCTTGGCTGAGGCGTGGCCTGGTCCCGATGGGCAGAGCATAGTTGTTGATGAGGGGCGTATTCAAACCATCGAAATAGAAGGTGTAGATACGCGCACGTTCCAAACCCTAGAAAAGATTTTTCAGCCCCTCACCACCGCATATCCAATAACTCTCAAACGATTTGAGCGGGCGGTTATGCTAGCCGAGGACATACCCGATCTGGACGTGTCGACCGAACTTGATTACCCGGATCAGGCTGGTGCTCGGCTGAGAGTATTGGGAGAACCTCTGCGCAAACAAGCCGGTAGTGCGACACTAGACAACCCTCCACGTGAGCTTGGGGAAGCGCTCAGTTTCTATGTCGTACAAGAGTTTTATTCGACACTGACCGTCGGGGATTTGCTACGATTTGAGGGATCAGGCAATTACAATTGGGACAAAGACGATGAACACTCTTTATGGGGCGCTCTTACCTATCGCACGCCGCTGAACAGCAATGGTTTGTACGGTGAGATCTTCTACGGGAACATAAACGCAAAACGTGACCTCTCGGGGGATTTTGCAAGAACAGATGTTGATGGCGAGAACTTCACCGTCGCGTTGGGTTACCCCGTGATCCGCGATGTGGCCCGCTATGGTTATCTTCTGCTGGATTATCGCCTTTCTGAAGCGGACTCAGTCAGTGGCGGCGTGCCCCTATCCAGTGACGCGAGTGTCGTTGGCCTTACATATCTTTACGGGCAAAACTATCCAAAAGGACAAGCTCTGGAAGCGGGGCTAACCTTATCTTTTGGTGACAATGACAACGACACGACAGACGCGAATTTTGACGACGGGGACTCTTCGTTCTGGCATCTGCGGGGCGGCATCGGATACGAAAGCCCACTAACGGGCTTGTCCTCTAACACAGCTTGGCGCACCGAGATCTGGGGCCAGTTTACAACCGACCGGCTGCCCTCGGTCGAGGAGTACTTCCTTGGTGATCGTTATGCTTTGCGTGGATATCGGTTTGACGAAGTGGACGGTGATTCCGGGATTTCCGCGATTTTCGAAGTGTCTCATTCCTATTTTCCAAGTTCCCAAAGCATTCATCGCTTAACGCCCTTTGTCTTTTTCGACGTAGGTTACATCTCGAACAATGACCCTGCGAGTTTTGAAGTTGACAATGCTACACTGGCCTCGACAGGTCTGGGTTTGGACATTGAGTTTAAGAAAAACCTGTTCCTGTCCGGATACGTCGGTGTCCCTTTGAGAGACGGCCCCTTGACCGACTCTGGCGATCCTGGCGCGTATCTTGCTCTGACAACAAGTTGGTGAGGATGTTATGAAACGGAACCGCATTGCTTTTCTTACTGTAGCTTGTTTGTTTGCAGAACTGGCCGCGACGCAAGTCGTTGCCGGCGGAAATCATTACGGGTGGTGCCGTGGCGTTGGTAATCCGCACCAGTCTAGCCAAGGATGCGGGCAGGCCGGTGGGCAAGGGACAGGCAATCAAATTACCGGCCCAACGCAGCCGGTGGCAAATCAGTTGCCACCTCAGGGAACGCAGCAAACGCCCACGTCCGTTACTGTGCCGGTCCTTGCGCCGGGCGCGGTCCCGAATGCATTTCCCGGTCGGGTTCCTATCGCGACTCCGATAGCGGTGCCCGGTCAAGTTCCAACACCCGTCGTAGCGCCGACCCTAGCTCCACCATTGGTGCCAAATCCGACACCAAACCGGGTTCCTAAAGTCGTTCCCAATCAGGTTCCGCCATTGGCCACCGGGCCTACTGCTGTGCCGCCGCAAGTTCCGACTGCGACTCCCAATCAAGTTCCGATAGCTGTCCCTGGCCAGGTTCCGCCTCAGCCTAATGTGCCGCCCCTTGCGCCAACTGCAACACCAATCCAAATACCAGTCGCCGTTCCGGGTCAGGTCCCGCCTCAGCCTTCCGGTCAAACTACTGTGCCACCGCTCGTCCCAACCGCGACTCCTAATCAGGTTCCCATAGCGGTTCCTGGCCAGGTTCCACAGTTGACACCAAGACCTACGGCAACTCACGTAGCCGTCCCAGGACATAAGAATCCACAAGGTGTCGTGACAATCATGCGCCCTAGGCCGAGGCCAACAACCGGTACTGTTCAGCAACCTGGCTCAACACAAGTGACCCACCATGTAACCCACCAAAGTAATGCCAAGAAACACGATCACGTCGCAGCAACACCTGGACGACATGATCCGCACGACCTACCGAGATTCCGCGACGCGGCAGCCAAGGAAGACTGGGAATGCGTAGCCAGCGGATTTGGACAGCGCCGGTATGATGCTGGACGAGGCGTGTTGCTGAACAACGGAGCGTTGCGGCACCTCGGAAACGTGGACGCAATGGCACGGGATGTACCTGCTCGGCATCCAAAACACTCTGGATGCATTATTTCGGTCAAGCGAAAGCAGCGCTGAAGCTCGCTGGGGAGGTTTTGCTCGGACAATGAGATTAATCGACCAGTAGTTCGTCAATTGTCATCTGGTTAACTGGATTTCGTATTGCCCTTATTCTCTGGCGTTTACGTTGGCTGACGTAGCCCGACAATGCTCCGTACCTAAATTTGCTTCGAATAGGCCAACAATCTAAAGTGCCGCACTTCCTCGAAGAGCCTCCGACCATCTAGGCCGGTCGGATTAGGTAAGCGAAACTTTGAACGGCGACTTTGCAAAGTCAGCTTTCTGCGCATTGCCGTAGTTGGGGCATCGCGCAGCATAGGTTGGTTTGGGCTCCTTGCAGACCTCGATGCTGGTGCAGCACAGGCCCCTGCCCCGCTGTCAGCTGATCACGCAGACGGCCCACAGCCGCCGTCTAACGGTGTGCCCGGATGCTGGGGTGCACCACATTATTTTGTTGAAAAACTCGGGCTTGATCGGTTGGTAAGTTGCTGATTCAATTCTTCCTAAAGGGAGGGATCAGCCATGATGGGACCGAGA
>NZ_JBQFXM010000024.1:0-31217 GCF_056540845.1 Ruegeria sp. AL2
CCCGTCTAGGTCGTGCGACCTATGAACGTGTCGCATAACGAACCGGGGAAAGGGGCAAATGCGGCCCAAGCGCTATTCGTGCAACGCGGTCCAGTCGAATTGAAACCAGATGACAGACGCACAACAAATACTCGACACCGTCCAATCTGATCCGGATGAGCAATTGATCGTTGATCGAATTTATTCCGCCGTAATGGAACAAAAGCTGGCTCCACGAACCAAATTGAGTGAACAAACCTTATGTGAGACCTTTGGCGTTGGTCGCATGCGCGTCCGCCGCGCATTGTTGTTGTTAAGTAGCCAAGGCATTGTTGAACTTCATTCCAACTGCGGTGCATTCATTGCTTGCCCAAGCCCCGAAGAAGCCCGAGACGTGTTTGAGGCCCGCTTGATGATCGAAACCGGTATCGTTCGGGATTTGACGCGAGAAATTAGCAACGCGGGGGTCAAAGCGTTGCGGCTTCATATCAAAAAGGAAGATGAGGCTAGGGCAAGGAACGACCAAACAGAAATTATCAGGCTCTCTGGTGAATTTCATGTCGAGTTAGCTAAATGCCACAACAACGCAGTTCTCACTCGCGTCGTCAGGGAACTGGTGACCCGGTCTTCTCTGATCGTGGCGCTGTTTGGAACCAACAAGGACTCATCTTGCCCCGATGATGAGCACGCGTCGATCATCAATGCGATCGCGAGTGGTGACCCGCAATCTGCGGTAGACAGCATCCAACACCACCTTCTTCACGTTAAAAACAGCCTGGATCTGGAAAAAACCCAAAAGGTTGAACCTGATCTGGCTAAGATACTCACCGGACGCATGTAATTGGTTCTGTCGCAAACTCCGTCCGAACAGGATCGTTGAACTAAAAGGGCATTCTGGCCGGGCCTTTCTGAAAACGTGCCGCCGAAGGAATCCGAGCGATCCGTGCAATACGGTCGCTTCCCGGCACGCGACCAGCCCGTCACTAAGGACAATAACCTGTTCGTCATGGCAGGGCACCGCCAACAATCTGGGGCTGCTGAAAACTCGGCAGCCCCATCGTTTCGGAACAAGTTGGAAACGGCGTTACTTCCCTCGATAAACCAGCCAGTCCGGCAGAATTGCGAGCGCGCGGATCACCCAGGAAAACGGCGCCGGGAAATCCGTGCGGAAACGGCGCCTTGTCATGGCCTTCAACACACGGGTCGCGGCATCTTCGGGCGTCATCAACATGGGCATACGGAATTTGTTTTTCAGGGTCAGGCGGGTCTTGATGAAACCGGGATTGATCAGACGCACAAATACTCCGCTGTCTCTAAGATCAAAACGCATGGTTTCGGCTAGGCTGATCAATGCAGCCTTGCTGGCGCCATATCCGATCGCGGCGGGAAGACCGCGATACCCCGCCAGCGATCCGATCAGGGTAATGTCGCCCCGATCCTGCGCAACCATCCTTGGCACCACTTCGCCCAGGACACGCATCGCCCCGGTGAAATTGACATCCACCATGGTCAACGCGGTTTCGCTGTCCCACTCTGTTGTGCCCATGGGTTCGTAGGCGCCAACATTATAAATCACACCGTCCACATCACCCGCCGCCTGCGCCGCGCGACGCACGGAGTCGCCATCGGTCACGTCCAGCGCAAGCACGGTTGCACTGGTCAACTCGGCATTCAGGGTATTCAGTCGCTCGCGATTACGCGCCGACAAGATCAGGTGCGCACCTTCTGCGTCCAGTCGCTTCGCAAGGGCTCGCCCCAATCCTTCGCTAGCTCCGATGAGCCAATATGTCTTGTTTAGGAAATCGGTCATTTGCCGACGTCACCTAACGGCTGGCTTTCGCTTATAAGAGCCGCGGGCGCAGGGCGTTTCCGAAGAAACGGCGCGCGTTTCAGATACAGGATCGCCGCCTGCCAATGGATCAGCGCCAAAACCCGCACCGCACCCAAGGGTCGGCGGACGGCGGCCCAAAGGAGCGACCTGTTTGTTGCCGCACGCCGCTCTCCGGATAGCGTAGCCAGAACGCCCTGGTCTTCATTTTCAAAGGAAATGCGAATGTCGATCCGTGTTTCACTGAAGCCGAAATTGAACCGGTAGTGACCAGCAATTCTCTGAAACGGAGACACGTGCATGAGTTTCTCGGCAACCAGAGTGTCACTACGTGCGATCGGGCGAAATCCTTCGTGTGCGCAAAAATAGCAATGTCGCTGGCCGAAGGTGCTATTAACCTCGGCAACAAAGGCCCTCGGGGTGCCATCAACCAGCGCAATCCAAAAGCTGACCGGGTTGAAATGAAACCAAAGGAAGCTTGGCTGGGTCAGAAGCAAAAGTTGTGCGTCCTTGGTTCGTAACCCACGCTCTTGCAGAACCTGCTTGAACCACGCCAACCCGCGCCCGTCACCCCGTGTTCCGCCATGCTGACGATCCCACAGTGACCATAGATTGAACCGGTTTCGCGACAACAGCCAAGGCGCCTTAACACCAAGATCGGTCAACACAAAATCGACACCGTAGCTGAAGGTGTTCTTCAGCTTTCCGCGTCGGGCATGCAGGGTTTGGGCCTGAATATGTTCCAGCATCATGTGTCCTATACGCGGCTGCGCGGCTCATGGATCAGAACGCGTTGAATACTATTCTCGTGCTTTTCTGATCCAATTTGACCGGCGCCGCGTAACAGCCTCATAACGTTGTAAAGATGAGGACGGCATGTTCGATCAGATTCACGGCCCAAGAAAGAAAATCGCAATTGTCGGCGGTGGTATATCGGGCCTCTCGTCCGCCTATTATCTGGCGCCCTACCATGACGTCACCCTGTTTGAAGCATCCCCGCGTCTAGGCGGGCATGCCCGAACCGTGATGGCGGGCAAGAACGGCGACCAACCGGTCGACACCGGTTTCATCGTGTTCAACTACGTAACCTATCCCTACCTGACGCGGCTGTTCCGTGATCTCGACGTTCCGGTGATCAAGAGCGTGATGAGTTTCGGCGCCAGCATCAATGATGGCTGGCTGGAATACGGTCTGAACAACGTGGGATCGATCACTGCGCAAAAACGTAACCTGCTGCGACCGCAGTTTTACAAGATGATTGCGGACATCATTCGCTTTGGAAAGCGTGCCGAGGCTGCCGCTACGGATGACAACAAGACCATTGGTGAACTGGTCGAGGAGCTGGGCCTCGGCGATTGGTTCCGCAACAACTACCTGATGCCGATGTGCGGAGCGATCTGGTCAACCCCGGTTGAAGATATAGACCAATTCCCGGCGAAATCGCTGGTACAATTCTTCCGCAACCACGCACTTTTAGCCGGCTCTGGCGAACATCAGTGGTGGACGGTGAAAGGTGGCAGCATCGAATATGTCCGCCGGTTGGAATCCGCGCTTCTGGCTCGCGGCTGTGTCATTCGCACCGATGCACCGGTTCGGCATGTCCAGCGCGACACGCATGAAGTGCGCATCTTTGCTGACAAGGGCCTATCGGCTTCTTTTGACGAGATCATCATGGCTTGCCATTCGGACCAGGCCCTCCAGATCTTGGGGCAAGACGCGACACACGCCGAAGCCGCCGCTCTTGGTAACATCCGCTATCAACCCAATACGGCTGTTCTGCATTGTGATGAAAATCAGATGCCCCGGCGGCGCGCCTGCTGGTCGAGCTGGGCGTACCGGTCGCAGGATGGCGACATCGGCCTCACTTATTGGATGAACAGGCTGCAGAATATCCCTGAATCCGATCCCCTGTTCGTCACCCTGAACCCGTCGACCGAGATCCCTCAGGACAAAGTTTATGACGTAGCGAACTTCGCCCACCCGATGTTTGACAAGGCAGCGCTCAAGGCACAGCGCGACATTCGGGAAATGCAGGGACGCAACCGGACATGGTTTGCCGGAGCATGGAACAGGCACGGGTTTCACGAGGACGGTATCGCCAGTGCAATGCGCGTCGTGCGCGCCCTGAATGAACGTCACCTAATCACAGGAATGGAAAATGCGCTTAATCAACAAGGCTCTGAAATCGAATTTTCTATCGACCTGCGAGCGACTGCATGACGGGCAGCTGATCCTGCGCACCCCCGAGGGCGAGCGCTACTGGCCCAGCTACTTTGCCATGCTCAAGCGCAGCTTGGCCGAGGGTGGGCGCGTGTTGTTGCAAGCGATCACCGTCAAAGACAGCTTTTTTGACACATACAAGTCCTCGTCCGATTACATCCGCCAATACGTTTTCCCTGGCGGCATGCTGCTGTCGGACCGTGTTATCGAGGCCCAAGCCAGTAACGCTGGATTCGCAGCTTGCGACAGCTTTGCTTTCGGGCAGGATTATGCCCGAACCTGTCGGAACTGGGCCAATAACCTTACCGCGCAAAAGCGTCGCGTTTCGGAATTGGGATATGGCGAGAGCTTCTTCTGCAACTGGCAGTACTATCTCGAGATCTGTGCCGCGTCCTTTGCCGTGGGGCATACCAATGTCGTTCAAGTGGAGATGGCCCATGCGTAGTTTTGTCTTTGCTCTTGCCTTGCTCGCCTCGCCAACGGGTACGCAGGCGTCCGCAATCAAATCTGTGCTGCCCGATGCCGAAACGCGCGGCACGGCAACTTTTCGTTATATAGGCTTCCCGCTCTACGAAGCTCAGCTCTTCACCAAGTCCGGAGCACCTCTGGACTGGAGCAAGGATTTCGGGCTCGAGCTGAAATACCTCCGCAACCTGACAGAACTTGATCTGGTCGAAGCCACCATGCGCGAACTGAGCCGTACCGGGGCCACCCTGCCAGTGCGCGGCCAGTTGGAAATGTGTTTCAACGATGTACGCAAGGGTGACCGCTATGTCGCCATCTCCAAGGGGCCAAACCAAATCGGGTTCTGGCACAATGGAAAACGGGTTTGCACGCTAAGCCATCCTAGGATCAAGAACAGGTTCATGTCGATCTTTCTTGGCGAAAACACACGTTCGGAATCCTTCACCCGGAAACTGAAGGGCGAGTGATGCTTTACCCGCGTGTCAGCCTCTATGCGCTGATGCTGGCCGCGGCTGGCATTCCGCTTTACATCCACTTGCCGCGGTTTGCTTCGGTTGAGCTTGGCATCGGGCTGGGGGCAATTGGCACGATCCTGTTGGTCATCCGGCTGGTCGATCTTGTTCAGGACCCACTGATTGGCTGGGCAATCGACCGCTGGCCACGGGCACAAATCCTGTTTGCCAGCGCCGCGGCGCTTGGGCTGGCCATCGGCTTTCCATTGCTATTCACCGCTCAACCGGGGCCAAACGCGATTCCAAGTCTGGTGGCAGTCCTTGTTCTGCTCTTCTCGGCCTACAGCCTTGGCATGATCCTGCTCTATGGACGCAGCGCCACTTTGGCAGCCAAACCGACGCCACGCTCTCTGATGACGCTGGCGGCGTTTCGTGAGGGTGGCATGCTGGCTGGCGTGGTGATTGCTGCCATTGCACCGGCTTTCCTTGTCACCTTTGGGGCCACCGGTCAGGGATACGAAGCGTTTGGCCTGTTTCTTGGAGCGCTGGCCCTTGTCGTTGCCGTGATCACCCTGCCGATCTGGCGTCGCGAACCCATCGAAGGTGACCGTATGTCCCTTGGTGCGCTCCGCCAAACTGGCGCTCTGAGACTTCTCGTGTTGGCACTGGTCAACAGCCTACCTGTTGCCATTACCTCGACATTGTTTCTTTTTTTCGTGGAAGACCGCTTACAACTGCCGGGCAAAGCCGGCCCCTTGTTGATCCTGTTCTTTCTCAGCGCAGGTTTCAGCGTGCCGCTATGGGCCCGTCTGAGCCAAAGAATGGGCTCGAAAGCCACGCTGTTGGTCGCCATGCCCTTGGCAATCCTCGGCTTTGTCGGGGCCGCGTTCCTAGCACCCGGCAGTCAGGTTGGCTTTGCCGTGATCTGCCTGGCATCCGGCGCCGCCCTGGGGGCCGATATGGTTATCCTTCCGGCTATGTTTTCGGTGGCGCTGACCCGGGCGGGTCTAAAGGCATCGTTAGCTTTTGGCATCTGGTCCTTTGCGGGCAAACTTGGCCTTGCTGTGGCCGCTTTCGCTGTTCTGCCCGTGCTGGAAAGCAGTGGCTTTAGACCCGGCGCGACAAACAGCACTGAGGCCCTGAATACATTGAACATCTCTTATGCCGTCCTTCCCTGCATCCTGAAACTCGGCGCCTTGGCGCTTGTCCTGGCGCTTCCTACGGAGAACCCAACCCAATGAAACTCCTTACTGCCCTGCTCATTCTTGCCGCTCTGGTCATGGCGGCAAAGTCCATGTTTCTCAGTTTTCGCGCACAAACCCCGTCAGACTATGCCGATACAAGCCCTGCCTTTTCGCTCAAAACCCACCTGAGCGGTGAAATCCTCTCCGAAGGTCTGATTTATGGCCCAACCGGAAAGATGACGAACAGCTTCGTTGCCAGAATGGTCGGTGAATGGGACGGCGACACTGGTACGCTGAGCGAAGAGTTCACCTTTTCAAACGGCAAAAAGCAAAGTCGCAAATGGTTCCTGAAGCTCAGCGACGGCAACACGTTCACCGCCACCGCCGACGACATTGTCGGCGAGGCACGAGGGGTCGTTTCTGGGTCAACAATCAAGATGGAGTACAAGATCATTCTGCCGAAAGATGCTGGCGGTCACACGCTGACAGCAATCGACTGGCTTTACCTAACCGAAAGCGGCGTCATCATGAACAAATCTGAGATGCGCAAATTCGGCTTCAAGGTGGCCGAGCTGATCGCGACCATGCGCCCGGACCACGAAGCACGACGCTGAACCGGGATGGGACCCGAACAGAAGGACCTGTCCTGATGAACAAAATCTACCCATTCTTGCGATGACAGTTGCACTGGCGTCTGTTGTGTTTGCGCCGTCTCCGTTGATGACAGATGAATTCGCAGGCTACCGGCCCGAACAGTTTCCTGTCACCATGGACTTCTGGCCGGATCAACCCCCGGGGTGGGGCTTTGGCATCTGGGGTGTGATCTATATTGTCTGACGTCAGCGCTAATGGGACAGTTTAGGTTGATTTGATAAGAGAGGGTTTCTGGCACATCGAAACCACCAAGGAGTGGAGATGAGACAGACACCCGGAATCAAGCAGAGCCATGGCGAGATGGTCGTCAAGTCGCCGCCTATGCGCCAACAGGACAGCTTTGCGCTCAGGGACCTTGCCGTCGCCAGATGCGTAGAGCTCTGCAAAAGATCGCATTTCCGTCAAAGGCACTCCTGTCGAGCGAAGTGACGCCAATAACTCCAACCAATCGACATCTGTCTTCTTGAACCTGCGTTTGCCATCCGAGCCGCGTTGGATGAAGGGCATAGCCCCGATTTCTCATGGAAGCGAATTGTCGAGATGCTGAGCCCGGTGAGTCCGGCAACTTCTGAAATCATCATACTATCAGACCCTTTCGCCCAGGCTCCTACAGTCCTGAAGCTACTTCAGGTCAAGCGTCTTTTATAGAGCTTCTCAGCAATCGGCTTTCGACGACAGTGCAGCATAGGATAAATAGGACTCTCAACTTCCATTAGATTGGTCGCCGCATGCCCTACTGCCAGATGGTAGCGCTCAGGCAAAAAGGCCATTTGCAAACAAATCAGGCGTTCGCCCACTGCCCGCAATGGGTTTCTTTCAACGTGCCCTGTCCGGCGTGTCTTCCGGTTCACGTGCAATCAGGGCTTCGATCTGCTGCGTGACAGGTTCCGGCAACGCACCGTGCGAGAGAGCTTCCACAAGTCCTTCGATCTGTTCGACGGTGCGAGCGCCTGGAAGCCAGATCGTTTTCATCGGCACGAAGGGCGAATTGGACGGCGAATGGCTGTCCATCACGGCAGTTGGAGCATCATGGCTACCCTTGCCGCGTTTGGTGTGGCGCTGTTCAGCGCGCGCGATTTGCTGGCGGCCGCACGCAGCACGCGGTTGAATGCCGTCAACGCGGCCTCTCTGGTCACGCAACTCGCGCCCCGACAACATCTGCTGATCACGGGTGGCACCGGTTTCATCAGGCAACGTCTGGTCGAGGCCCTGGTTGCTGGTGGCCACCACGTCACCGTCCTGACCCGCAACCTGCAAAAGGCCGACGCATTGCCCCATCCGGTACGCCTGATCACCTCACTCGAGCAAATTGACAACACAGAGCGCTTTGACGCCATCGTCAATCTGGCAGGTGAGCTGGTGGCAAACGCGCATTGGACGCGTCGGAAACGCCCGCATCCTGCAGTCTCGGGTCGTGATGACGAAAGATTTCGTCGCACTGATCCGCAGGCTGGATCAAAAACCATCTTGCCTAATCACCGGTTCCGCCGTGGGCTGGTATGGGCCGCGGCAAGACGAGATCCTCACCGAAGACGACACCTACCACCCCGTCTTCATCCATGAGGTGTGCGACACATGGGAGCGCGCCGCTGCGCCAATCGTGGGTATGGGCATCCGGGTTGTGCAACTGCGTAGCGGTCTGGTGCTAGGGGTAGAAGGCGACATGCTGGCCCGAATGCTGACACCTTTCGAATTTGGTGCCGGTTGTCAGCTGGGGGATGGACAACAGTGGATGCCCCGAGGAACGCCGCGCCCGCCGCACAACGCCGGAACCCAGACGAATCCCAGTGTTGCGCGAGGCAAGGGTAGGACGTGTTACGGCTTGGCTTGCTTGTTGGTGCACAGACCCAGAAGCGCATAAATCGGGCAGAATTTCATGAAGGCCGTCAGCACAAACACAGCTCCAAGCCAACCCCAGGGGCCGATGGTGCCGGTCAGTGCCAGAAGGATCAGCACGCCACCGAGGATCAGGCGCAGAACCCGGTCGACAGAACCAACATTAGACGTGAATTGCATGGTCGAATCTCCTTGATTATCTGGTCCAAGATTCGCTGTTTTCCAAACCGTGTTATGTGACGAGGTCACACAACTCCCGTTCTGGCATGGTGGTGCAGGGCTGGGCGATCCTGCAGATAAATCACACCTCGCTCAAGCCTGACCCATCCCCGATGTTCAAAATCCTTGAGGATACGGGACATGACTTCGCGTGCGCTGCCCAGTTCGGCCGCAATGCGCTGGTGCGTGGTGCGGATATCGCCCGAATGTGCGCCTTGATCCAAAAGCCACTGCGCCAATTTCAGGTCCATCCGGTTAAGTAGAAGATCATCGATAACCTCGGACAGTTCAACAATGCGTTGTGAAAACGCCATGAAGACCGCACCTCGAAATTCTGCATCTGTGGCCAGCAACGTGTTGAACTTGTCCCGCCCGATGGCCAGCGCCGTCACCGGCCCCTCGGCATAACCGAACCCTGAATAGGGGATGTCCGACAACATGCACGAGGTCGTCATAACGCAACTGTCGTACGGGCCAACCCGATAAAGAACAACGGTCCGCCCTGACGGGCTGGTTTGTTCCACTCGGACGATGCCCGAACGAATGATCAAAAACACCTCACCGTAAGCGCCCGGTGCAAACAGTTGGTATCCGTCTGGTATGGCCAGACGACTTCCTTCGGACTTGAGCCGGTCGAGAATTGCCTGGCTCCAGTTCTGTTGGGTCACTGCTTTACCTCCGTATCACGCTCTCTTCCGGGTTTTTTGCCTTGGGACCCTCGCGGGCAAACCCAATTAATCTGTGACGAACCCATCTGCACAGGATCAATGTTGAAGATTCTGTCAATTCAAGCCTTGAATACCAACACCTCATGGGTCCGAAACGAGTTCCATTATCTTTTGGAAGGCTTCCCCATTCCTACGGGTTCCCCGGAACGACTGTCCCCGTTGCGTTTGAGTGCCGGAACGTCAAAGTCATCGCTGTCAGATGGGCGGAAGTCGAGATGACTTCTGAGAGCCGATTACCGGCCTAACAACTGGCGGGACAATCGCCTCTCCAGCTCCGTCTGTGCAGTTCTCAAAGAAATCTGCGACAGAACCTTATTGTTTCAAGGATGAATATCATTCTCAGGGCACCTCGAGATCATAGAAGTGTTCTGCGGTTTCTCTGAACACAGCCGATTGGGCCTCAGCCGGAACCAGATCACGGTAAGCCTGTACCAGCGATGTGTAATTGCCATAGAGTTTGTCGACCGGGAAATTCGAGCCAAACATGACCCTCTTTGGTCCGAATTGTTCAAGGCAAATCTCCACGATCGGGCGAATACTCTCAGGCGCCCAGTTGTGATCGAACATGCCCAGACCTGAGAGCTTGCATGAGACGTGCGGCAGATCGGACAGAGCGCGCAATCTTTGAGCCCAGCTTTTCAGGCCCGCCGGAGTGCGGTCATATGGTGATCCGGCATGGCATAGAGCGACTCGTGTATTCGAGGCTTGCGCGAGAACTCGGGTGGTTTTTCCGATCAAATCAGGAATGAGCTGCAGATCAAAGCTGAGGTCACGCCGTCCAGCCTCCTTCAGTCCGTCCAGAAACCGCGGATCGTCCAACAGGAAATTGGTTCCCGTCTGCGCGTCCTCTCCGGGTGCGCGCCCGACGATCTGGCGCACACCGCGTACAGTTGGAAGAGCCTGAAACGTATCAAGCTGGGCGTGTAGGTCAGCCGAGGTCAGGTCACAGAACACAACCTGCGCCATTGGCCAGTCTGGATTGGTTTCGGCGACAGCTTGAACCCACCGGGCTTCGTCCAGACCGTTTTTGGCTCCCACCTGGATATGGATCGAGGCACCGACTCCGCAGGGCGCGGCTTCGGACCGGAACTCGCGCAGTAGATAATTCCGTTGAATCGGCGTCGGGTCGCCAAAGAACCTTTCCACCCCGCGCGCCATCAGCCAGGGGTAGTTTACAGCTTCAAGGTCCCAAAGGTGGTGATGGGCATCGATCCAGCCGGTCATGTTCGCGGTACTTTCGACATGCGCCCCAAAATATCGACACCCTGTTGTTTCCAGAAGTGCAGCAGGTCAATGAAAACCCAGTTCTCGGCCAGCTTGTCACCCGCGCGACGATAGATGTCGATCACACGGAATTCACCGGCCTTGTCTGTGGCGGGCATACCCATGAACCCGCCGGTGGGCCGCGCCGTGAAATTCGGCCAGCCGAAAAAGCCGCCATAGTGACCCTCAGCCAAGCGGCAAATGTGCTTGGTCTTCGAGCGGTCCGTTAAGGATGCGCGGAACGGGCCTGAGTGCTGCTTTGCATAACGCTCAATCGTATAGGTCGCACCGATCCCGGCGGGCCCCCACCAAATCATGTCTTCGCTCCATGTCTGGCGCAATTCTTCCTCAAGGCTCAAGCCGCTGTTCCATTGGCCGAGATCGGAAATCATGGCATTGATCGTGTCGAGAGTTTTCTCGCCTTCTTCGGCAGGCTGCGGGCTGAACATCAACCCGTCATGCGTCATCGGTCCGGGTTGAACCAGATGGGCTGCAGTTTGAGGCGGGAAGGGCTGCAACCCGACCTGCATCATGAAATGCGGGATGTCGAAATACATCGCCGTTTCGGCGATCTTGCCATTCTCGATCTTGTTGAACTCACAATAGCGCAAAAACGCCATCTTGCCCGTGGGGGCGATGCCCAGCCACGCATTGTCGAACAGGCCCATCAGATGCCCCATTGAAACAACCCAGACCGAGGTGAATCCGTCCATCTCGTTTTTTCCGGCCATGAACACGTCCATCCGGCGCTGCATTTTCCTTAGACTTTGCTTCAGGGGACGCCAGAATGCCTGTGCTACGTCATGGGTGCCCCGAAGCTCATCAAACGGGTGGAAACCGCGCCACAGGTAGTCTTCTGTGCAGAACTCAGACAACGTGTTGGCGATATCCGATTCTTTTACGCTGCTGAGCGCCGTGTAGTAATCCAAGATGATCGATTTTTGGATTTCATAGGACATTATTATTTTCTTTCAGTTCTTTAGTCGCTGCCAAGGGGCGAATTGCGAGGAAGATGAAGTCGGCTTTTGCACACGCATGCAAAAAAAGCTTGCCAGATGTTTCTTTTGTTGTCTATGGTTTTGCAAGCGTATGCACTACGAGTGCAACAGGGAGGACAGAATGGCCGAAATTCAACTTCGCAATGTTGGAAAGCGTTGGGGATCGTTTGTCGGAGTTGACAATTTTGACCTGACAATAGCCGACAAGGAATTTCTGGTACTTCTTGGGCCGTCAGGTTGCGGAAAGACCACGACAATGCGCATGATTGCTGGCCTCGAGGACGCATCTGAGGGCGATATTCTGATCGATGGTGCCCGAGTAAATGACATGGAGCCCAAAGACCGCGATGTTGCGATGGTGTTCCAGTCATACGCGCTCTATCCGAATATGAATGTATATGAGAACATTCGCTTCCCGCTTAAAGTTCGCGGTATTGACCCTGCTACCCATGACGAAAAAGTGCGGCGCGCTTCGGCCATGGTTGAGTTGGATGACTTCCTGCACCGCAAGCCAGCGGAATTGTCTGGTGGTCAGCGTCAGAGGGTTGCCTTGGCTCGTGCCATAGTGCGCGAGCCGAACGTGTTCCTTATGGACGAGCCACTATCCAACCTTGACGCAAAACTGCGCGTTTCCACCCGCGCACAGATCAAGAACCTCAGCCACGAATTGGCGGTCACCACGATCTATGTCACCCACGACCAGATCGAGGCTATGACACTGGCTGATCGGGTGGTGATCATGAAACAGGGTGTCGTGCAACAGGTCGGTACTCCGGTCGATATATATGACACCCCCGCCAACACCTTTGTCGCCAGCTTTATCGGCAACCCGGCAATGAACCTTGTCGATGGCGAGGTTCAGGGTGGCGTGTTTCGCGCCAAAAGCACTGAGGTACACGGGTTGAACGCGCCCGACGGTCCTATCACGCTGGGGTTTCGCGCCGAGGACGCCAATGTTGTGGAAAGCGGCGGCGAGATCAATGCACCGATCTATACACAAGAGCTGTTGGGCGACAGCACCATGGTCTCGGTTCGGATCGGTGGTGCGCTGGTCTCGGTCAAGGCCGACAAAACCTATCGGGCCGAAATCGACGATCAGGTCTCGATTCATATCCATACCGACCACTGCCATCTGTTTGATGCGCAAACTGGGGCTCGCCTGGAAGGCTGAGAACCGCAAACGACACCCGTTGGGACGGGGTAACCAGGGTGCAGACTTCGAAGATGCACCCATCCATCTAGGGAGGAATATTGATGTTTCTGAAGAATATTGCATTGGCCGGCTCGGTAGCCGCCTTTGCCGCAAGCGCAGGATATGCCTGCGAAATCGGCGCACGTGTCAACATAGTCGGTAATGAATTTGCGGCCATCCAGGCCGTCGCAGCCGGAGCAAAGGAATGCACCGGAGCGCCGGTAGAATCCAACCTGACATCCGAGCACCAGACCATCAACGTGGCTGGCCTGTCAGGCAATCCGTCGGAATACACAACCGCAATCATCGCCAATAGTTCGGTTGTGGCACTGATGAACGAAGACGTTATTCGTCCGCTCAATGATCTGGTGGAAAAATATGGCCAGGACCTGCAGCCTGGGCAGCTGATCAAGATTGGCGACAACATCATGGCCGTCGCCTTTATGGCGAACGCGCAGCATCTGATGTATCGCAAGGATGTTCTGGAACAGGCTGGCGTCGAAGTGCCGACCACCTATGAGGAAATGCTCGAGGTGGCCGAGGCCATTCGTGCGCAGGGCATCATGCAAAACCCGGTTGGTGGAGCCTATGCATCGGGTTGGAACCTGGCGCAGGAATTCAACAATATGTTCCTTGGCTATGGCGGCAGCCATTTTAAACCCGGTACGGCGGAACCCAACGTGAATTCTGAGGCCGGTGTCAACGCCCTGAACATGATGAAGGCTTTGTCGGAATACATGAATCCCGACTTCCTGACGCATGACTCTAATGCCACCAATGCCGAATACCGCGCTGGCAACGTTGCGATCATGAATATGTGGGGCTCGCGCGCATCGCAGCAAACCACTACCGAAGGTGTGCTACAGGAGGTGATCGATGGCCATGCGATTGGCGCTCCGCTGACGGTTGGCGGCGGCACCACACCAGCGACGACCCTGTGGTGGGACGGTTGGACTGTCGGAAAAAACATTCCGGATGAAGAAGCTGAGGCCACGTTCATTGCTATGAAGCACGGCATCCGCCCGGACATGCTGAATGATGAAACCACGCCTCTGGCAGTTTGGCTTATCGAAGGTTACCAGCCTGGTAAAGATGCCCAAGGTGTGTTTGCGGCAGCCAAGATGGGTACACTGCCCTATCCCATGTTGCCTTACATGGGCTTGATGCACACGGCGCTCGGCAACGAACTTGCGGACTTCATGCAAGGTAAGGAATCAGCCGAGCAGGCATTGGCCGATGTCGAGGCTGCTTATCGGGCTGCCGCCATCGAGCAAGGTTACCTTCAATAAGATGTGCCTTGTGCGGGCGTTCTTGAACGGCGTCCGCACAAACACACCGATGAGAGGATTGCAACGTGCGCCATAAGACATTCCTTTGGTTCTTCTTGCCCACAGGTCTTGCGATGTTGTTGTTCATCGCCATGCCTATTGTCTCGGTGGTGACCCAATCGATTTTCGCCCCGCACCCGGCCGTTCTGTTGGAGGTTGAGAACTGCACCCCGCTTATCGGATGCACAACCGAGACCACTGTTGATCAAGCGGCCACTGCGGCCCTTCGCGCCGAGCAACCTCTGGGCCGGTTTGTGGGATTGGACATTTACTTTAATCGAGGCCATCTGGCGACACAGGAGTTTGGTCAAATCTGGGCCTCGAGTGACAATTGGGGCGAGTTTTTCTCGGAGCTCGGGAATTTGCCCTTTTATCGGGCAATGGCGTTTACGCTGACCTTCGTAGCTGTCGTGACACCGCTCACAATTGTATTGGGGCTGTTGATTGCGTTGGCGGTCAACTCCTTGCACCGGCAACTCAAGGGTCTGATGATCTTTTTCTCTCTTCTGCCCATGATTGTGACCCCGCTGATCGGTTCGCTCATCCTGTTTTGGATGATTGACAGTCGCGGGGTGATCGGAAACGCCCTCGTATATCTGGCCGGAGATCCGAATTTCAGCCTAAAAGCCTCAACAGGGCTGATGTGGGTAGCACTGATGGTCTATGGTGTTTGGCACGCCGCTCCTTTTGCCTTTGTCGTGTTCTATGCTGGTCTGCAAACCTTGCCCCAAGACCAGATCGAGGCTGCCCAGATCGACGGGGCTACGCGCTGGCAACAGGTCAAATTTGTGGTTGTTCCCCACCTCATGCCTCTGGTCACATTTGTTGCGCTGATCCAGTTGATGGATAACTTTAAGGTGTTTGAACCTATCATCGGCTTCAGCGCACAAGCGCATGCGCAATCACTCAGCACCTTCATCTTTTACGATCTCGGTGGCGAGACTCGGCAACTGTCTTCCGCTGCCGCTACCTCTGTGATGACGATAATCGGGGTCGCCATTCTTCTGTCGCCCGTGCTTGTCCGCACCTGGCGCGATTTCAAAGGAGCGAGATAATATGGCCAGCCGCGCACAAAGAATGCCTACAAGCCTTCGGATCGCCTCGTCCCTGTTTGTGCTCCTTTGGTTTATCCTGGCCGCCTTTCCGTTCCTTTGGACGGTTTGGGGATCGTTCAAGGTCGAGCTGGATTTCTTCTCGATCGCTGACTGGACCAACGCCCTGACCGGCGCCCGAACCGAAGCGGTTTATGGCTCCCCGTTCACCACCACCGGATATGAGGGCGCATGGATTCAGGAAGAGTTCTGGCGCAATGTTCTGAACACCGGGATCGTGTGTTTCTTTGTAGTTACCATCTCGCTGACCATCGGAACGTTAGGGGGTTACGCCCTTTCGCGGTCAACCTATAACTACACATTTTGGCTTTTGATCACGGCGTTGATTTTCCGTGCAATGCCGCCAATCACTCTGGTCTCAGGATATCTTCTGCCCTTCTTTGAATGGAATGTTTGGGGGATTCTTCCGACCACCATTATCGTGCTGGTGGCAATCAACCAGCCGTTCACCCTGTGGATGCTGCATTCCTTCTTCAAGAACATCCCAAGCGAGTTGGATGAAAGTGCTAAGGTCGACGGATGCAACCAGTTTCAGGCTTTCCGACGCGTGATCATTCCGGTGATGTGGCCGGGTGTCATTACCACCGGGCTGTTCTCCTTCCTGTTGGCCTATAACGATTTTGCTGTGGGCGCGATGCTGCTGTCCGAAAGCAACCGCACCATGGTGCCTGCCATCGCCGCCTTCCTCGGTACAACACAGACTGAGGGCAACGTGATGTTTGCTGTTGCGGCGGTGGTTTCAGCCACAGTTCCACTGTTCCTCCTGGTGATGTTCTTCCAGCGTCAGATCGTGGGCGGCCTAACCGCCGGGGCTGTGAAAGGCTGACACAAATGGGGCGCACTCATCCTCAGTCCGTATCTGCCCACGCGCACGCAGCCAGCCTGAACTTGGCTGCGCGCCGGGCCCGTCGGCCGGGACGAATTCCATTTGCTTTGATGCGCGCAGGTCCTCGTGCCAGCACACCGTCACAGCGAATAGGAACACGTTCTAAAAAGGAAAGCGCCATGAACAAGCGCGCAAATCGCCCAGCGATGGGTATTGCTACCGGAACCACGTTTGAAAACAAACAGCTTTATCGTCAGTTTCTCGAAAGCTTTGATAAGGGCCTCGGCGAGACCATTGAGACGGCCGCCAGCGAGATTTTCGCCGCAACGGCCACTACCGAAGCGAGCCATCCGATCAATGCAGCCCCCGATGGCAACGGCTACGTCAGCTCTGTCATCTTTGCGATATCAGAGGCGTTCGAGGGGCTCACCCGTCAGAACTATGTGGTCACGGGTGGCGAATACCTGGGAAGCGAGTGGGTCACCTCAACCGGGTATTTCCATGGTCATTTCACGCGACCGCTTTGTGGTATTCCACCCAGTGGCAAACTGGCATTTCTGCGGTTTGGTGAGTTCCACCGAATGGAAGATGGCAAGATCGTCGAATCCTATGTCTTCCTCGGCTTTGCAGAACTGATCATCGCACTCGGCCTCTGGCCTTTGAACCTACAGGGCTATGAAGGTGTCGTGCCGGGTCCGGCAACTCATGACGGCATCGTCATTGGGCCATCAGACCCAGCGCAGTCACGCGCCACAGCAGATCTGGTCGAGGACATGCTAATACAGCTGACGACCGAAGACCAAAGCTGGCGACCTTATTGGGATGACCGAATGGTGTGGTACGGTCCCGGCGGGCTAGGCTCTTATGCGACAGTGGATGCGTTTGCCGGCTTCCAGTCCCCTTTCGAAAACACGTTCGAGGGCTGGGGCGACGGCACGGATGCAGGCGTCACCGGCGTTGGTTCGAATTGCAAGGCCGGGGATGGCGACTATGCGTTCCTGTGCGGCTGGCCGCAGATCACCGGCGTCCACGTCAAACCCTTCCTGGACCTGGAGCCAACGGGAAAGCGCGTTTTTATGCGTGACTGCGACTGGTGGCGCTGCGCAGACGGCAAGATCATCGAGAACTGGTGCATGCTCGATATTCCACATCTGCTGTTGCAACTGGGTTACGACCTTTTTGCCGAAATTTCTGAACAGACCCAATGAGCTGTTCTGCCAGACATAACGCCATTGCGCGCCACCCGGCGCTCAACCGGATGCCAAGGGATTTTCTGACAGCAGGCTGACCTTCCCAGTCGACACAGAAAACCCCTTGGTAACCATAAAAGGAAAAGACACATGAAGGGCTCCCGCCCCGAACAGGCCGTGCTGACACGTAACACGGACATGAGAAAAACCGACGAGACCCGCGCCGTGATCGAGGGCATGGTCGATGGTTTGAATGATCACCGCATCGACGATATCGGCGAATTCTTCGCCGAAGGGTTCCGCTGGATCGGCAACCAGGGCTGCGGCACCAAAACTGGGCTCAAGGAGTTTCAGAACAACTGGCAGCGCCCGTTCCAGGCAGCATTTTCTGATAAGACCTGCATCGACGAGGCCCGACTTTACATGGGCGAGTGGGCTGCCGCTTTTGGCCGACAGGAGGCGACTCATTCGGGCGAGTTCTTGGGCATCGCTCCGACGGGAAAGCGGGTCGAGATCCGTTACATGGATTTCTGGAAAGTCGTCGATGGCAAGATCATCGACAATTGGGTGAATGTCGACTTCGCCCATGTCGCCACGCAGCTTGGCGTTGATCTGTTCAATGGCGAAGGCTGGGAAGCATTTGACCGGGGAGAAAAAACTCCACCCCGGCCTGAAAACTGAGGATAGAGACAATGGCTATTGAATACCTGAAACGCGGCAAACCAGAAGCTGACCGAGCAGAAGACGATGCCAAAACCCGAGCTGTTGTCGAGGCAACGCTGGCGGATATCGAAACCCGCGGCGATACCGCAGTGCGTGAGCTGTCAGAGAAGTTCGACAATTACTCGCCGGAATGCTTCCGTCTAAGCCAGGATCAGATCGACGAATTGATCAACTCGCTGACTGAACGCGAACTGGCCGATATCAAATTCGCGCAGAAGCAGGTGACGAGCTTTGCGCAGGCACAACGCGACTCGATGCTGGATATCGAGGTTGAAACTCTGCCAGGAGTGATTTTGGGTCACAAGAACATCCCTGTGCAGTCGGTTGGCTGCTACGTGCCGGGCGGCAAGTTCCCGATGGTGGCATCGGCGCATATGTCGGTCGCAACAGCAAAGGTTGCGGGTGTTCCGCGCATCATCGCATGTACCCCGCCGTTTCAGGGCAAACCCAATGCGGCCGTAATCGCAGCGATGCATCTGGGCGGTGCCCACGAGATCTACGTGATGGGTGGGATCCAGGCTATCGGCGCCATGGCGATCGGGACTGAGACCATTGATCCGGTTCACATGCTGGTTGGCCCCGGCAACGCCTTTGTGGCCGAAGCCAAGCGCCAATTGTTTGGCCGGGTGGGTATCGATCTTTTTGCCGGGCCGACCGAAACCATGGTGATCGCAGACAAAACTGCTGCGGACGCCGAGCTTTGTGCGACCGATTTGCTGGGACAGGCCGAGCATGGCTATAACAGCCCCTGCGTTCTCGTCACCAACTCGCACAAGCTGGCCCAAGAAACACTGAGCGAGATCGACCGAATCCTCGGAATCCTGCCCACCGCAGGTACCGCCAAAGTCAGCTGGGAAGAATATGGCGAGGTCATCGTCTGCGACACCTATGACGAGATGCTGCAAATGGCCGAAGACATTGCCTCCGAGCACGTTCAGGTCATGACCGACCGCGACGACTGGTTTCTGGAAAACATGACCTGTTATGGCGCGCTGTTCCTGGGGCCGCGCACCAACGTGGCCAACGGCGACAAGGTGATCGGAACCAATCATACACTGCCGACCAAGAAGGCCGGGCGCTATACCGGCGGGCTCTGGGTCGGCAAATTCATGAAAACCCACAGCTATCAGAAAGTCGTCACTGATGAGGCCGCGGCGATGATCGGCGAATACGGCTCGCGCCTGTGCATGCTGGAAGGCTTTGTCGGCCATGCCGAACAATGCAACATCCGCCTCCGGCGTTACGGGGGCATCAACGTGCCGTATGGTGAAGGCGCACCATATCGCGAGACGGCGGAGGCGTCTTCGTAAGCGGGACGAATCTTGCGCCCGGAATCGACCGGGGCGCTACAGAATTTTTTGGATAAGAAGTTAACACGATGCGAGATTTCGCAATGGATACTTACTCTACCCACAAGGCCCTGATCGCGCCCCTGCGCGAGGCTATGTATAAATTCGACGAAGCCGGGGTACGAGATGCGCTGGAGGCGGTAATCGCGCCCGATGCTGCCATCCACATGTTGTATCCATTCGGAGATCTGACCGGCCCGCAGGAACTCTATGACACCTGTTATGCGCCGATACTAAAATCCATGCCCGATCTTGAGCGTCGCGACTGGATCGTAATGGGTGGTCGGACAGAACAGGGCAACGACTGGGTCGGCTGCGGCGGCCACTACTTCGGCACCTTTGTCGCCCCCTGGCTGGACATCCCGCCGACCGGGCATTTGGTCCATATGCGGTTCCACGAATTCTACCGTTTCGAAGAAGGCAAGGTTGTCGAGATCCAGACACTCTGGGATATTCCCGAAGTCATGATGCAGGCGAATGCCTGGCCAATGGCCCCGTCTCTGGGGCTGGAGTTCTGCATTCCCGGCCCGGCGTCTCTGGATGGCGTTGTATCCGGACCGTGGGATGAGGTGAAATCTCTGGCCTCGTGCAATCATATCGTCGACATGCTGAAACATCTTGAGAAACACCCCAGCCAGGGTGGGCCCGAAGTGATGGAGATGGAGCGGTTCTGGCATCCGCGCATGAACTGGTACGGCCCCGCCGGGATCGGGACAGCGCGCGGTATCGCGGGATTCCGCAACTGGCACCAGATTCCCTTCCTCAACGGAATGCCCGATCGTGGCCAGCACGCTGACGAGATTACCTTTCATTTTTTTGGTGATGGCGACTACGCCGCTGTGACTGGCTGGCCGAACATGATCCAGACCGTCACCCATGACGGCTGGATGGGGATTGCGTCTTCGGGCAAACGGATCACTTTGAAGTCACTTGATTTCTGGCGTCTGGAAGGTGGGCTGATCCGCGAGAATTGGGTGTTGGTCGATCTGCTGGACGTGTATCGGCAATTGGGCGTAAATGTTTTTGCCCGACTGCGTGAGTTCAATAAGGCACGTGTACCGGGCACCATCCCATTCCCGGTCGGCGAGGTCTGATATGCCCCATTTTCCCAGCACCCCCAGTTTCGACCTGAGCGGCAAGCGAGCTTTGGTCGCCGGAGCCTCGTCGGGCATAGGCATGGCCTGCGCTGTGGCGCTGGCGGAACATGGTGCTGAGGTCACTTTGGCAGCGCGCCGTGCAGGTGCGCTGCAGGATATTGCAAAAGATATGTCGGCGCAGGGATGGTCTGCCAGGGCTCTGGAACTGGATGTTTCGGACGTGGCGGCAACCGCTGAAGCTGTAGCGCAAAATGGGCCGTTCGATATTCTGCTGAACTCAGCCGGGCTTGCCCGACACGGCAAGGCCGTGGAAACACAGCCTGAAGATTTCGATGCGGTGATAGGCGTCAATGTCAAAGGTGCATATTTCCTGACCCAGGCTGTTGCCAAAGGCCTACTCGACGTCGGCCGTCCCGGTTCACTGATCAATATCTCTAGCCAGATGGGCCATGTTGGTGGTCGCGAACGCGCGGTTTATTGTGCGTCGAAATTCGCGGTTGAAGGCTTCACCAAGGCGATGGCGCTTGAGTTCGGACCGTCAAAGATCCGGGTTAACACGATTTGCCCCACCTTCATTCTGACGGATCTGACAAAGTCGACTTTCGACGATCCGGATAAGCGGACCTGGATTCTGGACAGGATAAAACTGGGTCGCCCGGGAGAGATTGAGGACATCATGGGGGCGGTGGTTTATCTGGCCTCGGACGCGTCGGCGCTGGTGACGGGCACGGCATTGATAGTTGACGGAGGTTGGACGGCAGACTGATGGCGACACAAAAAGTTACATCACTGGAAGTTGCCCGTCTCGCCGGGGTCAGCCAATCTGCGGTCAGCCGTGTGTTCACCCCCGGCGCGTCAGCGTCGAAAAAAACCGTTGAAAAGGTGCGCAAGGCGGCCAAGGAACTGGGCTATCGCCCGAACGTTCTGGCCCGCGCTGTGGTGTCCGGGAAAAGCCGGATCATCGGGCTTGTCGTGGCCTATCTGAACAACCAGTTCTATCCCGAGGCGCTGGAGAAGCTGACAAACACGTTACAGGAACGTGGATACCACGTGTTGATATTCATGGCTTCGCATGAGTCTGGAAACATCGACAATGTGGTCGAAGAAATACTCGACTTTCAGGTCGAAGGGATCATCGCCGCTTCGGTGGCTTTGTCCTCGGATTTGTCCGACCGCTGCCGAACGGCCGGTATACCGATGGTGTTGTTCAATCGGGCACAAGATGACACGGCAATGTCGTCAGTTACATCCGACAACGTTGCCGGTGGTCGAAAGGCGGCTGAGTTCCTGTTGGCAGCTGGGCACCAAAAGATTGGATATATCGCCGGGTGGGAAGGAGCTTCGACCCAGCGTGACCGCGAAACAGGGTTTGTTGCCGCCTTGCAGAAAGCCGGGGTTACGCTGCACGCCCGTGAGGTAGGAAATTTTTCGACGGAAGAAGCCCGACAAGCCACGCTGAGGATGTTCGAAGCCGATCCGCCTGATGCTGTGTTTGTCGCCAACGATCACATGGCCATTTCCGTGATGGACACGCTGCGGTTCGAATTAGGGCTGAATGTTCCGGGCGACGTTTCGGTCATCGGGTACGACGATGTCACTGTCGCCTCATGGCCAGCCTACAACCTGACCACCATTCGACAGCCTGCCAATCGCATGGTCACCGAAACTGTCGATATTCTGCTTGGCAAGATTGAGGACCCCGATGCCGGCCCGCGTCGGGTCGAGATTGACGGGCCGCTGATTGTTCGAGGCTCCGCCCGCATACCTGAAGGATGGAAGACATGAAGGGATTTAATCACAAATTCAAAGACTTTCCCGATTACATAATAGGAATCACCAAAGAAATCTGGGAAGATCGCGGCATTGCGACGCTGCACGACTATTATGCCCCGGACATCGTCGTGCGTTCGCCTGGGTCGGTGGTTGTCGGAAATCAGAATGTCATTGCTGCCACTATGGCGACCCTTGCAGAGTTCCCTGATCGTACACTGTTGGGCGAGGATGTTATCTGGTCGGGAACGCCGGAAGAGGGCATGCTGTCGTCGCATCGCCTTTTATCCACCGCGAGCCATCTCGGTGACGGTGTTTATGGCAAGGCGACTGGCAAGAAACTGATCTACCGCATTCTTGCCGACTGCCACGCAATAAACAACCAGATCAACGATGAGTGGCTCATCCGCGACCAGAGCGCGATCGTGCAGCAGATGGGCTGGGATCCCAAGGAATACGCCCGCGATCTGATCGCGCGCGAGGGTGGGCCAGACGCCTGCGTGCAGCCCCTCACGCCCGCGAACGATAGGCCCGGCCCCTATAAAGGCCGTGGCAATGACAGTGAATGGGGCCAGAAATACGCGGATATCCTGACCCGGATCATGAATGCCGATATGAGGGTGATCGAGGCTGAATACGACCGCGCTGTTCTGTCAGAATATCCCGGCGGCACGACCGGCCACAGTTGGAGGCCGGTTGATAGGTTCTGGATGGGTCTGCGCGCAGCGTTCCCACGTGCCGAATTCAAGATCCACCATCAGATCGGCCGTGACGACCCGATGATGCCGCCGCGCGCCGCGATCCGCTGGTCTTTGCACGGCAAGCATGACGGCTGGGGCGTGTTCGGCGTGCCCACAGGGGCCGAGGTCTTTGTGCTGGGCATCAGCCAGGCCGAGTTCGGTCCGTGGGGTCTGCGCAAAGAATACACCTTGTTTGACGAAACCTCGATCTGGAAACAGATTCTGCTGAAGACCGGTGATCTCTAGAATGTCGCACCGTATCTCAAATCTGGATGCCGGGCAGGCGTTGCGGCGGTACCACGCCCATCGCGCCAGCCTGCGCGCCCGGCGGCTGAACAATCGCCCGCCGGGTGGTTTGGATTGATTTCATCAAACCCAAATCAAAAGGAGAAAAGATATGAGTACCATCGAAAGCCGCATCGTCCGTTATGGCGAACTGAAGCCTTGTAAAACCGCGTTCATCGACGCCCACACGCCAGGTTCAGACCAGAAAGAGAACTTTACAATCATTGGCGGCGGCGTCAGCGAAAGCCCGGATCAACACGTCCACATCACCGACAAGATCGGGTTCAACATCGGCGCAGCGGGGCAACCGCCGAAATGCCGCAACTCACTGCACAGTCACACTACCGCCGAGGTGTTCTTTGTTGCTAAAGGTCGTTGGCGGTTCTTCTGGGGTCGTTATGGCACGGCGGGCGAGTTCATCGCTGAAGAAGGTGACATCTTCAACATCCCGACCGGCATCTTCCGCGGGTTCGAGAACGTCGGCCGGGACTATGGCATGATCATGTCGATGCTGGGCGGTGATGACGCTGGTGGCGGCGTGACCTGGGCTCCGCAAGTCATTCAGGATGCGCAGGCCCATGGCCTGATGCTGGGCAATAACGGCGTCCTTTACGACAGCAAAAAAGGCGAGGAACTGCCACACAATGTGCAGCCCATGCCGCTGCTGACCGAGGAAGAGCTGAAAGCCTACCCCGAGGTTCCCGTTGATGCGGTGATCGGAAAATATGTCGCTCGCTACTGGGACCTGATGGCGCTGGCAGCGGACAAGCCTGCGGTTGTGATCGGTGAAAATGGCCTGATCAAGGACAAGCCAGGGTTCGAGGTTGATTTCCTGAACCGTGGCTCGGCTGTGGCCGAACAGATCAAGGCGGACAAACCCGTGGTTCTGATGCCGGCCAGCGGCCATTGGCGCATCAGGATCAATGAGGTCGAGACCACCCTGTCCAACGGCGACACCGCACTGGTTCTGCCCGGCGAAAGCTACAGCGCCGAGCCTTCGATGACCGGAGAAGCGGGGCTGTATCGTATCACCGCAACCGACGATCCGGCAGGCGCGACCTGGACGGGTGCATAACGCCAAAATTGCGTGTCCCGGTTTCATTCGGGGCGCGCTTAGCGCATCCAGCGCCGGGTTTCCGGCCTGGTGCTGGATCAAGATTTGGAAGGAGATGAAGACATGACCCGCGTTTCAACCACCCATGTGGGAAGTCTGCCACGAAATCAGAAGGTCGTTGATTTCATCTTTGCTCGCGAGCGAGAGGAACCGTTCGATCAGGCTGCATTTGACGCCTGCATGACCGCTGCCGTGTCCGAGACCGTGCGGAAACAAGCCAAGGCTGGGGTAGATATCGTCTCGGACGGTGAGACCTCAAAGATTTCTTACGCCACTTACGTCAAGGACCGGTATACCGGTTTTGCAGGTGACAGCCCGCGCAATGCGCCTGCGGACCTCAAAATGTTTCCCGGATATCTGCAACGTCTGGCGGAT
The DNA here is from genome assembly GCF_056540845.1 of Ruegeria sp. AL2. NCBI lineage: Bacteria > Pseudomonadati > Pseudomonadota > Alphaproteobacteria > Rhodobacterales > Roseobacteraceae > Ruegeria > Ruegeria sp. AL2. The sequence goes on from NZ_JBQFXM010000024.1 coordinate 24,928, forward strand.
GATGGCGGTACGCCCCAATATGCACGGCCCATGTGCGTGGGCGAGGTGCGCTCAATAGGGCAAGTTGAGCTGCAGAAGGACATAGACAATCTCAAGGCGGCGATGACCGAACACGGGGTCGCGCGCGGTTTTATGAACGCCGCCAGCCCAGGGGTAATTTCCCTTTTTCTGCAGAATGACTTCTACCCAACGCGCGAGGCCTATCTGGCCGCGCTGGCCGACGCGATGAAAGAAGAATATGAGACCATCATTGGTGCGGGTCTGGATTTGCAGCTGGATTGCCCGGATCTGGCCCTGTCGCGGCATATGCTGTTCACCGATCTGTCCGACGACGAGTTCGTGAAAATCGCCAACATGCATGTTGAGGCATTGAACCACGCATTGCTAAATGTCCCAGCCGACAAGGTGCGCGTCCATATCTGCTGGGGCAATTACGAGGGGCCACATTGCTGCGACATCGGCATGGACAAGGTGTTTTCGACGCTGATGTCCACCAAATCTCGCTATGTACTGTTCGAAACCTCGAACCCGCGCCACGCGCATGAATGGACGGTATTCCGTGACCGCAAGGGTGAAATTCCGGATGACAAGGTTCTTGTGCCCGGTGTGGTGGACACCACGACCAATTTTGTCGAACACCCGGAACTGATTGCTCAGCGTATCGAGCGGTTTACGAAAATCGTTGGACTTGAGCGTGTAATCGCCGGATCGGACTGCGGCTTTGGCACCTTTGCCGGCTTTGGTGCGGTAGATCCGGATATCGCCTACGCCAAGTTGGGCGCACTTGCCGAAGGGGCTGCCCTGGTCAAATGACGCCACTTGTCCTCCTGCCCGGAATGATGTGCGATGCGCGGTTGTTCGCTCCGCAGATTGACGCTTTATCAGGCAAATACCCGATCCTGTGCCCACCAATCGGAGGCCATGAAACGATGCAGGCGCTGGCCGCCGATGTGTTAGTCTATGCACCCAAACGCTTTGCTCTGGCGGGGCTCTCGATGGGCGGCATCGTGGGAATGGAAATCCTGCGTCAGGCACCGGACCGTGTGGCTGGTCTGGCATTGATGGACACGAACCCACTTGCTGAATTGGACGAGGTCAAAGCAACGCGCAGCCCTCAGATTGAGGCCGTCGGACGTGGCAACCTGCGCAAGGTTATGGCCGAAGAGATGAAACCGAACTACCTGACGGACGGTCCGCGCCGCGCCGCCATTCTGGATTTGTGCATGGACATGGCCATGGATCTTGGCCCGGACGTTTTCGTCAATCAATCCAAAGCCCTGCGTGATCGCCCTGACCAGAGCAACACTCTGCGCAACTTCACCGACACAGCACTCATTCTCTGTGGGCGCGACGATGGCCTGTGCCCCGTCTCAAGGCATGAGTTGATGCACGAGCTGATGCCACAAAGCCGGTTGGAGATCATCGAAAACGCCGGCCACCTGCCGACATTGGAACAACCGCAACAAACAACGGCGGCCCTGATCCGCTGGCTGGAGATGATATGAACCAATCCTTGCTGGACCTGCTGAAAAAGGTCGACACTCCGACTGTTTGTAACGCCATCGAAGTGGCGCAGGGCAAGCGCGGATTCAGTGAATTTACCTGGGGCACGATGTTGTGTTCTGATCCCGATGCGGGGGCGATGGTGGGATATGCCCGTACAGCGAAGATCGCTGCTGTGAGCCCGCCGTCAGAACCGCCTGAGGTGATCCGCCAACGTCGGATGGACTATTACAGGCATATGGCAAGTGGGAGTGGCCCGGCTGTCACCGTGGTTGAGGATCTTGATTATCCAGATTGCGTTGGCGCCTTTTGGGGCGAGATCAATACGACGGTCCACAAAGGCTTTGGCATCAGCGGCGCTCTGACCAACGGCGTGATGCGGGACCTCGGCGACCTGCCGGATGGATTCCCGGTAGTTGCAGGGTCTGTCGGGCCAAGCCACGGGTTTGTGCACGTAAAAGAGATTGGCACACCGGTGACAGTTTTCGGCCTTGTGATCAAGGATGGCGATCTCGTGCACGCGGACCGGCATGGCGCGCTGGTTATCCCGCCCGAAGTCGTGGGCAAGCTTGAACGGGCGATCATCAAGTTGCTTGAAACCGAAAAACTGATTCTGGATCCCGCCCGCGCAACCGGGTTCGATTTCGATGCCTTCGAAAAAGCATGGGCGGCGTTTGAAGCCTCTCGGACTTAAACTTGGGACCGTCTGGGTCTTCCGCAAGTTTCTTCGAGAACTGAAAGGATGGAACTGGAGAAGCGATTATCCTACCAGTTGGATAAACTGCTGAAACGGGCGGAGCCCAGGCGTGAATTGACCTTTGCGGATTATGTTGACCGGCATTGCCAAGTCATCAGAAGTGGATTGGAATAAGCGTGAGACCGCGCAATCAAGCCGATAGCCCGGTAGCATAACCTTGCCACAGCTTGAACGCGTCGGCGCTGACATGGCGGTAGGAGAGAGTGGAAAGGCGATAGCGGCGGGGGCGAAAGATCGTATTGATTTGGTTATGGGCGACGAGAAATCGTTGCTCTTAGGTTAGTGATTTGAACCGACCCATCATCTTTTCCCGCTTTTGCGCCGGCCGGTGTGACCCTTCGATCCGGTTGTTGAGCCCCTTGTGCGCCCGATGGTCGGCGCCCGGCGCGATGACCTTGAACGGCTTGGTATACAGCTACGCAGCTTGTCCGTGATAACGACACGTGGTTCGCCATAGGCAACAACAAATCGACCGAAAAAACGCTTTGCGGCTTTGGCATTGCGGCGAGGCTGGATCAGAATGTCGAGTACATCTCCATTGCCATCGATTGCACGCCACAGCCAATGTTTCACGCCGTTGATCGGGACGACCACTTCGTCCATATGCCATTTGTCGTGCGGCTGGGGCCGGTCTCGTCGGATACAATCGGCAAACTGAGACCCTAAACGGTTCACCCAAAGGCGAATGGCTTCGCGGCTGACGATCACGCCGCGCTCCCCCAACAAACCCTCCACATCTGCCGAGCTGAGCGCAAACCGATGATATGCCCACGCCGCATAAGCGATGATTTCGCGAGGAAAACGGAAGCCTTTCAGCCGCAGCAATGAAGTCGGTATGGTCATGTTACGCGCTATCCGAAAAGGACAGCGCGATCAACTTGGCAATGCCTGTTGCTCAATTCCTAGTTTGTGGGCCACGAGAATTGTTGACAAGGCCGTTATGCAAATGCTGTTTTCGTCAAAACCAAAAAGGTCATCATCCCCAGCGGTGGCAGGGTTCTTTGCTCTCCGACGGTCAGTACATCCTCTTGCAATACTGTGTCGATTTCGAAATCAGAATGCCAACCAATTGTGTTTGCAAGCGGGGCAAAAACCCGTTCAAGGGAAGCAATCAAACCCCGCTTTCGTTGGAAGTGGTTGGTGATTACCACTCTGCCGCCCGGTTTGCAGACCCTCGCTATTTCTGCCATCACCCTTTCCGGTTCGGGAACTACGGACAGCACATGCATCGCCGCAACCGTATCGAAGTGGTTGTCCGGAAAATCAAGCGAGCGGGCATCCATTTGCCGCAGCTCCTCGACGTGACTCAGTGATTGGGCTTCCACTTTGTCGCGGGCCTTTTTCAGCATCTCCTCGCTGAAATCGATCCCTGTCACCTGCATCTCGGGCTTGTAGTGTTCCAGTGACAGACCAGTGCCCACGCCGACCTCCAGTACTTTGCCCGGGTGTCTATTGATATAGTCAACCGCGTGCTGCCGCCCAACACAGGTGATGGCTCCAAACGTCTTGTCATAGACGGGCGCCCATCGAGCATAGGAGTTTTGAACGGCTTTTATGTCCATATCAGGTCCTTAACGGTTAGAAGAGACTTCCTTGCCACGCCAGGCCCAGGCAACCGTTCCCACATATCCAACGCAAAGCGCGATCAGCGTGACCCAGGGATAGGTCAGCAGCGCCGCGCCAACAACAGCGACCCCGATGAGAAAGTATTTTGCATTCTCGCGCGAGATCCGCGTCGTCTTGAAAGACCAGGTTGGTATCCGGCTGATGAGCAGCAGACCGATGACCACCATGTAAAGACAAATCAATATGCCGGGCAGCAGCGGGGCATCTGCAAAAGCGAAGGAAACATACATTGGCAGCATCACCAACAGCGCCCCCGCAGGGGCCGGGACCCCTTTGAAATAGGCATCGTTCTGATCACAGGCTTCGGATTTGCTACCCACGTTGAAACGGGCAAGGCGCATCACGCAGCATACCGCATAAAACAGGACGGCAAGCCACGCTGCGTTTTGAATATCCTGCAAGGCCCAAAAATGAAGAACGAGCGGCGGGGCCACTCCGAAGTTCAGAAAATCTGCGAGTGAATCTAGTTCCGCTCCGATTTTGCTGTCACTGCTGAGCAGGCGCGCAATACGCCCGTCCAACCCATCCAGCACGCAAGCAGCAATAATGAGCTGCACCGCAAGCACGTAATTGCCCTGTACACCAAATCTGATCGCCGTCAGGCCCGCGCATATAGCTGTTATGGTCAGCGCATTGGGCAACAAATGGATCAGCGCGAACCCGGTCTCTTCCTGCTTAGATGGTTTTGCCACAGATCCCACCACCTATTTTTGTTCAGGTGTGCGCAAACTAGCTAGGACGGTTTCGCCCGCAATCATCGTTTGCCCGACACGCACCTGTGGCACGACACCATCAGGAAGATAAACATCCAACCGAGATCCGAACCGGATCAATCCAAACCGTTCTCCGGTTTGCAGCTTGTCACCGGGTTTTACGAAGCAGACGATCCGTCTGGCAACTAGGCCCGCAATTTGGACAACAGCCAGATCCTGACCGTTTGCCATACGAATACGCAAGCTGTTGCGTTCGTTGTCGGCACTCGCCTTGTCCAGGGATGCGTTGAAAAACTTGCCGGGGCGATAGGCAACAGCAGCAATCTCACCTTCAACTGGCGTTCGGTTTACATGGCAGTTGAAGACGCTCATGAACACGCTGACACGGGTAAGCGGCGCGTCGGGCATCCCAAGTTCGCTCGGAGGTACCGCCGCTTCGATCAGCGAAACCACCCCGTCCGCCGGGCTGACGATCAAACCCTCTTCCGTCGGCGGCACCCGTTCCGGGTCGCGAAAGAAATAGTAACACCAGATCGTGAGACCGACGCCAATCCAACCCAGAATGTCAGAAAGTAAAAACAGGCCGACAGCTATTGCGGCAAAGATTGCGACAAACCGAATACCTTCAGGATGCATCGGTTTGATGAACGTATCGCGCATGCGCATCGCAAGCCTTCCCCCGATAAATTTATTGCACTTTCATAGGAGGATTGGTGAGGAACGCAAGTGTGACGAGCGCAGTCAGTTCATCCTTTGACGATATCTGATGCACAAACCTGTTTCGGCCAGTGCCGTCGATTCTGGCCGACGATGCGTCCCTTGTTCCAGGTTGGTCGAAATGTGCGGACGGCTGGTAAGTTTGGGGTCGTTTACTCTGATCCACCAATCCGCCATCCTCTTCCAAGTGGCAATCCAATTTTACTGAACGCAGTGAGCCTCCCCAACTGAAGTGGTCCGCCGTTATGGTTAAGAAAACGGAGGAACCACATGGCGAACAAGCGACCGAAGCCGGAAGAGATTGTCTCGAAGTTGCGACAGGTTGAGATATTGATGGGGCAAGGCATGTCCCGCCTGGATGCAATCCGGCAGATTGGTCTTGTTGAACAGACCTATTATCGCTGGAAGAAAAAGTACGGCGGAATGGGTACGGATCAGTTGAAGAAACTCAAGCGCCTTCAAAAAGAGAATGAGCGTCTTCGAAAGGCCGTCTCGGATCTTACCCTGGACAAACTGATCCTGACGGAGGCGGCCAAGGGAAACTACTGAGCCCCGCCCGTCGCCGTGCCTGCATCAACCATGTGCGCCGCAAACTGCGTGTCTCAGAACGCCGGGCGTGTCGTGTCCTGAAACAGCACCGATCCACACAGCGAAAGCTGCCGAAAGGTCGAACTGATGAGAAGCGCCTGGTGGCGGACATGATAGAATTGGCCCGCCAGTATGGCCGCTACGGTTATCGCCGGATCGCGGCTTTGCCGAGAGATGCGGGCTGGCAGGTGAATGACAAGCGCGTCGAAAGACCGCGTTGCACGAATGGCGCTTGGGCCGCATTTGCCCCTTTCCCCGGTTCGTTATGCGACACGTTCCTAGGTCGCACGACCTGGACGGGTCATGCGGTTGAGGGCTTTGACAGCGATGCGGGCTTCGGTTGTCTGGGTCTCCATGTTGCGGCTGCGCAGTTCCAGTCCGATGAC
>NZ_JBQFXM010000025.1:0-30042 GCF_056540845.1 Ruegeria sp. AL2
AAGCCCTCAACCGCATGACCCGTCCAGGTCGTGCGACCTAGGAACGTGTCGCATAACGAACCGGGGAAAGGGGCAAATGCGGCCCAAGCGCTATTCGTGCAACGCGGTCCCCCTCATCCACCTTTTCCTTTACTCTTTCCCATACCGGTCATTCTCCGGACGGTGGCACCTCGGCCCATACCAGATATCGGTACTCGCCGCCCTCGCTCAACGCGCGCTGCACGATGTCGCGGATATTTGCGGCAGATCGCTTCGGATCGATAAAGATCTGCCATTGCCTTTCGTAGCCTGGGGTCTCGTTCGCCAGGAAGTCGTACTCGAAAGCACGCCCTGGCCCTTGGCCCTCGAGCCGCACAACCTCCAGTCTGGCTACGCTATAGCCCCGAGATGCTATGTATTCGTTGAATTCAAGCATCTTGCTAGAAGGCTCGACGTACACGAAGGCCCCCGTTTCGAGCTTGTCCAGCATTTCGTCAAACTCATTTTGCATATTCACTTTCACTCCAACGGCCTGATGATCGGGTCAGGTTCATTTTCTCTGTCCCGAAGAGGACGGTTCCTATTGCTTACGGCGACGACGTGCCCTTCCGGACCCAAGGGTACCCAGTGCCCGTCCTGTCCAGTCAGCAAGGTCATGTCATGACCCCTATAGTCACCACGTCCGGCGACGATGCCGCTGAGATCGGGGCGGGGATTGGCAATGATGTCATCGATCTGTTCGGCAGTGTGCCCTTTTCCTGTGATGTACTCCAGCCCGTCGCCCTTGCTGCCATGGTCGCCAATCGTATTCCCGTCGGGGGTGGTGAAGGCCTCATTCCGACGTGCCTCGACAATGCTCGGACCCGCCGCATCCGGAATCGGCGTGGAAACGATGTTGCCGGTCGGGTCTTCGACGGCGGGCGAGCCCGTGTGGTTCGGCAGACCAAGGGTCTCGACCGGATAGGTTTCCAGCCACTGGTCGATGCGTTCCGGCGTGAAGCCAGGAAGTTCACCCAACCGGCGCTCGCCCTCAGTGAGTTTCGGGAAAACCTCGACCCAACCTTGGGCAATCGTGCCGTCCTGCAGCCGCAACCGGCCTTCCGCGAATGCGTTATAGCCTTGCTGCACGAAGTCTCCGAGGGCAAGTTGTGCGGCAGGATCCCCTTCGACGACACGCACGATGGTGCCAGGGTTCAACATCTCGTAAAGCGCGGCCGCCTGGCCTGCGATCTGCGCGGCCTCAACCGACTTCGGCAAACTGGACCCGAGACCAGAGATGACCGCTTCCTGCACCAGTTCGTGGGCCATAGCCGCAAGGAGCCCTTCGGCCGTTCCGGGATTGACGCCAAGGATCTCCGCCGCACGTTGGAGCCGACGTCCGGTGGCCAGACGCGTGAATTCCTGCAGGGCGCCGCTGGCGGCCAAAGCAGCCAGAGCGGCAGTTCCAAGTGGTGTGATCGCGATGGCGCGGAGACCGAGGCGACGCAAGATGGCGTCCATGGGTGCCTCGACCGGAAGGGCAAGTTCTGCAAGAATTGCATCAGTCCGCGACCCTGGCGTGATCGGCTCTGCATGGCAGCGGCAGTTGTGCGCCTGCCCCGGATGGCCGCCAGCGGGCGGGGCGTCCCAGCGAAACACCTGATCGTCGTATTCGGCATGGCTGTCACGGACTTTCGCGTCGCCCTGAGACCGCCAGATGTAATGCTCGATCCCCAAATCCTGCTGCCGAAGCTGATTGATCAGGCCCGCGAAGGCCCGAAGCAGGCGTTCTTCCATCGCCGCCCGCAACGGACGCAAGCGTTGCGGGTGGGTTTCGTATTCCTCGAAGATGGCCGTCAAGCGCGCATCCCACAGGCGCAGCGCCTCTTCCTTCGCGTCTGTAACATCGCGAAGGTTGGCGTCGGTCGCCAATGGCACGGTGTCCGGGGGCGTCAGAGCGTTCAGCAGCATGCGGGTGTTGTCGGCTATCACGCGTTCCAATTGGTCGATGAAATCAGTCCGCAGGTCCGCATAGCCGGGGAAAAGCGATTTGATCGAAATGCCTGCACGGTAGCCGTACACGCCTCCGTTCTGCCGCGCGAAAACGTACTGACCACTGCCACCGTGGCGGAGAAATTCGCTAAGACTGTGTTTCATGGAACCTCCGGCTGACCCGCGCGAAGGTATGTATCGCCAATGTGTTAAGAAGCGATCAGCCGACCGTACGTTACCTTGATCAGGGGCCATTCTTGCGGACGACGGCATGCGAAAGATCACCAGAGTGAGAGGCGTGCCGGTTTTCCGGTGACGGGTTGAGGGCTGGGAGAGTGGCTCCCGGCGCCCGTCGCGGGAGATCGCAGATGGGCGTTGTGGAAGTTCTGGATCCGGTTCAGCCGGCGCGGGCCGGTGGCTGGAAAGTGGATGTGAGCCGGGGCGAGCGGAACATATCCTCGACGTCGCTTTTGCTTTTTGAGTTTCTGGAGCGCTTCACCGGCCTGGGCTTCGTCATCATATGTCACCATCATGGCTTGCCCGTTTGTCCCAATACGTCCCCAAGTACGAAGGACGGACACTTCCCCAAACAGCGTCGGCTGCAATTCTATTCCATAGAACCGCGCCATGTTAATGTCGGGGTCCACATGGATCAGGTGGACAGGTGTGGTTGCCGTCAGATCCATGACGCGATTGTCGGCAAACTCAGCCCGTCTGTCCAATGACATTGCGAAATCAATTCCCGTGAATGGATTCTGATCCTGAATGGAAAATGACATTGAATGCATCCGCTACTACTATAGCTGACCAATATGTAGGTAATAGGATCGGCCATGTTTCGTTTTCTACTATTTGCTTTCGTGATAGGTCTTGCCGCCAGCGCAGGCACGGCGCAGACACCGCCTTCGGCTGATGAGGTCGCGCAATACGACGGTCTCTTCGCAGCCGCTCACACCGGCAACGAAGAAATGATCCGGCAACTCGTTGCGGCAGGGGCAAACGTCAACGCACGGGACTCGCGGGGTCGCACACCAGCCCATGTTGCCGCCTTTGCTTCTGAGGATGAGGCGTTGCGTGCGATGGCTGAGGCCGGAGCTGACATGAACGCGCTGGAAGGTCAGGCCTACGACGTGATCACAATTGCGGCCGTTGCAAATGATCCAGAACTGATGACGCTCGCAATCGAGTTGGGAAACGATCCCGGACTAACGACCAGCCCTTATGAAGGAACGGCACTGATTGCAGCCGCGCATCTCGGTCATGTCGAGATTGTCAGACGGCTGATCGCCGCTGGCGCGCCTCTGGACCATGTGAACAATCTGCATTGGACCGCAGTTGTCGAAGCCGTTGTGCTTGGCGACGGCGGCCCAGACCATCTTGCGGTTCTGGATGCTTTGTTGGCAGCGGGCGCTGACCGATCGCTTGCCGATCGTAACGGCACTACACCGCTCGAACACGCCGAACTGCGCGGATTTGCTAAGATGGCAGAGCGGCTAAGAAAAGAGGACTGAGGCCAGTCCAGCAGGCTGAAGCGGAGCGTTCCACCTCACAGGTGCCGATGGCAGCTTGGATGAGACCAGCCTCAAATCAAGTTCCTCTCGTAGCGGAGCGGTGACAGAGTTGAACACATCTCACGGGTAACGGCACAATGGACAAGATCAGAAAAAGTGAACAGGACTGCCACAGCGACCTCGTATTCGCGAGGCGTGGTTTTCTTGGCGCATCAGGCTTTAGCGCACTGACAATTGGATTGAGTGGCTCCGCTGTAGGCCAAACTTCTACAAGGGCGGACGACGCAATACCTCAACCAAGTGATCCCAAGGATGCCACATTCATGGAGCGCGCTTTCGAAATGCGTCAGTATGCGATTGATCATGGAGATCAGGGGTATGGCGCAGTTGTGGTGCGCGACAACGTTATTATTGGCCAATCATGGAGCAGAGTCATCTTGGATCAAGACCCCACGGCCCACGCTGAAATAACCGCGATCAGGGACGCGGCGCGTCGTCTCAGTGACCGGGATTTGAGCGGAGCGGTTCTGTACTCATCTTCCCGGCCATGTCCCATGTGTGAGGCCGCGGCATACTGGGCTGGAGTCCGCCTCATGTTCTACGGCCGGAAAATCACGAGCGCAGGTTCGCCGAAGCTTTGCAGTTAGAATGGTTCTCAGCCATCAGCGACGTTTCATTTTGCATTCGCCTCCCACGGTGGGAAGTCGGCCCAAACTGGTCATTCATCGCCTCTGGCCACGCTGCGGTGCAGCTTCACCGAACCGGCCATTCGCTTAACCTGCGAGATCGACGAGTTGTCCGACGTCTGCCTTGCGGGCAAAGTGAGCAGCGAAGTGACGCACATGATCCGCAAAGGTCAGCTTACGCCCGGAATCTGTCCGTTTCGCCAAATTGCGGCATTGGCGGCACAAGCAGAGGGTTCGGTACCAACTCTTCGTTCAGTAAGAAATTTTGCAAAAGATCCTAGGACACTGAGTAACGAAGATAAAAGAACACTGCGTGTAGTATCACGTCCCTTGGGAAATGAGCGCCTTTGAATGAAATTGTTACTGTCTGCCTCGATCAAAGTCCGAAACGCCATTAACACCAAGACCTCCTAGCCAAAAGTTTGCGACATAGCCCTCATCATTTCCGCATCGACAAACCATTGAGAAACAGGTGCACTTTGCTCGGGTCCGCATTCAATTTGACAGCTTTCCCACGTCGGTTTCGTTCAACGCCAGGAAACTTGGCGACGATATTCTCAGCCCCCGGCCTGCTGGCGAAATACAGCAAGGTCACTTCACCCAGGGCTTCGACAAAATCGACAGTGCCGTCCAGAAACCCAGCGGCGGCGTCGGCAACGAAATCCTCAGGTCGTACCCCGATATTGACCTGCAAACCCATTTGTTCGGGCGTGGTCGAAATGGATGAAACGGCTTTTCCGCCCGCATCAAGTGTGACCTCTGTCAAATCCCCGGTTTTGGAAATTTTGCCAGACAGCAGATTCATAGAGGGCGATCCGATGAACTGCGCCACAAACTCGTTATCCGGCGTTTCGTACAGTTCCAGTGGCGTACCAACCTGCGCGATGCCTTTGTTGGCGAGAACGACGATCCGGCTGGCCAGCGTCATCGCCTCAACCTGATCGTGGGTCACGTAGATCATTGTGCTTTCGGGCATCGCCTCTTTCAGGCGCGCAATCTCGATCCGGGTTGCAACGCGCAGCGCAGCATCGAGGTTCGAAAGCGGTTCGTCGAACAAATAGACCTTGGGGTCTCGCACGATGGCGCGCCCGATAGCGACGCGCTGGCGTTGCCCTCCGGACAGAGCCTTGGGCAGACGATCCAAGAGCGGATCCAGTTGAAGGGTCTGGGCCGCGCGTTCAACGGCGGCATCGATCTCGGCAGCAGGCATCTTGGCGATCTTCAGTGCAAATGCCATGTTCTCGCGCACGGTCAAATGTGGGTAGAGCGCATAGGACTGAAACACCATGGCAATGCCCCTTTGGGCGGGCGGCACATCATTCATGACCTGCCCTTCGATCTCCAACGTGCCGCCGGTGATCTTTTCCAGCCCGGCAATCATTCGCAACAAGGTTGATTTTCCGCAACCCGATGGACCGACAAAGACGATCAACTCGCCCTTTGCGATATCCAGATCGATATGTTTCAGAACATCGACCGGACCATAGGATTTCGCGACATCCGTAAGTTTGAGTTCTGACATGGTTTACCCCTTGACCTTAGCCATCAGACAAAACTGTGCGGGGTGCAGCGTAACGCTTCCTGCACCGTCGCTACCGCCGAGTTCCCGCCCGATGACCCGCCAATCACCCAAGGGCAAGTCGACCCGCTGAGCTTCCGTTCCAAGGTTGAAAGCACAAAACACCGCTTCAGACGCATCCTCACGCTGGAAAGTCAGCACAGGTCCAACCTGTTTCATGTTGGACTGCGCACCCGAAGTTAGTGCTGGGTGGACGCGGCGCAAGGCGATTGCGCGGCGATAATGGTGCAGCATCGATTGGTCGTTCGCCTCGAGCCGGTCAACGGCTCTTTCCGTTTGGGCCATACTAACAGGCAACCACGGCTCACCGGTGCTAAAGCCTGAATGTTCGTCCTGCGACGCCCAAACCATTGGCGTGCGACATCCGTCGCGACCCTTGAACTCGGGCCAGAACTCGATGCCGTAGGGGTCTTGCAGTTTCTCGAACGGAACATCTGCCTCGTGCAGGCCCAGTTCCTCTCCCTGATACAAACAGGCAGAGCCGCGCAGACACATCATCAGAACCGCGTGCTGGCGAATGGCCGCATCGTTTAGGTCCCAGCGCGAGGCATGACGTTCAACATCATGGTTCGAGAACGCCCAGCATGGCCATGCGTCGCCTGCCTTTTCCTCGAGCTGATCAAAGACCTGCTTTGCATAAGGCGCGGTCAACGCACGCTTTTCCAGAAACTCGAAGGCATAGCACATATGCATTCGTTGATCGCCCGAGGTGTACTGACCAATGATTTCCAGCCCGCGCTGTGCATCACCGACTTCACCCAAACAGGCACGGCCTTCATATTCGTCGGTCAGCGCGCGCAACCTTTCGAGGAAGGCGATATTCTCGGGCTGACTTTTGGAATAAAGGTGATCCTGGTGGTTATAGGGGTTCACCGCAGGCGCAATTGATGCATTACGTTCTTCGACCGGAAGGGCCGGATTGTCCCGCAAATGTTTGTCGTGGAAATAGAAGTTGATCGTGTCCAGGCGAAAACCATCCACGCCCATGTCCAGCCAGAACCGAGCCACGTCCAGCAGTGCGTCTTGCACTTCGTTACAGTGAAAGTTCAGGTCCGGCTGCGAACTCAGAAAGTTATGCAGAAAATATTGCAGGCGACGAGGCTCCCACTGCCACGCTGAACCGCCAAAGATAGACAACCAGTTATTGGGCGGTGTGCCGTCCGGTTTAGGGTCGGCCCAAACATACCAGTCGGATTTCGGGTTGTCCCGATTGGCGCGGCTCTCACCGAACCAAGGGTGCTGATCAGAAGTGTGTGACAGCACCAAATCGATCATCACTTTCTGACCCTTGTCATGGGCCTGATCGAGTAACTCGCGGAAATCTTCCAACGAGCCGAACATAGGATCCACATCGCGATAATCGCTGACGTCGTAGCCGAAATCCTTCATCGGAGATTTGAAGAAGGGTGAGATCCAGATCGCATCGACCCCCAGATCCGCAATGTAATCCAGACGTTGGGTGATCCCTTTCAAGTCACCGATCCCATCACCATTGCTGTCCTGAAAGCTGCGCGGATAGATCTGATAGATCACGCCACCGCGCCACCACTCTGACTTTGCTTTGGTTGATTTGGAGAGTTCTACAGTGTTCTGCACGTTCATCAGACGCCTCTATTTGACGGATCCGGCCAGCAGGCCACGGACCAGGTATTTTTGCATTGCGAAGAAAACAATCAGTGGAACAATGATCGAAACAAACGCAGCGGTGGCGAGGATTTCCCAGTTGCCCCCTCTTGTACCCAGCAGTTCGACAATTCGATTGGTCATGACGGTGGTTTGACCTGATGCATCAATCAGGAAGACTTTGGCCACCAGAAGGTCGTTCCAGGTCCACAGGAACTGCAGGATCGCGAAAGACGCCAGCGCCGGGAAGCTGAGTGGAAGGATCAGTTTCGTAAAGATCTGGAACTCAGACGCCCCATCGACCCGCGCGTTCTCGATCAAATCACGTGGCAGTCCGGCCATGTAGCTGCGAAGAAGGTAAATCGCCAGCGGCATTCCAAAGCCAGTGTGGGCCATCCAGACACCCAGATACCCTTTGCCGATCCCAATATTAAGATGGAATTTCAGCAAAGGGATCAGTGCGAGCTGAAGCGGAACAACCAAAAGCCCGACAATAGCTGCGATCAGCAACGCGCGGCCCGGGAACTCCATCCACGCCAACGCATAAGCGGCGAACGCCGCAACCAGGATAGGGATGATCGTGGCAGGAATGGTCACTGTGAGAGTATTAAAGAACGCCCGACCCATACTGTCGGTGCTGTTCTCGGCCAAGAGAACCTTGTGGTAATTGTCCAACGTGAACTCGGGTGGAAGTTCTGCACTTACGAAAACACGCGGGCCGCGGCTGCCAGTAAACTCCTCTTCATTTTCCGCTTTGTAGTTCCCGTTTGCATCGACCATGATAGTCCCGCCACGACGCAATTCCGCTGTCTGACCGGGTTCATACGCATCCACCGCGCGGGAGCTGACACCCCACTTTGAGATCGTAGCTTTCTGCCCTTCGTCGAACAGGTTCCCTTCAATCACATACGTCCCGTTTTTCAGAATTTGCGTATTGGGCACGGCCGTGCGTAGCGTCAGGTTTTGTTCGGACGGGAACAGGGATTTCCACCAGCCACTGGTCGCGATCTGGTCAGCCGTGCGAAAGGATGAGATCAACAATCCCAGTGTCGGTATTACCCAAAGCACCACGAGAAAGAGGACCGAGGCCTGGACGATCCATCTAAGGGCGGGTTTGGTTCCTGCAATATCGCTCATCCCCTACTCCATTTCCCGGCGTGCGTTGCGGATGTTCCAGACCAAGATCGGCGTCACCAGCAACATGATCACCATGGCCGATGCCGAACCCACGCCCCAATCATTGGCGCGGAACATCTTGTCGTACATGTAGTTGGCCAGAACCTGTGTCTCCCACTGGCCATTGGTCATCGCGAAAACGATGTCGAAGACCTTCAGGACCAGAATGGTGATGGTTGTCCAAACAACCAGAATTGTGTTCCAGATTTGAGGCACCTTGATTTTAAAGAATATCTGGAAGGGATTGGCCCCATCCAAAACCGCCGCCTCGACGGTTTCTTCGGGGATGCCGCGCAAAGCGGCAGACAGTATCACCATGGCAAAGCCCGTCTGAATCCAGATCAGGATCCCCATGAGGAAGAAATTGTTCCAGAACGGAATGGTTAGCCAGGTTTGCGGCTCGGCCCCGCCAAAGAACAGATAAAGCGCATTCAGAATCCCGATCTGGTCTTGCTCGGCCGGACGCGCATCGTAGATCAGTTTCCAGATGACCGAAGCCCCGACGAAAGAGATCGCCATCGGCATGAAAATCAGTGCTTTTGCGATGTTACCCCAGCGTATCCGATCAGTTAGCTGAGCTGCCAACAGACCAAATGCAGTCGACATTGCAGGGACCACGATCAGCCAGAACAAATTGTTGCGCATGGCTTCCCAGAATTTCGGTTCTGCCACCATCTGGACGTAGTTATCGAGACCAACCCACTTATACCCACCACCGGCGATGCGATCCGTGAGCGACAGGCGCAACGTCTCAACTACCGGATAGGCCAGATATAGGCCAATCGCTACAAGCGCCGGAAGCAAAAACAGCCAAGGCCGGATCATATTCGCGCGGTTGATGTTGCGGCCGGCATTCGGCCCGCGCGCAGGGAACAGAACCTTGTCCAGAAACTGGTTGGACAGAAAGAAATAGCCCACACAGCCCGATACGCCTATGGCAATGGTCAGCAGGCCCTGAATTGCCGGATGCATCATGCTCTCCGTTGCGAAGGGGAAAAGGGGTGGCCTGACGCGCAGACCGCCCGGGTTTTAACGCGCTTAGTCCAGCGAATCCCAGGAAGATTGGATCTCGTCAGCAACTTCCTGAGCGGGCTTTCCACCAGCATAGTCAACCATACCGGTCCAAAATGTGCCGGCCCCTACGCCGCCCGGCATCAGGTCCGAACCATCAAACCGGAAGGTGGTCGCGCCCAGAAGAATGTCGTTCATCTTCTTGAGCGTCGGATCCGAGAACACGGAGGTATCAACGCCTTTGTGCGGCGTCAGGAAGCCGGTCAGGGCCATCCATGTCTCATGTGCTTCGGGGGTCTGCAGATAGGCGATCAGATCATGTGCAGCCGGGCTGTCATTGGTGATTGCCCATAGCGTGCCGGCACCAAGAACCGGGCTACCCAGATCCTTGCTTTCATATGCGGGGAAGTAGAAGAAATCAACATCTTCACCGACAACCGTGCCTTCAGGAAAGAATGCCGGGATGAACGACGCCTGACGGTGCATGTAACATTGTGGTGGCGAACTGAACATGCCCTTTGGACTGTCACGGAAATCGGTCGTTGCGACCGTACCTGCCCCGCCCGCAACATAGTCATCATTGCGTGCAAACGCGCCGAACTCTTCGATGGCAGCGACCACTTTCGGGTTATTGAACTTCATTTCATTGGACACCCAGGCGTCATAGTCCTCGGGCGATTGAGTGCGCAGCATCATGTCTTCGACCCAATCGGTCGCTGGCCAACCGGTCGCACCACCTGAACCCAAACCGATGCACCACGGCGTCTCTCCGTCTGCGACGATCTGATCGGTCAAAGCCTTCAGTTCCTCCATCGTGGTCGGAACTTCGTAACCGGCATCCTCGAAATTCTCAGGCACGTACCAAACAAGGGATTTCACATCTACCTTGTAAAAAAGCCCATAAAGGTGATCCTGCCCTTCGGGCCCCGGAAAAGTGCCCAGATCTACCCAGGATTGTCCGGCTGCGTAATTGTCACGAACCCAATCAGCGGTGCCATCGCCCAACGGTGTCAGAAAACCCGACTTGGCCATATCCGCCGCCAGACCAGGCTGCGGGAAAACGGCTATATTCGGCGCCGAGCCTGCCTCTGCATCAATCCTGATCTGCTGCTCGAAACTATCTGAACCAACATACGCGTAGTCGTGGCCTGTCGCGGCTGCAAAGCCATCCAGAACCGCTTCGACGTTTTCCTGGTCCGGGCCCAGCCATGGCCCGAACACGGTAACCTTATCAGCCTGAGCTGTTCCCGCCATCAGGGCGAATGTGGCCACACCTGCATAAAGCGCGTGTTTCATGAAATCTCCTCCCAGTAATATCTGCGCATTGCAAGATTTTCAAAGCGCTTTGGATGTTGCACTTTATCTGCCGGCAATCAGATTCTGTCAACATATCGTTTTCTACCCCTCAATTATTGCCGCTATTGACCTCTTTGCCAAAACGGGTTGACGGAAGCAAAAAATCACAACAAAACAAGTGAGCATCCATTTGAAGGCGCTTTGAACATATGAACCTAAAGCAGCTCTCTGAGATTCTCGGTCTTTCGCAGACAACGGTCAGTCGCGCGCTGAACGGCTATCCAGAGGTGAACGAGGCGACTCGTGTGCGCGTGCAGGCCGCTGCAGACAAGCATGGCTATCGGCCAAACAGTCGCGCCAAAGGTCTGGCGACTGGCAAGTCCATGGTGATCGGGCACGTCATCCCCAGTTCGTCCCAGCACGAGATGGTGAACCCGATCTTCGGCGACTTTGTCGCCGGCGCTGCGCGGACATACTCTGCGAACGGCTACGACATGATGTTCACCACCGCGGATGACACTTCGATCGAAGGGGCCTATCGCAGCTTGTTTCAGCGCGGGGCCGTGGATGGCGTCGTTTTGCAAGGCCCCAAGGTCAACGAGCGTCGCATCGATCTGCTAAACCGGATGGCGGTACCATTTATCGTACACGGTCGTTCGACCGGGATAGATGCAGAGTATGACTGGATCGATGTGAACAACAAAAGCTCCTTTCGGCGCGCAACACAGTTCCTGATCGACTTGGGTCACCGCCGGATTGCCCTGATTAACGGGCTTGAGGATATGGATTTCGCACAGCGCCGTCGTGCCGGATACCTACAAGCGCTGGAACAGGCGGACTTGATCCCGGACCCACAATTAATGCGCAGCGCCGAAATGACCGAGGTCTACGGCCATCATGAAACCCGCGATATGCTGCAACTGGACGATCCACCAACCGCCATTCTGGCATCCTCGATGATTTCGGCGATTGGTGTGAGACGGGCGCTGGACGAGGCAGGGCTGCGAATTGGCCGGGATGTCTCGGTCATCGCGCATGATGATGACCTCTCTTATCTCAAAAACGGACAGGATGTGCCCATCTTTACAGCAACGCGGTCCTCAGTGCGGCATGCAGGAGAGCTGGCCGCCGAGATGTTGATTGAGAGGATCAAATCGCCTGACGATCCGGTCAAGACCAGGTTGCTTGAGGCGGAACTGGTTGTTGGCAAATCAACCGGCCCAGCACCCAACAGGATTTGACAATGAAACATACGCGCAGCGATTTCCCCAAAGACTTCCATTTCGGAGTCGCCACTTCTGCTTACCAGATCGAAGGTCATGCCCAAGGCGGCGCCGGTTCGACACATTGGGATACGTTTGCAGCGACACCCGGAAATGTAGTGCGGGGAGAAAAAGGCGATCTGGCCTGTGATCACCTGAACCGGTTTGAACAGGATCTTGATCTTGTGCGCGACGCGGGATTCGATTGCTATCGCTTCTCAACCAGCTGGGCGCGTGTGATGCCCGAGGGGCGCGGACCTGTTAATCAGGCGGGATTGGATTTTTATGATCGCCTGACCGACGCGCTTTTGGAGCGTAGCATCCGTCCGTGCGCGACACTGTATCACTGGGAACTGCCGTCGCCCCTGGCCGACTTAGGTGGTTGGCGCAACCGGGATATTGCCGGTTGGTTTTCCGATTTCACTGAGGTCATCATGGGACGGATTGGCGACCGCATGTACAGCGTCGCCCCCATCAATGAACCGTGGTGTGTCAGTTGGTTGAGCCATTTCGAAGGGCACCACGCTCCCGGGCTGCGCGATATTCGAGCCACGGCGCGCGCTATGCATCACGTTCTGCTGGCCCATGGTCAGGCCATTCAGACGATGCGTGGGTTGGGCATGTCTAACCTGGGCGGCGTATTCAATCTGGAATGGGCCGAACCCGCCGATGACAGCGCCGAGGCACAACAGGCCGCCGCTCTGTATGACGGAATATACAACCGGTTCTTTCTGGGCGGCGTGTTCAACAAGGCCTATCCCGAGAATGTTCTAGAGGGGCTGGAGCCCCACCTTCCGTCGGGCTGGCAAGATGATTTCGATAGCATCGGAGCACCCGTAGACTGGTGCGGACTGAACTACTACACCCGTAAACTTATCGCGCCCGCAGAAACAGCGTGGCCAAGTCTCGCTGAGGTTCCCGGCCCTCTGCCGAAGACCCAAATGGGTTGGGAAATCGACCCCACCGCGCTGAGCAGGTTCCTAATCCGAGCAGCACGTGAATACACCGGCGACCTGCCGATCTTCGTGACCGAAAACGGTATGGCCAGCCCCGAGCGTCAACAAGACGATGACCGTATCGACTATCTGGATCAACACTTGTCGGCAGTCCAGGTCGCCTTGGGCGAAGGGGTTCCGGTTAAGGGGTACTTTGTCTGGTCCCTATTGGACAATTACGAATGGGCCTTGGGGTATGAAAAACGCTTTGGCCTGGTTGATGTAGATTTCAGTTCAATGAAGCGAACTCCGAAAGCGTCTTACTTCGCATGGAAGGACATGCTTGCTGCACGGATCTGTTGCAGAGTTTCTTACTGAACGAAGAGTTGGTACCGAACCCTCTTCTTATGTCGCCAATTCCGCAAATTGACGAAACGGACAGATTCCCGGCCCGAAGCGGACGTTCATCGACACATGTCGCCGCTGCGGTGCGGCCCGTCGAACCGGCCGTTCGCTGCAGGCGCAAATTTTCAGGGTGCACGAACTCACAGTCTGCGGGACTTTTCTGACGTTGGAAATCTGATGGGTGGCTTGCCTCATCTGTTGGTTGAAAGTCGAGAACCAAATGCGGGGAAGGCAACCAACAAAGCTTGTAAAGGCATCTAGGCAAGCAACATTCTGGTGTATTCAGACGTTGCCTGCGTCGTCACTTGCTTTGTGGCGCCATACTCAATCTGTTCTCCGTGACGCATCACAAGGATGCTGTCAGAGGTGTGGCAGACAACGCCGATGTCGTGCGTCACCACCGGAACCGACAGGTCGCGCACTTCTTTGAGGTCCTGAAGCAGGTTGAGGATCTGGGCTTGCACCGACACGTCGAGCGCGGAGGTCGGTTCATCCAGAACCAGCAGCCTGGGATCGAGCGCCAGCGCGCGGGCAATTGCGATCCTTTGTGCTTGGCCGCCCGAAAGCTCAGATGCGAGGCTCTTCATGTAATCGGAGCGCATTCCGCAGATTTTCAGGTTGGCCTCGCTGCGATCCGCGATTTCGCTTTGGGAAAATCCGCCCTGCGCAGTCAGCGGCTCCGCCAATATCTTTGCGACAGTCAGACGCGGGCTGAGCGACAGGAAAGGGTTTTGCATAACGACGCCTATGCGCGCACGTGCTTGGCGCATTTCGCGATCGGGCAGCGCCAGCCAGTTCTGGCCGTGAAGCCGGATTGTACCGCTTTCCGCTGGTATCAGACGCAGAAGCGCGCGCAGGATCGTGCTTTTTCCTGATCCGCTTTCGCCAATAATCCCAAGGGTTTCCTTGGGCATCAGGGAAAAGGAAATGTCATTGGCGGCCGGTTTCGGCGGCTCCGCAAACAAAGAGGAACGCTTGTAGCGCACCACCAAGTTTGAAATCTCAAGGATTGGGTCAGGCATGTTTGACCTCAAGATGGCAATCCCATTGATGTTCACCGATAGCACGTCTGGGCGGCTTTGTTTTTGTGCATTCGGGTAGAACTTTCCGGCAACGTTCTGCAAATGGGCATCCCACAAAAGGCATGTTGGGCTTGGGCGGTTGACCGTCTATGGCCTCCAGCCTGTGCCCTACCGTGTTACGCCCCGGTCGCGCACCCAGAAGTGCCAAGGTGTAAGGGTGTTGTGGGTCCGATAGGAGCGCTTGAGTTTTGCCTTCTTCCACCGTCATTCCAGCATAGAGAACGCTGGCGCGCGTGCAGGCGTGGGCGATCACATCCATGTCATGGGTGATCAGAAGGACGGTTAAGTTGCGACTTTTGACCAGCGATTTCAGAACGTCCAAAACCTGCAACCCAATCGTTTTGTCGAGCGCCGTTGTCGGTTCATCGGCGATCAGGAAATCCGCGCCGGTTGCCAGGGCCTGGGCAATGACAACCCGCTGCTGCATGCCCCCCGACAATTCATGCGGAAAGCTTTTCAACACCCGCCCGCTGTCAGGCAAGCCAGTAGCGTCCAGCAACTCGACCGATTTTGCCTTGCGATCCGCGCTGGAAGCTATTCCGGATGCCCTAAGAACATCGTCCATTTGACGCGCGATACTAAGGACCGGATTGAGTGCAGCCGCGGGGTCCTGTGAAATCAAGCTGATGCGATGCCCACGCAACGTCGCGGCATCAACCAAAAGATCGACCTCATCCTGTTTACAGCTTGTCGCTGTGGTCAAAGCCGATTCTGGCAGCAAACCCAACAAGGCCATGCCAATCGTGGATTTCCCGCAGCCGCTTTCGCCGATAAGCCCGTGGATGGTGCCCTCGGCGATCTGTATCGTCGCATCCCTGACGGCGTGTATCGGTCGATCGGGTGTACCGAAATTGACGGAAAGGTTGCGAATATCAATCATCGCGCACCTTCACTTTGTCCGTGCCTCGAAGGGCGTCGCCTAACAGGCTGAATGCCAGCGCCATCAGGAAAATTGCGAGCCCCGGAATGACGGCGACCCACCAACGGTCGGGGAACACGGCGCGGCCCGCATTAACCATTTCGCCCCAGTCCGCAATAGGGGGGCGAACGCCGAGGCCAAGGAAAGAAAGCGCTGAGCCGGTCAGGAGCGCTGGCCCGAAATCCAAAGCAGCCTGCACAGACAGCGGACGCGCCACGGTTGGAAGGATATGGCGCGTGATAATTCTGGCATGCGAAACGCCCATGACTTGCGCCGCTTCCACGTAAGGCGCGCCGCGCAGGACCAAGACTTCGGATCGTGCGAGGCGCGCGTACCACGGCCACCAACTGACCGAGATTGCGATGATGCAGTTGACCATACCCGCGCCCAAGGCTGCGGCCAAAAGGACGGCAAGAAGCAGCGCCGGAAAGGCAAGGAACACATCCGTGATCCGCATCAGCGTTTCGTCGATCCAGCCGCCTTTGTAACCGGCGATAATCCCGATCGGCAGCCCGATCCCCAAGCCAATCAGAACAACCACCAAACCGATGGTGATCGAAACCCGGCCACCGTAAATGACCCGCGAAAGTACATCGCGGCCGAGCGCGTCAGTTCCCAGCCAATGTTTGGCTGAAGGCCCCTGGAAGCGTTCGGAAATGTTGGGTGCACCTGCGCCCTGGTCGGCAAAGGGGGCCACCATAGGGGCAAAGATCGTTGCAAGGATGATGACAAGGATCACCACCAAACTGATCGCGCCGGTCAGGCCAAGGGTTCGGGTCAGCCGGGTCATGAGACCGCCACCCGCGGGTCGATCACCGCCTGTGCAAGGTCGATGACAAGGTTCATCAAAACGTAGCAAATCGTCACAACCAACGCTGACGCCGCGATGACCGGGAAGTCCTTGGAAAGGATCGCCTCGCTTATGTAACGACCCAATCCGGGCCAGGCAAAGATGATCTCGACCAGCACCGCACCCGTCAGGGAAAACGCAAAGCTTAGACCAATGATTGTCAACGCCGGCCCGACTGCGTTTGGAAGGGCATGCCCGAATAAGATGCGCTTGTGGGAAAGACCATGGGCGCGGGAGGCCGTAACGTGCCGACGCTCAAGGATTTCGATCATCAAGGCGCGTGTGAGGCGCGTTGCAATCCCTGTTGGGTAGGCTGCCAGCGTCAACGCGGGCAGGATCAGATGCTTGAAGGCATCCCATAAGGCGTCAAAGCGCAACGCGATCAGGCTGTCGATCAAAAGCCATCCTGTGCGGGCCTCAACCGGATCAAACAGAGATATTTCGCGGGATATTCGCCCCGACAGCGGGAGGATACCCAGCCATTGGGCAAATACGAACTGTAAGATCATCGCGAGGAAAAACGTCGGCATTGCCACCGCGGCGATGGCTCCAAGTCCAGAGAAGCGATCCAGCCAACTGCCCTTTCGGTCGGCAGTAATCACACCTAACGGAATGCCGATCAACAACGCCATTCCGGTGGCAAACAGCGCCAGTTCAAGCGTTGCGGGCAGAAACACTGCCAGATCGTCCCAGATCGGGCGGCGCGTGCGATAGGAAAAACCGAAATCTCCGGTCGCCATGGACGTGATGAAATCGGCAAAGCGTACGTAAAGCGGCGCATCGAGCTTCAAAAGCTCCCGCGCTGCCTCAACTTGCTCCGCCGTGGGCCGTGGCCCCGCATAAAGCGCCGCCGGATCGGACGGCACCATGCGCGATGCCACGAAAACAAGGAAAGCCACGCCAATCACTACGAATGCCGACATGATCAGCCGTCGGAATGTATATCGTAGAAGGTTCATACCCGGCGCGGCCTTTTGTTTAGTTACGCTTCAGATCGTCGGCAAAGACAACGTGCCCATAGGCTGGGTTGTCGACATAGCCTTCAATGTCGGAGCGGATAAAGTGCACGTTTGGCATATCCAGCATGAACACAGCCGCCGCATCTTCGATCACGATGCGGTTGGCTTCGCGGAACTTCGCCTCGGAAGCCGCCCGGTCGCTCGTGGACAGAACATTGGCTTCATCCAGAACCGCGTCAAAGTCCGGGTTGTTGTAGTAGCCAAGGTTGAAGAAGGGCTCTTCTTCCGAATTGAACAGGCTGAACAGGAAGTCGTGAGGTGTCACGTAAGTTGGCCACCAGTACATGACAAAGATGTCCTGCGCAGTTTCCGGATTGGACTTGGCGAGCTCCCACTGGGCTTCCCACGCCATCGGTTGAAGCTCAAGGTTGATGCCAAGTGCCGACAGGTTCGCTTTCCACAATTCACCAGCAAGCTGTTGCAGCGCATCGCCTGCGCCATAGGTCATGGTCAAGTCAACGCCACTGACGCCCGCTTCACTCAGCAAAGCCTGCGCCGCAGCCAGATCGGTGGACGGGATCGGTGCGTCGGCGTCGTGGCCCCAGATGCCGGGCGGAACGATTCCTCTGGACCGGCCGCCCAGCCCTTCGGTGCCCGCCGCGATCACGTCGTCATAAGGGAAGGCCAGCGCCAGTGCCTGACGGACTCGCGCGTCGTCGAGTGGTGCCCGGCGGACGTTGAGCAAACCGAAGAGGTTCTGGAACGAGGTGTTCACATGGGCCGCGATTTCAGGATCACCCTGCAACTTGGCGATGTTTTCAAACGGCAGGTTGTAGGTAAAATCGGCTTGTCCACTTTCCAGCATGCTTTGTGCCAGAACGGAATCTTCGGTGATTTCAAAGACAATGTTTTCGAAGCCGCCGTTGTCGCCGCCCCAATAGCTGTCGTTGCGGCTCATGATCAGGCGCTGCCCTGGTTCATAGCGCGAAATCACGTACGGCCCGGTTCCGGCAGAGTTGCCCGCGTTGAACCAGGCGTTGTCCTGATCGGTGGCATTCGGGCTCATGATCCAGGCCGCAAACCCAGCCGAAGCGGTCACATCCATTGGCTGTGGCCAAGCTAGGTTCATGACAACCGTCATGTCATCAGGTGTGTCGATGGACTCAACTGCCGACCAGATGAAGGCCGCACCGCCGCCGATAGATTGAGTCCGTTCGATTGAGGCTTTGACAGCTGCCGAAGTCAGTGGCGCCCCGTCGGAAAAGTTCACGCCGCTGCGCAGTTTGAAGGTCCATGTCAAACCGTCATTGGACGAAGTTCAACTTTCGGCCAGTACGGGTTCAACTATTCCGGTCCCGCCTTCCATATCCGGGATGTATTTCGTCAGTGTCTCATATGCATTGGCCAGCACTGCACCATCATTCGAGAACGAAGTTGCCGGATCAAGGTCCGGGAAGTCTGCGGGCGAGGCAATGGTCAAAATGTCGGCACTGCCCTGCGCACTTGCCATCCCGGCTTGCGCAAGGAAACCGGCGCTGGCCATAGCGGCCAGAACAGTGGTTTTCAGGAAATTACGACGTTCCATATCTGGTTTTCTCCCTTGGATTGTCGGTGCCGGGGTTGACCGGTTTTTCTGCATATCTGTCGACCGGGACCGGATCGTGTGGCTGGTTAAACGGTTTAAAATCAAAGTCATAGCCAAAACCGCGCGGTCCCATGACCTTAAGGGCGGCTTCGCTGCGCAGCAGGCGCGGCGCGGGCAGGCACAAAACGGCGACCCGCAGCCCGTATTTCAGCTCTTCGGTGGAAATCGGTGCGCCGGTTTCGCTGTCTAGGACGCTGATCAGATCGGGGACCATGGCAATTTCGCGCCCCGCCTCGCGCGCGACAATGAATTCGTTCTGGACGTCAATTTCAATCTCGCGGCCTGCGTCGTCACCAAGTCCCGAGACCAGAAGTCTGCCGCGATTGAAACCGCCTGAGATCGCGCGCTCGATATCGATGACCTTTCCGCGCAAGAGACAGGTGCCATGGCCCTCATCGCAAATCGCCTTTACGGGATCGGACTTCGCCGCACGCGCATCCAAAACGGCCTGACCCAGGCGGCAGGCCAGGCTGATCGAATGCGAAATCCCATGTTCCCGCACAAATGCGCCAGACATCGGCGCGGTGGACATCAGCGCTGAACAGCCCATGGCAATCGTCGCCGGGCGCATCAGCCGCTCCAGCATTTCGGGCGACCGGGCTTCAGTCACGACAAGAACGTTGCCTTGCGCATCCGTCAGCGCCGCCGGACCTGCATCCTGACCTCCGACGAAAAAGGAGGTCATTTGAGTTTCCGGAAATGCACGCCCCATGCCGTCAGCGTCAACAACCGGTAAGCCAAGCTGCGCCGCCGGTATCATCGGCGCAATACCATTGCCGCCTCCGATCTCATCAGCGATTAGCGCATCCACCCGCTTTCCGGTCACGTTTTCGATTGCTTCGATCAGGCGCATGCCTTCATAGCCTTCGTCGATTTTTTCGATGCTGACCGTTGGAGCCCCGATTCCGCCAAGCGGCAGAACCACTGCATCGTCGGCCAGATCTTCCGGGCGGATAACCGCGATTGTCAGCCCGCCTTCCAGATGCGCCTTGGCCTTGAGTTGGGCGAGATAGGGGCTGCCGCCGCCGCCGGTACCAAGGACCCCGGCGCCGATGGCGATCCGGTCAATATCTTCGGCTGTGATTTCCCAGGTCATCATACCGACAGGCTCCCCACGACTTTCGCGGCGATCCGCACCGCGTTACCGGGCAAATAGGCCAGTGGGGTTTCGGTGATATCGGCGACATCAATGCTTTGCGGGTCCGCCCCGGCCTCGACGGCGCGGTCGGTGGCAGTCTTGATGGCCTCGGCCAGCGCTTCATCGCGGCTGCGGCCCTCCATCGAAATCACGGCATCAACTTCGCCAGACACCTGCGCGATGGCCGCGCCAATAGCGTTGGCCGATCCGAAATGATCCGGGCGCACCACTTCGCTGCACCCCTCAAGCCCGCCTTCAACAAGGATCGAACCGCCACCCACAAGAATGGCCGGAATTGGCTCCGGGCCCGGTTTCATCCGGTCCACGGCCGTTTCGATGTCCGTTTTCATCCGCGCCAGCGCTTGGTCGACGAAATCCTTGTCCAGATCGGCGACCAGTTCAGGTTTTCCCAAGGGCGCACGGCCAGCCGCGACAGCGATATCTGTCGAGGTCAGCTCATCGCCGCCAAAAATACGGGTCTTTTGAGTCAGGCGATAACCAACCGAATCCGGTCCTATGGTGAAATTCGCGCCGCCCCGGCGAACGATGCTGCCGCCGCCAAGACCGAACGAAAACACATCCGGCACCCGAAAATTAGTCTTGACGCCAGCGATTTCCGCACCTTTGCCGCGCGAGCGTGGAAAACCGCCTACCAACATGCCAATGTCGGTGGTGGTTCCGCCGATGTCGATAACTGCAGCGTCGCTCAACCCCGTAAGGAACGAAGCCCCGCGCATGGAGTTCGTCGGCCCCGACGCGATGGTAAAGATCGGAAACCGCCGCGCGTAGTCGGCGGCCATAAGCGTGCCGTCATTCTGGGTCAGGTATAACGGGCAGGTCAGCCCAAGATCGCGGAACGCCTGTTTGAAGGCATCAACTGTCCTCCGGCCAAGCGCCATCATGGCGGCATTCAGGATCGTCGCGTTTTCGCGTGGCAATAGCCCTGTATGCCCGATTCGATGGCCGAGGCTGATGTCGGCATCCGGCATGACCTCGCGCACGATCTCGGCAGCGCGAACTTCCATCTCGTCTTTCACGGGGGCGAAGACTGAGCTGACTGCCACAGCGCTCAATCCCTGATCTGCCCACCCTTTGCAGGTTTCGCGGATTTCATCGGCGTTCAGCTCGGCTATAGGGCGACCATCGAATTCATAGCCGCCGTCAACCATAGCGACGCCGCCCTCGGCAGCCGCGCGCAAATCCTTGGGCCAGTCGATCATCGGCGGCAAAGACCGGGTGGCGCGGCCACAAAGCCGTAAAACGCCCACTTTTTGCAGGTGCCGGCGCTCGACAACCGCATTCAGAAAGTGGGTCGTCCCGATCATCACCGCCTCTACGTCAACCGCCGTGACGCCGCCGTCGGCCATGACTTGCCGCACGGATGCAACAATCCCATTGGTCACATCCGCAGTGGTCGATTGCTTGGTGGTCGCCAGAACTGTGCCCCCGTCAAGGGCCGCCGCGTCGGTATTTGTTCCGCCAACGTCCACACCTATGCGAATGGCGCGGCTCAATTCGGCACCTGTGACGCACGCGCATCCCGGCTGAGCGCCGTCGTTCGGGTGTTGAAGACCTTATAGAGCCGCATCACCAAACTGGTATTTACCCGCCGAACTCCGTCGGCCTTGGCCACGTGCCGTTCGATGAAATCCAAAAGCTCTGCGTTAGACCCGGCAAAAATCGAGGCATTCAATGCGTATTCCCCGGTCGTGGCCGCAAGATACCCTACTTGGTCAAATTCACCGAGATGAGCGGCCACGGCGTCGATTTTGCCGGGCTCTACATCGATTAGCGCATCCGCCTGTATACCCGGTTCGGCAATGATCGGGTCAGGGATCGCGCCGATCACTATTTGCTTGGATTGCAGAAGCGCGGAGATGCGATTGCGGATGGTTCGCTCAGATACTTTGCCGATTCGGCCAGCGATTTCCGATGCGGAAGCGCGTCCATCTTGTGACAAATACTTAATAATTTCGCGATCTAACTCATCTATACGTTGTGACAAAGCTGCCTCCCTTTGCCAGGACAGCTACCGATGTTTCCGATTCGGATCAATAGGCAAAAACAATTTCCGTTTCGGAATTCTTTCTCTGTTCATACCGGCCAATCGGAAGAGGCGCCAGTCTGGAAGTAACCACGTTCGACCACGACGGCTTCTGACCCGGTTCTTGGCTGCCAGATTCGAATGAAAATTTATTCGTTCCAACAACTCTTAAGGTTTGAAAGCCGTAGAATTTCGCGAAGATATGGCGGTTGCGAATGTGAACATTGGGCTCAAGGTCGCCATACGTTAGTGCACCATCGCGTTGGCCACGACCAGACTTGCGGCCGTTAGGGACGGCCCCAGAGCTGCCCTTGACTGTCCAGCTCCGATGCTGCAGCCGCAGCCCGCATTCCGGACGTTCGCTGCAACTGCGAAGTTTCCGTCGATTCGAACTCACGTTCTGCGGGACTTAGCAGCCAATAGCGTTCACCGACGCAGTGTCCGCACCCAGACAATTAGGGAACATTCAAGTTCGCGACCCAGGGCTGTGTATGTCTATCTCAGCAAGTGCAGTACTTGTACGCCTAAAAATAGGAAAGCGGACGTTAAGAGTTGAACTTTAGGAAAGCGTCCGCGTCCGCTTATGCATGCTTCGCGAGGTTGGTGTGGTGTTAAGTCCCTGCGCTAGATGCTCCACAGATCATTGACCAATGGTCGCTCCCAGATCACTGTCAGTCATGACTCATGAGTCATGAGTTAGGCAAAGCGCAAGTTGCGACCAGACTCCACCGACCAAACAGCTTGAGCTTGCGCGAATGGCGCACTGATCCATCGGTTGCGAGTGTTTTGGGCATTTTGCATGGCATGCGGACAAGACGGAGGGACTGTCAGGCATCTGCACTTATCAAGTCGCTTGCCTTTTCGCCTATCATAATTGCTGGCGCATTAGTGTTGCCACTGACGATATCCGGCATAATGGAGCAATCAGCTACCCTTAGGTTCTTTATTCCATGCACATTTAGTTTTGCGTCGACAACGGACATGCCATTGCTTCCCATCGCGCAAGTTCCGGTTGGGTGATAGATTGATGCGGTGTTGGATCTGGCCCAATCTAGCGTGCCTTCGTAATCGTCGCAACTCAGCTCTGCCGTCGGTCGAAATTCCTCGGAAATTTTTGAAGCCAGAGGGGCCAGTTTGGCAATCCCACGTGCGATATTCACGCCATCGACGATCGTTTTGCAATCTGTTTCCGTGGACAGGTAGTTAGGGACGATTTTGACGTGTTTAGACGGATCGGGACCGTTCAACCGCAATTCTCCGCGGCTTTCCGGGCGCAGTTGGCACACCGACATCGTGAACGCTGAAAACGGATGCACTCCCTCGCCAGGACTGTCAGCGGACCAGGGTTGGACGTGAAACTGAATGTCGGGGGTTTCAACCTCGGGGCGGGTTTTCATGAAACCGGTGGCAAGGCTGGCGGCCATGGTCATCGGGCCTGCGCGGAACAGCGCGTATTTCAGGGCAATTCGCGCCTGATTGAACAGGCTGCGGACTTCGTCATTCAAAGTCGGCTCGTTACATTTAAACACAAGCCGCGCCTGTAAGTGATCCTGCAAACCCTTGCCGACACCCGGCAGGGCGTGCAGCGGTTCGATACCGTTTTCCTTTAGATGATCTGGGTCTCCGATTCCCGACAACATCAGAATTTGGGGGGAATTGATCGCCCCACCGGACAGAATGATCTC
Source organism: Ruegeria sp. AL2 (assembly GCF_056540845.1). Classification (NCBI taxonomy): domain Bacteria; kingdom Pseudomonadati; phylum Pseudomonadota; class Alphaproteobacteria; order Rhodobacterales; family Roseobacteraceae; genus Ruegeria; species Ruegeria sp. AL2. Next base: position 23,757 of record NZ_JBQFXM010000025.1, read on the forward strand.
GCGCCGGACTTTTAGAGTTTGTTCAGCACCCGAACGATCCCGATAAACCAGTCCGGTTGCCTTTTTCCCTTCTAAAACCACCCGCGCTACCAAGGCATTGGTAATGATGTTGAGGTTCTGACGACCCCGGATAGGTTTTAGATACGCCACGGCTGCGCTGCAGCGTCGACCATTGCGGGTGGTCAACTGAAAGTACCCGACGCCCTCTTGTTCGGCCCCGTTGTAGTCTGGATTGAACGGATAACCTGCGGCCTGCGCTGCAGCGACCCATGCGTCGCAGATGGGACGTTGGATGCGCATGTTGGACACAGACAAAGGTCCACCGACACCGTGGAATTCATCCTCGCCGCGCTCTTGATCCTCGCAGCGTTTGAACAGTGGCAACACGTCCTCCCAGCCCCAACCTTCGTTGCCCATCTGACGCCAACGGTCGTAATCCTCTTTCTGGCCGCGCACATATAGCAACCCATTCAAAGAGGATGACCCACCCAGCACCTTACCGCGTGGCCAATCGATGGATCGACCGTTCAGGCCGGGATCGGGTTCGGTCCGATAACACCAGTCGACCGATGGATTGTGCATTGTTTTGAAATAGCCAACAGGGATGTGAATCCACGGGTTCGTATCGCGGCCACCAGCCTCAAGCAGCGCAACCGTCGTATTGGGATCAGCGCTTAGCCGATTGGCAATGACACAGCCCGAAGACCCCGCGCCAACAACCGCATAATCCACCTCCATGACTGCCTCCTCCGAAAGTTGCTGAAAAAAACTCTATGCAAGTTGATCGAATTATACTAGCCTTTTTTGATACAAAACGTCTCAATAATTGTGATCAGGGAGGTAAGCAATGGAGATTGGTCGGAAACTAAGTGGTATTTCGCGTCGGAATTTCTTCCGAGTTGCGGGCCGTTACGGCATGAGCTCGACCTTATTGGCAGCAGGCGGGTTCGGTGGCGCAATGAGCCTGGCGAATCTGGCACAGGCTGCCGAATCAACTTACGAGAAACGCTTTTCGAAAGAACCGAAGCACACGCTGAAATTCGGCGCGTCGGGCTTCAACACCCGCAACCTGCTGATTGAACGCGCAGGCGCAATCGAGTTCGCACGGGATCTGGAAGAGCGAACGGATGGCGAGATTCGGATTGAATTCATCGGTGACAATCAGATCTGCGGACAGTTGAGCTGTGTTGAGAAGACACAGCAGGGTATCGTCGACATCTATGCGGCATCGACCCAGAACTCTGCCGGCGGTGCGCCCTATCTGAACGTGCTGGATTACGCGTATATGTTCCCCAGTCGCGCGGCACAGTATCATTTCTTCTACAGCCCGGCGAGCCAGCGCATCCTGCGTGATCCGCTGGAGAAACGGCATGGGCTGAAGTTCCTGTTCACTCATTGCGAATTGCGCGGTCTGCAAATGGGATCGACCTTTTCAGACAAACCGACCGTCACCAAACTGGAAGAACTGTTTGGCACCAAAAACCGCGTGACCGGCACGCAGTTGGGCCGGATTGCGATGCAGTTATTGAACCTGAACCCGGTGCCGGTGGCATGGGAAGAGACTCTGGACGCGCTCAAGACTGGTCTGATCGACGGGGCCGAAACATGGGCCTCGGCCGTTGCCTATGCCAACATGGCGCCGGTGGTCTCGCAGTCAGTGAACCTGAAATTCTTCTGCGGAACCGAACATACCTCAATGTCAGCAAAGGTGTTTGATGGGCTGAGCGGCGAGTTACAGGATGCTGTGATGGAATCTTCGTACTTTACGCAGGCGCTGATTCAGGGCGCGAATGAGGCGGCGCTGTTGAACACCGTGGGCTTCTCGGACCCGCAACTGCCTGACACGATCTTTGCCGAAAACGGCGTGCGCCCGGCATTTCTGGCGGATGATCAGATCAAACTGGCCGAGGAAATGTGCGCCCCAAACTACAACCCCGAGCCCTGGGCGCAATGGCGTGAACGCCTGAACAAATGGGCAGGTGGCATCGATACCTATCAGGAAATCTATGACATCGCGCGTGAGATTCCAGCCGATACACTACCGGAAAATGTCGAGCCGCGCCGTTGGTGGAAGGGCGAAGCCTGATAAACTTACACGAACCGGCCCCAGGCGGGCCGGTTCATCCAATTACCGACTGGGAGGACGGGGTACATGTCGTTTTGGGCAGACATAGGCGCAATTTTCAGCGCCTTTCTCAGCCAGGATTCGTTCGAGATTCAATCCGCACTGGAATCCGACGCGACCTGGGTGTTGGGCGCGATTGTCTCGGCTCTGGGCGGGTTCGTGATCATGCTGATCTATCGGGCCGTGCCCTTCATTGAACGGCATCTGGAACGATCGGTAATGGTGTATTCCTACCTTGCCATTGCCTTGATCATCTTTTGGGGCGTGATCGACCGGTTCGTGTTCAACGATCAAGAGCCCTGGTCGACCACTATTCCGCCGCTGCTGTTCATGGTGATGGCGTGGTTCGGGGCCTCGTATAACGTCCGCCTACGTACACATCTGAGCTTTAGCGAATTCCGCTCTGCCATGCCGCGCAGTGGTCAATTGGCCTGCCTGATCCTTGACGCCTTGCTGTGGTTCATATTCGCAGTGATCGTCATCGTGACCACGTCCCGGCTAGTCGCCCTTTCGGCATCGAACTTTCAGATCGTTCTGGGGACTGACAATATCATGCAGTGGTGGTTCCTTCTGGCCGCACCACTGTCGTTCTTTCTGATGGTCGGTCGGGTGTTTCAAAACCTCGCCGACGATCTGCACAACTGGAAAACAGGTGAGCCGCTGATCAAGCAGGCCGTGATCGGAGCAGACTGATGACAGATGGAACCATGGTCACACTGATCTCGCTTGGGGTCACTTTTCTGTTCATGTTGGGCGTGCCGGTCCTGTTGGTCATCGGTTATTGGGTCATAGGCTGTTCATTTGTCCTTGGCCTGACGCTGGACAACATGGGTGCCGAATTGCTGAACGTGTTCAACAAGGGTTTTGCCCTGTTGGCGATGCCACTGTTCATCCTGACCGGAGACCTGATCAACAAATCGGGTATTGCGCGGCGTCTCAGCGATTTCGCCTATGCCTGTCTGGGCTGGATACGCGGCGGGCTGGCGATGGCCTCGCTTGGCGCCTGTGGGTTGTTCGCAGCAATCTCAGGATCCAACTCGGCGACGACAGCAACCATTGGCTCAATGCTGCATCCCGAGATGGTGAAAGGCGGCTATGACGAACGTTTCAGCGCGGCCACAGCGGCGGCGGGTGGTACGGTGGGCATCATCATTCCTCCGTCGATTATCTTTATCGTCTACGGATTTCTTATGAACCTGCCGATTTCCGAACTGTTCGTTGCAGGCATCCTTCCGGGGGCACTGATGGTCTTTGGCATGCAATTCGCGTGCTGGATCATTTGCCGCATAAACGGTTGGGGGCATCTGATCCCGTTACAGCTGAACCGAGTGTTGAAAACCGCCTTTGGTGCATGGCTTGGGTTCTTCGCAATTGGACTGGTGCTTTGGGGCATCTATACGGGCAAATTCTCTCCGACCGAAGCAGCGGGCGTGACGGTTGGATTCTGTGTGATCGCAGGATTGGTCAGCTATCCGATCAACCGGATCATGGGCGCGCGGAATGATATTTCGCCGACCGAGAAGAGCTATGCCGAGATGTTCGTAGTCGAAGGGTTTACTATCCCCGAGATCCCATCGATCGTGATCCGTTCGGCCCAGATCACCGGAATTCTTGCACCGCTGATCGCGATTTCGGTGGTGATGCAGCAGATCCTGTCCTTGCTTGGCGCACAGCAGACCATTGGGGATTTCGTAACCTCAATGGGTGGGTACCATGCGGTTCTGTTCACCTCGATGGTGATCGTCTTCTTCTCGGGCATGGTGCTGGAAAGCCTGCCTGTGACGATCATTCTGGCCCCGATCCTTGCCCCGATTGCGGCGTCAGTTGGAATTGATCCGATCCATTTCTCAGTGATCTTCCTCGTGGGGGCGTCTATCGGGTTCATCACTCCGCCATATGGCTTAAACCTGTATGTGGCCACTGGCGTGACCGGAGTGCCCTATTTCCGGCTGCTGCGGTACACAGTACCTTATCTGGTCGCATTGCTGTCGGTGTGGATTTTGGTGTCACTTGTGCCCGATCTGGCCTTGATCCTGCTGCCAAATAACTAGACTGTTAAGGAATGGCCGCAACGGAAACACAAGATAAAGAGACACAGATACCGACCAACTTGCGCCTTCTTCTCATCCTTGAGGAGGTTGCGCGACGCGGGGTCGCCGTCAAACCGTCAGACCTGATCGAGTCACTGGGCCTGGCCAAGCCAACCATCCACCGCCTGTTGCAAACCGCAGAAGCCGAGGGCTTCCTGCAGCGCGATCTGGATGGGCGTTCATACGGCCCTGGACACCGGCTGCGATTGCTTTCGGTCAATACGATGTCTTCCGAGCACCTGCGTACGGCGCGTCTGGCGATCTTGCGCAGCGTCGCCGAGCAGGTTGGTGAAACCTGCAATCTCGCCATTCCAGACCGAGAGGGGATGATCTATCTGGACCGGGTGGAAACGAAGTGGCCACTGCGGATTCAACTTCCGGTTGGTACTCAGGTACCCTTCCATTGTACGGCCAGCGGCAAGATGTACCTGTCCACACTTCGGCAAAAAACGCTGGGCGGTTTTCTTTCAGCGGGAAATCTACAACCTCAGACGGAGCGCTCACTGACTGATCCCAAGTCGCTGCGAGCGGAGATCCAACGTATCACTGAGAATAGTTATTCCACCGATGACGAGGAATTCATGACCGGAATGACTGCCCTAGCTGTACCCGTTCAGGATGGGCAAGGCCGATTGGTAGGCACGCTTTCGGTTCACGCGCCGACACAACGTCATGACGTCAACAGTCTGATGTCGTTTCTGGGAATACTGCAAAAAGGGGCGGATGAGCTTTCGGCTCTTTTGACCGAGTGACTAGTACCGGAGATGACAGTCAAAACGTAAACTTTTTTACCAACTGCGAATTCGGTAATCGACCGGTTTGGAGAATTCTGCACCTCAGTGAGTGAGAGTGTGATCAAAGTCCAGTGTGCGCCGTTCGTTCAGCGTTGTAGAGTCAACATTTGCGCACTGCTGCCATTCCTGGCTGGTGCAGCATCTGCCGCTCTGGGCTCACTGCCGACCTCGGAGCAAACGCAGCATCTGATCGCCCGGCTGGCTGGCTCCGATGAGGACGGCCCAAACCGGATGAGGTGGGTGGCTCCTGCTCCACCGGCATCGAATGTGCCAAAGTGCAGTTGTCAAAGACTGCTAGGAAAGGAGCCACCCAATGACAGTAAAGACCGTCGGCCTCGATCTGGCCAAGGATGCTTTTCAAGTACACGGCATTTCGGAGAGCGGCCGCGTCATCTTCAACAAGGCGATCAAACGCGCGAAGCTGCTGGCGTTTTTTGAGACACTGCCACCGTGCACGGTTGGCATGGAAGCCTGCGGTTCATCCCATCATTGGGGTCGTCAGCTGCGCAAGCTCGGGCATGATGTGAAGCTCATGCCTGCCGGATATGTCAACCATATGTTAAGCGCGGAAAAAACGATGCTGTCGACGCAGAAGCGATTTGCGAGGCGGTCCGCCGTCCGACAATGCGTTTCGTAGATTTCAAGACGGAAGACCAGCAGGCCATATTATCCATTCACAGAACGCGCGACCTGGCCGTCCGACAGCGCACACAGTTGGCCAACATGATCCGCAGCCTATTGCGCGAGTTTGGGCAAATATTGCCCATCGGGATCGAAGCGGTGACGGCTTTTGCGAAGCGCCATCTGAGCGGCGAGCATCCCGACATGCCTGAAATCGCGAACGGCATGCTTGGCATACAGTGCTATCAGTTCATCGGCCTGAATGAACGCATCGACGGCTATTCGAAGATGATCGAGCAACATGCATTGCTGAGTGCAGATGCACGCCGATTGATGCGCATGCCTGGCATCGGGCCGATCACAGCGTCAGCAATTGTCGCCACAATCGGTGACGCGCATCAGTTTCGGACAGGAAGAGATCTGGCCGCATGGCTGGGCCTCACCCCGCTCAACAAGTCGAGCGGCGGCAAGGAGAAGCTGGGCAAGATCACAAAGCAAGGCGATCGTTACATTCGCAAACTTTTGGTCGTGAGCATGACATCGCGCGCGGTCATGGCGAAACGCTCACCCGAGAAGGTCGATCTCTGGACTGCCAAGATCATCGCTGACAAGCCGTTCCGGCTGGCAACAGTCGCCATGGCAAACAAGGCAGCGCG
>NZ_JBQFXM010000026.1:0-28745 GCF_056540845.1 Ruegeria sp. AL2
GCTTCGGCTTCGGCTTCGGCTTCGGCTTCGGCTTCGGCTTCGGCTTCGGCTTCGGCTTCGGCTTCGGCTTCGGCTTCGGCTTCGGCTTCGGACAGGTCTTCTTCTACAGGTTCAGCCGGGTCAACAGGCGTATCTTCCTGCCGCAGATCAGTTTCAACTGCATCATCTGCTAGGAGGGGTTCCACCGGCTTTTGATCGGATTTCTTCTTACCAGCCACCGCAATATTCCCCTTATCGAATCCAAATTCAGATGAATAACAGCCCAGGTTAAGTTAATCGGGGACCTCGCCACCCTCAACCCGCAACACATGTTTCACAAGCTTTTTAACAGCTTTACGCATTTTCTTCGGTGTCGGATGTTTTGCAATCTTCAGGTGCTCATAGTCCAAAGAATAAAGGGGATCAGCCGTAGCCTGGCTGATCGCAACCAGCCAAAGGGGGGCTGATCCGGCCCAGATATCGGCAAAATGTCGCGCCGTGCGCGGCGAGAAAAGCGGAGCAATTATCGGCAGATTTCCTTCGGCGGCCTCGGTGGCCTCGGGTGTTAGCGGCAACAACCGCTGCTGATAGACTGGCTGTTCCCGAACGGTCAGACCAGATTCGGTCAGGCGGCCAGCGATATTACCCCGTGTATGTTCACCCCGCAGGTGCAAAAGCGGGCTTTTGGGCCGATGCTTGAGCAGATGCCCAACCAATTCTTCTGCCGTGGTTCCGACCATCTTGGCCTGCCACCCATACCCTTTCGCGGTACCGGTTGTTGCGGGCCCCACGCAATAGGCCGGCAGAGTGCGGTCAACACCTTTCGAAACCGCCGCATTTACCGCATTAGCCGATGTAAAGATCAATCCCTTTACACCCTTGGTGTCCACCGCATCTGGCAGAGACCGGATTTCCATAATCGGCGAATAGATGGCCTGTACCCGAGATCTGACGCGGGTTGGCAACTGCTCGACAAACCTTTCCGAGGCGGAGCGAGGGCGGGTCATCAACAAAAACAACGTGTGGCGCCTTGACCCTTCAGGATTGTTTGCATCCGCGCAGGGTGATACCCCGCCGTATATACATGATGCAACGGATCAGGGTGATGGTGCAAACACTTACCGTATTGGGTTTGGAAAGCAGCTGTGACGACACAGCCGCAGCTGTCGTGCGCCAGACCGAAGGTGCCAAAGCCGAGATCCTGTCTTCTGTGGTGCACGGTCAAACCGATCTGCACAGCGCCTTTGGCGGTGTCGTACCCGAGATTGCGGCCCGTGCGCATGCCGAGAAGCTGGATGTCTGTGTCATGCAGGCACTGGAGGCCGCCGGTCTGTCACTTCGCGACATGGACGCCATTGCCGTCACCGCCGGGCCCGGTCTGATCGGAGGGGTCATGTCCGGTGTCATGTGCGCCAAAGGGCTGAGCGCCGCCACGGGCTTGCCGCTGATTGGCGTCAATCATCTTGCCGGTCACGCCCTGACACCCCGCCTGACGGACGGCATCGCCTTCCCTTACCTCATGCTTCTGGTGTCGGGCGGCCATTGCCAATACCTGATCGCCCATAGCCCCGAGCAGTTTACCCGCCTGGGCGGTACAATCGACGACGCACCTGGGGAAGCCTTTGACAAGACCGCTCGCCTGCTGGGACTGCCGCAACCCGGCGGCCCGTCTGTCGAGGCTGAGGCCCGTGATGGCGATCCCCAGCGGTTCCGCTTTCCCAGGCCACTGCTGGACCGGCCCGGCTGTGACTTGTCCTTCTCGGGGCTGAAAACAGCCCTGATGCGAATGCGCGACCAAATCGTGGCCGACAAGGGTGGGCTGACCCGTCAGGACCGAGCTGATCTGTGCGCAGGATTCCAGCAGGCCATAGTGGACACATTGGCCGAGAAAACCCGCCGCGCGATTGATCTGTATCTTGATCACAATCCTGCTGATCCCGTTGTCGCGGTTGCAGGTGGGGTGGCTGCCAACTCGGCCATTCGGGCAGCGTTAGAGTCTGTTTGCGCACAACAAGGTGCCCGGTTTACGGCACCTCCGCTGGCTTTGTGCACGGACAATGCCGCGATGATTGCCTATGCGGGTCTTGAACGCTTTCGCACCGGCGCGCGCGACGGTCTGGACCTGACTGCCCGTCCCCGCTGGCCGCTCGATCAACGCAGCCCGGCAATGCTGGGCAGCGGTAAGAAAGGGGCCAAGGCATGAACGTATCTGTCCTGGGATCCGGTGCGTTTGGTACCGCTTTGGCAATCTCGCTATCAGGCAACGGGCCAGTAACGCTGTGGTCCAGAAACGCCGATCAGGCGCGGCAGATGCATGAGACGCGCGAAAACTCCACCATGCTGCCTGGTGTTTCCTTACGCACGAACATCGCCGTAACCGCAAATATCGCTGAGGCGTCGAAGGCTGACATTCTGCTTTTGGCCGTTCCTATGCAGCAATTGCGCAGCGCCTTGCAAGATCACGCCCCGGTGCTGCACGGCAAGACACTGGTCGCTTGCTGTAAGGGGATAGAGTTGGATTCTGGTCTCGGGCCCGTTGCGGTCATCAGGGATGTTGTCTCCGATGCCTCGATCGCTTTGCTGACAGGACCCAGTTTTGCTGATGACATAGCGCGCGGTTTGCCCACTGCGTTAACGCTGGCTTGCGGTGATACGAATCTTGGCAAAACATTGCAGACCGAGCTGGCCACTGCGAACCTGCGCCTCTATCGGACCACTGACACCATAGGTGCTGAACTTGGCGGGGCGCTGAAGAACATCATAGCCATCGGTTGCGGCGCAGCAATCGGCGCGGGGCTGGGGGACAGCGCCCGGGCCGCGTTGATGACTCGCGGTTTTGCGGAAATGCAGCGCTTTGCCGCCCTGCGTGGCGCGCGTCCTGACACTCTGATGGGCTTGTCCGGGCTTGGAGATCTGGTGTTGACCTGTTCCTCAGAGCTGTCCCGAAACTACCGTTTTGGCCTTAGTTTGGGTCTGAACCAACCATTTGACCAACATACTACCGTCGAAGGCGTCGCCACCGCGCGCGCCATGTCAGAGATTGCCGTCAAGGAAGGGCTGGACATGCCCATCAGTACAACGGTGGCGGATCTGAGCCATGGTGCCTACAGTGTGACCGAGGCCATCCAAAACCTGCTCAATCGCCCACTCAAGGAGGAATAACATGCTGATCGCACTCATCGCCCGTGACAAAGCCGGGGCACTGCAAACCCGGTTGGACAATCGCGCGGCCCATCTGGCCTATATCGAAGAAACGGGTGTTGTATCGCAGGCAGGGCCGCTGTTGGATGGCGACGCCATGATCGGTTCGCTGGTTGTGCTCGACGTCGAAGATCTGGCTGCTGCGCAAAACTGGGCAGATAATGACCCCTATGCGAAGGCTGGATTGTTCCAGTCGGTTGAACTGATTCCCTGGAAAAAGGTGATCGGCTGATGGCATATTGGCTATTCAAGTCCGAACCTTCGACCTGGAGCTGGGAACAGCAAATGGCCAAGGGGGATAAGGGCGAGGAATGGGACGGTGTGCGCAACTATCAGGCGCGCAATTTCATGCGTCAGATGGCCATTGGGGATTGGGGGTTCTTCTACCACTCTCAAAAGGACAAGTCAGTTGTTGGTATTGTCGAAGTATGCGCCGAGGCACATCCCGACAATTCCACCGATGATGAGCGCTGGGAATGCGTGGATATCAAGGCCGTCCGGTCCTTTTCCAAACCCGTGACACTGGACCAGATCAAGGCCGACGAACGGCTTGCCGAAATGGTGTTGGTGAAAAACTCTCGTTTATCGGTGCAGCCGGTAACTGACGATCAATGGAAGGCGATATGCGCCTTGGGTGAAACGCAGCCGGATTGACCTGCCGTCCTGTACAAGGTGCAAAACTTCTCAAACGCCCGGCAAGGTGTTATGTTTCCAAGGGCTACGCCGGGTAGGGACCTGAAGGTTATAATTGCTCTGGTCGTAACCGCTTGGTGTTGTTCGGATAAATTCGATATGTTTTGAAAGTTTGAACCCCGTGTCTGACACTGAAAACGGCAACGGGACACTCGATAACACCGTTGCTGCGAAAAGCACGAGAACCTGGGAAGCGCGCCTCAAAGAGGCGCGGGAGAAGCGCGCGTCGGTGCTTGCGGGGGCGCAAGAAGAGGCGCTGAAAGAACCTGCTTCGACCTCTGCGCAATCGGACGTTCTGCCCCCACCGGACGATACAGATACTGAGCAGATCGTTTCCGAACGGGTCCGCTCGCTAAATCTGGACAAGCCACGCGTCAGAAAAAAACGGAAAACTCGGGTCGCGTTAGTACTGGTTGCCCTTTTGTGCGGGGCCGCCTTGCAATGGGTCATTGCAAATCTTTTAGATGACTGGCCAACCGCAGACGCAGAAGATCAGGCCGTTCTGAATGCGCTTTCTGAAACCTTTCTGGCCCCCGAAGAACCGCCTGAGGCCGCGGCCACCAGCCTGCCGGACCCGAAAGACGCCCCTATACCAGAGGATCTGTTGGTTTCAGGGCCCCCTGAGCCTGAGCCTCTCTCAATACCCGCTGACGTCAGCGAACCCTTGGACAAGCCAAATAGCGAGTCAGTCGATCCGGTTGTTTTGGATCAATCCAGTGTAACCCTTTCCCAGGAACCGGAAAACACTGTCATGCCGGAAAGCGAGTTTGCAACCGGCCCGAATCCCGAAGCGGTAACGGAGAAGCCGGAGATTTCCTTGACGCCGCCCAAGATTTTCATTCCTGCCCGGATGGAACCCACGTTGGCCGCCGCGATCGCCTCAGGCATTCAAGCCGCGATTCCTGCCTTGTATGATCCACGACTTCGCAATCCCAATCCGCTGAACAAGGGCGGATTATCGCAGATATCACAGATAACCAATGATCCCGTTCCGCAAGAGATCGACACACCCGCCAACCCGCCCTACGCCGAGGTGAAACCGCTTCTTGTGACGCCGATCATTGATCTTGAGGTCTCGCTTTTTGTACCGTCGAGAGTTTCGCAAGAGACCAGCAACCGGGCGTTGGAACTGCTTGTCCGAGGTCAGGCAACAGTGGTGGCAACAGCTCGGGTGGGATACCGGGTCAGAGAAACCCAGGTCCGGTTTTATCACCCCGATGACGCCGAAAACGCCGCGATGGCCGCCGATGCACTGGGGGGTATTGCACGGGACTTCACAAGCTCGGGCAGCAAGACGCGCCCGGGGCGGATCGAGGTTTATCTGGAAGGCATCGGCGGAAATGCGGACGACAATTCAACCGTTCAACCTGACAACGCAGAAAACCTCATCGCGCGTATTCTTAAAGAGTTCCGATGAGTAATGAGGGAAGGCTCTGACGATACAGAACCTTCCCTACCCCCGCGTGCTCCCTACTCACCACACGCGTATGGAAATATCTGGTTCTGACCGTCCTGGTCACGGATTGACCTTAGCCCAACCGCGCGCAGCGTTTCAAACGCCAAGTCCTTAAAAAACAACTCAAATACGAAACGCCTGCCGGAAAGACGGCAGGCGTTTTAGGATTGCGCGGTAAGATCAGCCGTAAACGGCTTCTTTCCCGAAATGCTTGGTCAGCATGTAATAGACCACGGCGCGGTATTTGTTGCGCTCGGACATGCCATAAGTTTCCATGGCTTTGTTGATCGCTGCCATCAGCTCGGGACCATCTGACAGGCCCAGTTTCTTGATCAGGAAGTTGTTCTTGACGGTTTCCAACTCGGGCGCCTGGCTGGCTGCAACAGTTGCCGCATCTGCGTCATATATTGCCGGACCGCAACCGATTGTGACCTTGGTCAGCAGGTCCATATCGGGGTTCATCCCACATTTGTTTTTCAGATCTTCAGCGTATTTGGCGATCAACTCGTCGCGCTTGCCCATGTCCCAATCTCCTTTATCCGTTAATCCGGCACCAATCACCGATAGCCGAGACTAGACGTGTCACAGGTCAGCCCAAAAGGATAAAATATTGCGTTTCCTCCCCCTTAACCGGGACTGGAAAGCACAGGATGCAAGACCTATCTGCAATACCCCCAGCCCGAACCTTGCAGGTGAAAATGATCCGCGTGCAAGCGATTGAAGTCCGGGCCTAGAACCACACGAAACCAGTCGCACGCGCCCCGCCAGATTTGCCGCAGGAATGCGGGTTCGGGTCCGGTACCCTGCCTGCCATTTAACAGGGTCAGTACGCGGCCATCGGTCGTCTCCACACCGATGATATCGATCGAGTCCGCACGGGCATGGCTGCTCCATCCGTTATTTTCACCCTTCAGGGTGCGCATGCGCCTGCAATTGTAACTTCCGACATGGCGCAAACGGGCAATACCGGTTCCAAGCAGTTCGTACGCAGCCGGCTGCACGACATGGTGTTCCCACATCGTCAGCCGCAATGTTGTGGCGCAACTGGTTTCAACGGCTTCGATGTGCGAAGTGGCCAGCCGGGTCAGTAGACCCCGTGCGGCAATGCCACAGTTCTGATCAATGACCAGATCCTCCATCGCCTCGAAATGAACGCCTGCTTCGGTCAATGTAGCCCGACACTGGGTTTCATCTGCCAAGGCCCGGTTCAGTTGATACCTGGTGACCGGCGTGACCGGCGCGCTGACTTTAAGGTCATGCAATGGGTTCCAGTGAGATGGCACCGGTGTCTTTGGATGCGCCAACAGCACCCAGCCACCGCCACCCAGCACGATCACCACAACCAGAACCCTGAAAACAAAGAACGCCGCCGAGTAAAGAAACTGGCGGCGTCCGTTATTCTGTGTCATCGTCAGACGACAATCAGTAGCGGTAGTGTTCCGGTTTGTATGGACCTTCTGGTTTGACACCAATGTACGCGGCCTGATCCGCATCCAGCTTCGTCAGCTTCACGCCGATGCGATCCAGATGCAGGCGGGCGACCTTCTCATCCAGATGCTTGGGCAGGATGTAGACCTTGTTCTCGTACTGATCACCTTTGGTGAACAGCTCGATCTGTGCCAGAACCTGGTTGGTGAACGAGGCCGACATCACAAAAGACGGGTGACCTGTGGCGTTGCCAAGATTGAGAAGGCGGCCTTCAGACAGCAGGATCAGACGGTTGCCCGAAGGCATCTCGATCATGTCCACCTGCTCCTTGATATTGGTCCACTTGTGGTTCTTCAGGCTGGCCACCTGAATCTCGTTGTCGAAGTGCCCGATATTGCCGACGATGGCCATGTCCTTCATCTCGCGCATATGCTCGATGCGGATCACGTCCTTGTTGCCGGTGGTGGTGATGAAGATATCCGCGCTGGCAACTTCGTCTTCCAGCAGGGTTACTTCGAACCCATCCATCGCAGCCTGCAGCGCGCAGATCGGGTCAACTTCGGTCACCTTCACGCGCGCACCCGCGCCACGCAAGCTGGCGGCTGAGCCCTTGCCGACGTCGCCATAGCCGCAAACCACGGCAACCTTACCGGCCATCATTGTGTCGGTGGCGCGGCGAATACCGTCAACCAGCGATTCCTTACAGCCGTATTTATTGTCGAATTTCGACTTTGTGACCGAGTCATTCACGTTGATCGCCGGGAAAGGCAGGTGGCCGTCTTTCACCAGTTGATACAGGCGGTTCACGCCGGTGGTGGTTTCCTCGGAAACGCCTTGGATCTGGTCACGCATCTTGGTGAACCAGCCGGGGCTTGCCGCCATGCGCTTGGCGATCTGCTTCTTGATCACCTCTTCCTCTTCCGAACCCGGAACTGGGATGATGTCTTCGCCCGCTTCCGCACGTGCACCCAGCAGGATGTACAGGGTCGCGTCGCCACCATCGTCGAGGATCATGTTCGGGCCGTCTTCGAACAAGAAGGATTTATCCAGGTAATCCCAATGCTCTTCCAGCGTCTGACCCTTGATGGCGAAGACGGGAATGCCTGCCTCGGCAATCGCGGCTGCTGCATGGTCCTGGGTCGAGAAGATGTTGCACGACGCCCAGCGCACATCCGCGCCCAGCGCAACCAGCGTTTCAATCAGAACAGCTGTCTGGATAGTCATGTGCAGCGATCCAACGATACGCGCACCTGTCAGAGGTTTGCTTTCCCCATATTCCGTACGCAGGGACATCAAGCCCGGCATCTCGGTTTCGGCAATGTCCAATTCCTTGCGGCCGAACCCGGCCAGCGAAATGTCTTTAACGATATAGTCCACGGCCATCTGGCGCTCCATTTTCGGTAAATCACAGTCCCGGCTGCCCCTAGCACTCCTTGGGGCAGGTGGCAACTTTGAAGACTGTTACCGGAAGCCTGGTGGCCGCTTTCAGCTTGGCGTGCCTTCGATTTTTATCTTTGGTATCGCTTCAAAAAAATCGGTGCCAACGGCAACAATACAACTGATTCCGTTCGCATTGGTAACCAAAACGGTATAGCTGCCCGTTTCCTTCGAGGCCCAAACCTCCATCACAGACTGCGCGTCGCGCGTCTTTTGCAGGCCGCCAAAGGCCAATTCCTCGGCATAGTTTTCCTGCAATTTGGTGACGATGTCGTCGCGCTCTGCACAACTCCGGGCAAAGGCTGGTGGGGCGGTCGCGGCCATTCCAAAGGTCAGGGCAATGGCGAATAAACGCTTGAACATGACAAACTCCTATCGTTTCGCGTTTCACGGTCGAGAGGAGCACACCGGGAGAAGCATGTGCCCCCCTCGGTTTTGATGTCGGGATCATGGCGCGCCGTTTCAAAGCACAAATGCTCAAGAAACTGTTGGCAGCAAGTGATCCAGACAGGTACATCATAGCACAAAAATATGGCGCAATCGCGTCCGGTCAGGCGAGGCATAGCAAAATGGCAACACAACCCAGGGCATGGCAGCGCATGTTATCGGGGCGTCGGCTGGATCTGCTGGACCCGACCCCGGTGGATATCGAGATCGAAGATATCGCGCATGGGCTTGCTTTTGTGGCACGTTGGAACGGGCAGACACGCGGCGATTTCGCCTATTCCGTGGCCGAGCATTCCCTATTGGTTGAGGAACTCTTCGGAAGAATTGCGCCCAAGACACCCGTCAAATGGCGGCTGGCAGCCCTGTTACATGATGCGCCGGAATACGTGATCGGCGACATGATTTCGCCGGTCAAATCTGCCGTGGGCCCCGGTTACGGCGCGCTGGATGACCGGTTGGCGGCGGCGATCCACATCCGGTTCGGCCTGCCCGCTGAGGTGCCAAAAGCGGTGAAACGGCAGATCAAGAAGGCCGACAAGATCAGCGCCTGGATGGAGGCCACCCAGATCGCAGGGTTTTCTGACGCTGAGGCAACGAAATTCTTTGGTCGCCCGGATAAAGCGGTGATGGAGGGATTGGAGATCACGCTGAGACCACCGGTCGAAGTAAGGAAAGCCTACACAGATCGGCACACAGTGCTTCTCGCGCTACTTTAGCGACGTGCAACCTGAACAGCTAAAGGAAATGGTGAAATGAGCGCGAAACGGCCGATTGGGAACCGGATCTTGCTTGCAACAAATTTGGTGCTGATCCTGGCGCTAGCAGCCGTGTTGATCAGAACTGGGTATCTGGCGAAGACAGTACGCAAGCTTACCGGAGCGCATACTCCCGTCACAGAAACTAAACACTATCAGACAATGGTGTGGCTGCACAAACGACCGATTTCCCAAGCTCTCGCGTCACCGAATATTCAAATCGCATTTATTGGTGATTCCATCATCGAGGGATGGCTAACCAGCAACATCGTTTCAAACGCATTGAATCTGGGAATCAGTCGGGACACAACCCAAGGCTTAATAGCAAGGGTGCACCCGGAGCTCATCACTCATGTTCCGGTCTGGTACTTGGGTGTTGGGGTTAATGACGCCCTGAACGACGCACCTCTGGAGGAGGTTCCGAAATATGTTAAGCAGTTAGCGGATGTGTTCACCTCCGTAGACAGATTGATCTGGCGTGCCGTTCTGCCTGTCGCCAGCGAAACTTGGACTATCGAAAACGAAACGTTTCGAACCGCCTACAACATTGCAGCACAACAAACTTGCTTGGAAATGGGAAACTGCACGTTTCTCAACTCCCCTCCCGGGTATAGTAATAACATCGACAAGTGGACATCGGACGGCCTACACCCCAATCCAATCGGTTATCGTCACCTGACACAGCAGCTTTGCGCTGAAATAAAGTGCTCCCTTCAGTGACGCTGAGTGGGGTTTTTGCGGTGATTAGGTTATAGTCTCAACGCGGACTACGCTTCGCCAGTATCCGCTGCAAGGTCCGGCGGTGCATGTTCAGCCGCCGCGCCGTTTCGCTGACATTGCGGTCACACAGCTCATAAACCCGCTGGATGTGCTCCCAACGCACGCGGTCCGCGCTCATCGGGTTTTCCGGCGGCGGGGGCAATTCGTCACCCTTGGCCAGCAGCGCATTGGTGATGTCGGTGGCGTCGGCGGGTTTCGACAGATAATCGGTTGCGCCGATTTTTACCGCGGCGACTGCGGTCGCAATCGCCCCGTACCCGGTCAGAACCACAACCCGGCTGTCGGGGCGCTTTTCGCGCAGAACCTCAACCACATCCAGACCATTGCCATCCTCCAGTCGCAGGTCAACAACTGCGTAAGCCGGTGGGCGGGCGGTGGAAATTGCACGACCTGCGGCGACGGATCCTGCGGTTTCAACCTCGAACCCACGCTTTTCCATGGCCTTGGCCAAACGTCTCAGGAACGGCTCGTCATCATCCACCAAAAGCAGGGATTTGTCAGGGCCGATATCAAGCTGAGAACTGTCTGCCATATGTTAGGTCTTTCCGCTATTTCATGCCTTTGGCTTAAACATGAGTAATAGCAGCGCAGAAACAAAGGTCAAACAACCTTGTTAATGCGCAGCCTGGTCCAGAAAGCACCCGACCTTGTCCGCCATCTGTTCGGCCGTGTCATCGCGCTTGAAGAATTCAAGGAAACCATGTTCGGGCGTCACCAGATAGGTGAAGGTGGAATGGTCAACAAGATAGAATTCGTCGCTTTTATCCTGTGCCTTGTAAAAGGTCTTGTAAGCCTTGCTCGCCGCCCTGACCTGTTCGGGTGAACCGGTCAGCGCAATCGTCTTACCGCCAAGATTGAAGGCATAATCATCCACAACCTCGGGCGTGTCCCGTTCGGGATCGATCGAGATGAACAGCGCCGTTGCCGACTGCCCGCGCTGGTTCAGGATATCCACGGCCTCAACATTGCGGGACATGTCAAACGGGCAGACATCGGGGCAGAATGTATAGCCGAAATAGACAAGTGTGGGTTCGGTGATAACGTCTTTGTCGGTCACCGTCTCACCTTTGCCATTCACCAGTTCAAACGGCCCGCCGATAGCAGCGGTCCCCCCGGCGATCTGCCCGGACCGGCACTGTGCAAACTGGTCGTCGGATCCGCCCCCACGCGTCAAAAGCCACATCGCACCTAGGCCAATAGCCAGAACGAGAGTTGCAAGAATTGCGTATAGGCGGGTCATTTCGGTTTTCCGGTCGCAAGGAGTTGTTGATCGTTTCGGCCGGGACACCTAACAAGATGACCAGCCTTTGCAACAGGACATAAGCGACCAATGGCAGATTCCAATCAGACTTTTTGGCGCGGCCAGGAACGCAGCAGCTGGATCCGCCTGCGCACCCTTATCCTGTTGCGATGGGTTGCCATCTTTGGTCAGATCACCGCCATCACCGTGGCCCAGCAATACTATCATGTGCAGCTGGAACTGGGCCTGTGCTATCTGGCCATCGGGATCTCGGTCATGGGTAACCTGACCGCCATTCTGTTGTTTCCACAGAATAAGCGGATGTCCGAGTTCGAAAACTTCCTGATGGTTCTGTTCGATCTGTTGCAACTGTCGATCTTGCTGTATCTGACAGGCGGGCTGAACAACCCCTTTGCCCTTCTGCTTCTGGGGCCGGTCACGATTTCTGCCAATGTGATGAGCACACGGTCGACCTTGATTGTCGGGGCTGTTGCAATTGTTCTGACCACTCTGCTGGCGGAATTCCACCTGCCGCTGCGGACCAACATCGGGGTGGTTTTGGACATTCCGGAAATCCTGCTGTTTGGCAACTGGGCGGCTATTATTATCGCCATCGTCTTTATCGGTGCCTATTCTCACCGCGTCAGTTCCGAGGTTCAGTCCATGTCCGAAGCGCTGGCTGCCACCCATATGGCGCTGGCGCGCGAGCAAAAACTGACCGATCTGGGCGGCGTGGTCGCCGCCGCCGCGCACGAGCTGGGCACCCCTCTGGCAACAATCAAACTGACGAGTGCGGAACTGATCGAAGAGCTGGACGACCGTCCCGACCTCAAGGAAGACGCGGCCTTGATCCGCGAACAGGCCGATCGGTGCCGCGACATTTTGCGCGATATGGGTCGTGCCGGAAAAGATGACCTGCATTTGCGGCAGGCTCCACTTTCAACAGTGGTGAACGAAGCCGCCGAACCGCATGTTGACCGGGGCAAGGTCGTTCATTTTTCGGAAGGCCCGGCGCAGGACGGAGATGTGCTGCAACCCTCGATTCTGCGAAAGCCCGAGATCATTCACGGACTCCGCAACCTGATACAGAATGCCGTAGATTTCGCCCGCGCCAATGTCTGGGTCGAAGCCGAATGGACGGACAGCAAAATCACCGTCAGCATCATGGATGACGGGCGCGGCTACCCGTCGCACATGATTGGCCGCATCGGTGATCCCTTCATGCGCCGCAGACGGGCCGAAGCCGACCTGCGAACCCGTCCGGAATACGAAGGCATGGGACTGGGGCTGTTCATCGCAAAAACGTTGCTGGAACGCAGCGGCGCCGAACTGAAATTCGCTAATGGCTCGGATCCGTATCAGCGTCTGACCGATCAAAAAGACAGGACAGGTGCAATCGTCAAGGTCTCGTGGCCGCGCAACCTGATTGACGCGCAAAAAGGTGACACTCCGGTTCCATCCGGTTCCAACAAACGCATTCAAGTATGAGTTAAGGAGCCGTTAACCTATCCTGCCCATAGTCAGCCGGGGTTTGGTTCTACCTTGGGGAAATTAATGGCCGATTGGATCATTCTGGCCGCGATCAGCCTGGTATCGGGATGCTTTGCCGTACAGTGGTTATTGCCACGCCAGACGCGACGCGACGATGTCTTTGGCTTGTTTTCAACAACATCCCTGTTTGATGCGGTATTCCTGTTTGATGGTGATCACCTGATCAGCCACTCCGATATCGCGCTTGCCGGGTTCGAGCATGTTGGAAGCTGGCAGGATTTGCACCGCCTGCTGAAAAGAGATTTCCCCACCTTCCCCGAAACACCCGAAAAAGTTCGCGACCAAAACGTACTGGTAATCTCGGCCATTGATTGCACAGTCGAACGCGAAGTGGTGTGTGAATGGATCGACGGGATTGTCCGCGTGCGTCTGCACGAACCGGCCCGAATCTCTCCGACCAGGTCAAGCGCGCTGAGTGAACCGAGCCGTCTGGCCATGGAACAGGCCCCCTATCCGGTATGGTTGCTGGATCACAACAGCCAGGTGCAGTGGTGCAATGCAGCTTATGTCACGCTTGTTCGCCGGGCACGTGGTCAGGATGCCGATCTGACTGCCCCACTGTTCCCGGACACCTCTGATGCTCCGTCGCTCGGAAAATCAAGAGTGGCGGTGGAAGTGACAGGAACCAACAGCAAGTTGTGGTTCGACCTGACGCAGATCGTGCAGGACGACGGGCGGTTATGTTACGCCACAGACATCAACGCTATTGTCGAAGCGGAAACCGCGCAACGCAAGTTCGTGCAGACCATGACCAAGACCTTTGCTCAACTTTCGATCGGCCTGGCCATTTTCGATCGCAACCGGCAACTGGCGCTGTTCAACCCGGCCCTGATCGATCTGACCACGCTGCCGCCGGATTTCCTCAGCTGCCGCCCGAAAATCAGCAGTTTTTTCGACCGGCTTAGGGATCAGCACATGATGCCAGAGCCCAAGAACTACCGTACATGGCGGCGTCAGATGAACGACCTGCTCGAAGCAGCCGAGGGCGGTAATTATCACGAAACATGGTCGCTGCCCTCTGGCTCAGTTTATTCTGTAAGCGGCAGGCCGCATCCCGATGGGGCCGTTGCGTTTCTGTTCGAAGATATTACTGCCGAAATCACGTTGACGCGACGCTTCCGGTCCGAGATGGATCTGATGCAATCCATATTGGACAAGCTGGCCGATGCAATCGCTGTATTTGCCGATGATGGCACCCTGGCCCTTACCAACTACGCCTACGAAAAGCTTTGGGGCGACGCACAGGAAATCGGCTTTCAGACCGACACGGTCACCGATGTTACGCGGCGGTGGCAGGACCATTGTATTGCTACGCCGATCCTCGGAGAGATCCGGGATTTTGTCGAAATGCGGGATAACCGGGCGGAATGGACGGCTGAAATCCGGATGCGGTCAGGCATCACTTTGGACTGCACGGTTTCACCAGTTCATAACGGTGCGACGATCGTGCGGTTTGCACCCGTGGATCTTCTGACAAAAACCGCCCCGTTGGAACAGATCAGCGCCTGAACCGGGGTTGCAGCCGATTGGGCAGAACGTCATTGTGACGCCATGACGACGACCTCCCAAACCCTGACGTTTAAATCGCCCGATGAAACCGCAGATTTCGCGGCCCGTGTCGGGTCTTCGCTTGGTGCCGGGGACGTCCTGTTGCTTAGCGGCGCAATCGGCAGCGGCAAGACGCATTTCGCGCGCAACCTCATTCAATCACTTATGCCTGAACCGGAAGACGTGCCATCACCCACATTCACTTTGGTTCAGACCTATGACACCCCTGCCGGTGAGATCTGGCACTGCGATCTTTATCGGCTGAACGCGTTAGAGGAAGTGGATGAACTGGGTTTGGTTGAAGCCTTTGACACAGCAATCTGCCTTGTGGAATGGCCGGAAAAACTGGGCGCACTAGCCCCTGTCGCTGCGTTAAAACTGGCCTTCGAAACAGACCATGACACAGAAGAAACCCGCCACATGTCCTTGTCATGGACCGATCCGAAATGGGTAGACAAGTTGGAGAATGCCGGATGACAAACAGGACAGTCCTGGCAGAGGCCCTTATTGCACAAACTCCTTGGGCCGGGGCAACGCGTGCACCACTGGCCGGCGACGCATCGAACCGCCGGTACGAACGCGTGACCGATCCGGTCAGTGGGCGAACGGCTGTCCTGATGGATGCACCACCTGACAAGGGCGAAAGCGTCGAATCGTTTGTGCGTGTTGCCGAGTATCTGCGTTCGATTGGCCTGAGTGCGCCCGAGATTTACGCAGAAGACGCTGAATATGGATTTCTGCTGCTGGAAGATCTGGGTGATGATCTGTTTGCACGCGTCCTTAAAAAAGACCCGTCCAAAGAACGCCTTTTGTACGAGGCCGCGACAGACGTG
Source organism: Ruegeria sp. AL2 (assembly GCF_056540845.1). Classification (NCBI taxonomy): domain Bacteria; kingdom Pseudomonadati; phylum Pseudomonadota; class Alphaproteobacteria; order Rhodobacterales; family Roseobacteraceae; genus Ruegeria; species Ruegeria sp. AL2. The sequence continues at coordinate 15,349 of NZ_JBQFXM010000026.1, forward strand.
CTGCTGCACCTGCATCAGGCGCCAATATTATCACTACCGTCTTACGATCCAGCCCTGATGACGGACTTGGCGGCACTGGCGCTTACGAAATATGCCGCTGGCATTCAGGGCAATGTTGATCAGGACGTTCTGGACCGGTTCGAACTTCGGTTTGCAGATATTTTGCACCGCGAAACCTCTGGGGACAAAGTTGTCATTCAAAGGGACTATCACGCAGAAAACCTTCTGTGGCTGCCCAAGCGCGACGGCATAAGGCGCGTCGGATTGCTGGATTTCCAATTGGCCATGCTGGGGCACCCCGCCTATGATCTGGTGTCCTTGCTTCAGGACATTCGCCGCGATGTTTCGGTCGGGACAGAAATGCAGATGATCAACCGCTATATTGCAGGGTCAGGTATGGACGATCACGAATTTCGTACCGCGTACAGCGTATTGGGCGCGCAGCGAAATCTTCGCATCCTTGGCGGTTTTTCGCGGCTGGCAACCGACTACGGCAAGCCGCAATATCTGGACATGATCCCGGCGGTCTGGTCGCACCTCATGAGGGATCTGGAACACCCTGCCCTTGTTTCGGTGGCCTCGCTGCTGCACGACGCTCTGCCCCGACCAACACCTCAGAATTTGGCCAGGCTGAGGCCCCAATGACCGGATCGCCCTTTGCCGTAATGTTGTTTGCCGCCGGGTTTGGCACCCGTATGGGCGCGTTGACCAAGGACCGACCCAAACCGCTGATCGAAGTGTCCGGGCGCGCCCTGATCGACCACGCGCTGGATCTTGTCGACAACCTTGGCCCTGTTCGCACAGTGGCAAACGTGCATTACCACGCCGATCAGCTCGACGCGCATCTCAGGCCCAAAGGCATTCTGATATCGCCGGAAGAGCCGGAGATTTTGGAAACCGGCGGCGGGTTGCGCGCAGCCCTGCCATTGCTGGGCACCGACCCTGTGTTCACACTGAATACCGACGCAATCTGGTCCGGCCCAAATCCATTGATGCTGCTGCAAAACGCATGGGACCCGTCCCGCATGGATGCGCTTTTGATGTGTGTTCCGACTGCGCAGGCCATTGGTCACGACAGGCCGGGTGATTTTACCGCCGATCGGGTGGGGCGGATCACGCGTGGGCCCGGCTTGGTTTACGGGGGCGCGCAGATCCTCAAGACACAAGGGTTGCACGCCATTTCGCAACCGGCGTTTTCGTTGAACCTGCTTTGGAACCAGATGCACGATCAGGGGCGTTTGTTCGGCATCGAGTATCCCGGTCGCTGGTGTGATGTGGGCCACCCCGATGGGATCGCTCTGGCCGAGGATTTGCTGGCAGATGTTTGACCCCGGACCCCTGCCCCGAGTCTTCGCCGTCCCGCCCGGTACGGATTTCCCCAAGGCGTTGGTCGACGGCCTGAGGCGGCGTTGTTCAGGCCCGCCCGAGGCTTTGGCGCGGGTGGGGCTGGTGTTGAACACGCGGCGTATGGAACGGCGCGTACGTGATCTGTTCAATCAGGGGCCACCATGCCTGCTGCCCCGCATCACGCTGTTAACCGATCTGGGGGACAGCGCTGATCTGGCGCATATTCCACCTGCCATCCCGCCCCTTCGGCGGCGTCTGGAATTGTCTCAGCTGGTGGCCAAATTGTTGGAACAACAACCGGATTTGGCCGCCCGGTCGTCGATTTTTGACCTGTCCGACAGTCTGGCGGCACTGATCGACGAAATGCAGGGCGAAGGTGTGTCACCGGACACGATCCGGGGGCTGGATGTCAGCGACATGTCCGGCCATTGGGCGCGGGCTCAGACCTTTATCGGTATCGCAGATCATTTCATTGACACGGGCTCGCAGGTGATGGACGCGCAGGCCCGCCAACGTCGCGTGGTCGAAAACCTGATCACCCGCTGGCAAACCGATCCCCCCCTGCATCCGGTTATTCTGGCCGGGTCGACCGGTTCGCGCGGCACCACGCTGATGCTGATGGATGCCGTCGCGCGCTTGCCGCAAGGGGCGCTGGTACTGCCCGGATACGATTTCGACCAGCCGGATCACGTTTGGGAAGGGTTGAATGATGCGTTGACTTCGGAGGATCATCCGCAATACCGGTTTCGCAAGCTGATGCGCGGGCTGGGCCTGTCACCCGGCCAGATTACTCCATGGACAGACCTGAACGCCCCCTCGCCTGCCCGTAACCGTCTGGTTTCCCTGGCTTTGCGCCCAGCCCCGATCACCGATGCCTGGATGAGCGAAGGCCCGAAACTGGCTGATCTACTCGGCGCAACCAAAGACCTGACACTGGTCGAGGCGCAATCACCGCGGGACGAGGCTTTGGCCATTGCCCTGCGCCTGCGACAAGCTGCCGAAACCGGTCAGACCGCCGCCCTGATTACGCCGGATCGCATGTTGACCCGTCAGGTAAGCGCCGCGCTGGATCGGTGGAACATTCTGGCAGATGACAGCGCCGGTCTGCCGCTGCAACTCTCGCCTCCGGGCCGGTTTCTGCGACATGTGGCTGGTCTGTTCACGCGCCGTCTGGACGGCGAGGCGCTGCTTACATTGCTAAAGCACCCTTTGTGCCATGACGGCAGTGAACGCGGTAAACATTTGCTGCACACGCGTGATCTGGAACTGGATCTGCGCCGCAATGGCCCACCATTTCCGGATGGCACCAGCCTCACCGCATTTGCAGTACGCAAAGAAGCCCCCGAAAGCTGGGTCCATTGGGTTGTTCACCACTTCTGCGATCAGCAGATCAGTGGCGAGTTGGCGCTTTCCGACTGGGTAGATCGGCTCACAACACTGGCCGAGGCGATCTCGGCTGGCAGCGCAGGTGAAACCGGCACGTTGTGGGACAAGAACGCGGGTCAAAAGGCGCTGGCAGTGCTGAATTCCCTCAGGGATGAGGCGCAACATGGCGGGCCGATGACAGCCCATGATTTTGCCGATCTTCTGGGCGCGCTGCTTGCCGGAGAAGAGGTCCGCGACCGCGACGCGCCACATCCGCATATCATGATCTGGGGCACACTCGAAGCGCGGGTACAAGGTGCACACCTGTTGATCCTTGGCGGATTGAATGAAGGCAGTTGGCCAGAGGCACCGGCGCCCGACCCCTGGCTGAACCGACAGATGCGCGACAGGGCGGGCCTGTTATTGCCTGAACGCCGGATCGGCCTGTCGGCGCATGACTTTCAACAGGCCATCGGCGCGCCCGAGGTCTGGCTAACCCGTGCAACCCGCTCGGACGATGCGGAAACGGTGCCGTCCCGTTGGGTGAATCGGCTGACAAATCTGTTGCAGGGTCTGCCTGAGCAGGGTGGCCCCCAAGCGCTGGCCGAAATGCGCGCCCGTGGCCAAAACTGGCTGAACTGGTCCGAGGCTCTGGAAGATGCGCCGCGCATTGACCCCGCGCCACGCCCATCCCCGCGCCCGCCAGTTGTCGCGCGTCCGCGTCACTTGTCAGTAACGGAAATCAAGCGACTGATCCGCGATCCCTATGCCATTTACGCCAAGCATGTGCTGCGGTTGAAACCTCTCGATCCGCTTGTCCAGGCACCCGACGCGTTGCTGCGGGGGATCGTGATCCACGAAATCCTCGAACATTTCGTCAAGGATAGCGTGCTCGACAACGCCTTGCTGACGCGTGAGAATTTTCTGAAACGCGCGCACACATTACTGGAGCAGCATGTCGCCTGGCCCACGGCGCGACATCTGTGGCTGGCGCGGCTGGAACGGATCGCAGACGACTTTATCAGCGCTGAACTTTCGCGCCGGGGTGACGGTGGGCCAGTGGCCTTTGAAGCGGAGATGAAGCTGGTGCTGAACCCGTTGGACTTCACCATCACAGGGCGCGCTGACCGGATCGATCACAACAGCCGGGGGGCCTTGCGGATCATCGACTATAAAACCGGCGCGCCTCCAACAGAAAGCCAGCAATCCAAATTCGACAAGCAATTGCTGATCGAGGCCGCAATGGCCGAGCAGGGCGGTATCGAGGGGCTTGACCCGATGGCGGTGGCAGAGGCCATCTTCATCGGTATGGGTGGTGCCTATAAAGAGGTGCCCGCGCCGCTGCTGAAAGAACCCGCCGACAAGGTTTTGACCGAGCTGAAAGAGTTGATATCAGCCTATTTAGAGTCTGATCAGGGGTATTCGTCCCGCCGAATGCTGCACAAAGATACGGATATCGGTGACTATGATCATCTTGCCCGGTTCGGCGAGTGGGACCGGACAGCCGAAACGCGCACCGAGGATCTGACATGAGCGCGCGCAACGAAGCAACCGAACGGCAGGTGCAGGCCTCGCGACCCGATGCCTCGACCTGGCTGGCCGCCAATGCAGGGTCAGGGAAGACACGGGTTTTGACCGATCGGGTGGCGCGCCTGCTGCTGGGTGGCGTCCAGCCACAACACATTCTTTGTCTGACCTATACCAAAGCCGCTGCCAGCGAGATGCAAAACCGGTTGTTTGACCGTCTTGGCAAATGGGCAATGCTTGAAGACGCCAGGCTGCAAAAGGACCTGGCCGAACTGGGCGTGACCGGCGCCATCGATTCAGACCGGTTGGCACAAGCGCGAACCCTGTTTGCCCGCGCCATTGAGACGCCGGGCGGCTTGAAAATCCAGACAATTCATTCTTTCTGCGCCTCGTTGCTGCGTCGTTTCCCGCTCGAGGCCGGGGTCAGCCCGCAGTTTTCGGAAATGGAAGACCGTGCGGCAGCTTTGCTGAGGGAAGAAATTGTTGAAGATTTCGCGGAAGGCCCGCAGGCAAGGCTGATCGAAGACGTGGCCCGGTTTGTCACCGATTCAGGCTTTGACAAGCTGACTGCGGCGATCGCCCAAAAGCGCAACCTGTTCGCGCAACAACTGGATTGGTCTGATCTGTTGCAACGCTTCGAGCTGCCCTCGCATTTTAGCGATAATGCGTTGTTCCAAAGCGTTTTTTTGGGTGGTGAGGTTGAGCTGATCCAGTCAATGTTGCCCCTATTGCTCGAAAGTGGCGGCAATAATGCCAAGGCAGCGGCAAGGCTGGCAGGGTTTACCGAAGCACGATTGGCTCACTTGCCCATGCTGGAAGACGTGCTGCTGACCGGAAAAGGCGCAAAAGAACCGTTCACCGCCAAGATCAACGGCTTTCCCACCAAGCCCCTTCGCGAAGGTGCGCTGGCGGACCGGATGCCTCAACTCGAAGCTCTCATGCTGCGGGTCGAAGCTGCGCGTGAATGCCGACTGGCGCTGGTTGCTGCCCAGAAAACCGCCGTTTTGCACCGCTTTGCCGCTGCATTCCTACCGGAATATGAACGCCGCAAGCAGTTGCAGGGGTGGCTGGATTTCGACGACCTGATACTGCGCGCACGTCAGGTTATGAATGACCCGGCGGTGGCTGAATGGGTGCTGTACCGTCTGGACGGGGGTATCGACCACATTCTTGTCGACGAAGCGCAGGACACCAGCCCCGATCAATGGGATGTGGTGGAAAAACTGGCTCAGGAATTCACCAGCGGGGAAGGGGCCCGATCAGGGGTCGAGCGCACTATCTTTGTTGTCGGCGATAAAAAACAATCGATCTATTCCTTTCAGGGCGCCGACCCGCAAGCCTTTGACCGTATGCAGGAAGAGTTTGACCGGAAACTCTCTGAATCAGGCTCTAAACTGTGGGATTCGACGCTGGAATATTCATTCCGATCCTCCAGCGCGATCTTGTCTCTGGTCGACACGCTTTTTGAAAACCGCGCCGATGCAGGATTTCAGAAGGAAAGTCAGCACCGCGCCTTCAAATCCGATTTGCCCGGTCGGGTTGATCTTTGGCCCGTCGTCGAGAAAGTCGAGGACGCGGAGGAGGGGGATTGGACCGATCCGGTGGACCGGCCCGGATCACGGCACCATACCGTTATTCTGGCCGAACGGGTGGCTGCGTCGATCAAAAAAATGATCGATGACGGCGAAACTATACCTGAAGACGGGGACACACAGGGCCAGTTTGTTCGACGCAAAGTTCAGCCCGGTGATTTTCTGATCCTGGTGCAACGCCGGTCTGACCTGTTCGCCGAGATCATCCGCGCCTGCAAGGTTGCCGGGCTTCCCATCGCCGGGGCGGACCGGCTGAAAGTGGGTGCCGAACTTGCGGTCAAGGATCTGGCTGCGCTGCTTAGCTTTCTGGCGACGCCCGAAGACAGCCTGTCGCTGGCGACAGTTCTGAAATCCCCACTGTTCGGATGGTCCGAGCAGCAGCTTTTCGATCTTGCCCATCGGCGGGAGGAGCAATTCCTGTGGGCCGCTTTGCGCAGGCGCGCCGACGATTTCCCCGAAACCCTGGCCGTGCTGAACGATCTGCGCAGTCAAATCGACTTTCTGCGCCCCTATGACCTGATTGAACGCATTCTGACCCGACACGACGGGCGACGAAACCTGTTGGGCCGACTGGGACCCGAGGCTGAGGACGGTATCAATGCCCTGCTATCGCAGGCGTTGGCCTACGAGCGGACGGATATCCCCAGCCTGACTGGATTTCTGGTCTGGATGCAGACCGACGATCTGGAGATCAAACGACAGATGAGCGGGGTCGGAAATATGATCCGGGTGATGACGGTGCACGGCTCGAAAGGTCTGGAGGCTCCGATCGTCATTCTGCCTGATACCGGCAAACGCCAGCCGCCACGCGACGCCGAAATCATGGTGGCAGACGGGACACCCCTGTGGAAGGTTTCGGCAGACCAATCGCCGAACCTGATCACTCGCGCCCGGACAGAGGCGCGCACCCGCGAGGAAAATGAACGGCTTCGCTTGCTTTATGTGGCTCTAACAAGGGCTGAAAAGTGGCTGATCGTGGCAGCGGCAGGTGATTTGGGTAAAGATGGCAACAGCTGGTACCAGATGGTAGAAGCAGCGATGGAAAGGGCCGGGGCAACGCAACTGCCTGGCTCAGATACACGTCGGCTGTCCCATGGCGACTGGGATGGGTTTCCACTGGTTGAGCTGTCACGCGCATCGGCTGGACATTCAGATCTACCTGATATGTTCCTGCACCCTGCACCTGAACCGGTTGTACCTGCGGCCACCATCAGCCCTTCGGATCTGGGTGGGGCCAAGGCGTTGCCAGGTGACGCTGGTCTGGATGAAGACGCTGCCAAACTGCGCGGAACCCGCGTGCACCTGCTGCTTGAGCATCTGCCCAAAGTCACGCAGGACCACTGGCCAGAGCTTTGCGCCCGCCTGCTGCCCGGCATGGGGCAAGAGGATCAGAACGCATTGCTGACCGAAGTCACAGGCGTGCTGACATCCGAAAGCCTGCGACACATTTTCACGCCGGACACATTGGCTGAAGTACCTGTAACTGCCGACCTGCGCGGGCAGCGAATGTATGGGATTGTCGACCGCCTGATCGTGACGGACACCGAAGTCCATGTAATTGATTTCAAATCAAATGCCACCGTTCCGAACCGGGTCGAAGATTGCCCCGAAGGGTTGCTTCGCCAAATGGGCGCGTATGCGCAGGCCCTGTCGCAGATCTATCCGGACCATAAGATACGCACCGCAATCCTTTGGACAAGAACGGCAAATCTTATGTGGTTGCCACACGATCTTGTGACGGATGCCGTGGCCTGCACCCAGATATCTTGACCTTGCCTACTGCCACCCCTACCTTCACAGCCCAAGCGCATTTCATTCAGGAGACATAATATGTCGACCGTAGCCGTCACCGACGAAACCTTTGACGCCGAAGTCAAGAACTCGGACGTTCCAGTTGTAGTGGATTTCTGGGCCGAATGGTGCGGACCCTGTAAGCAGATTGGTCCGGCACTGGAAGAGCTGGCCGCCGAATATGGCGGCAAGGTCAAGATCGCCAAGGTGGACGTGGACAACAACCCGAACTCTGCCGCCGCCATGGGCGTGCGCGGCATCCCGGCGCTGTTCATCTTTAAGGACGGTCAGGTTGTATCGAACCGCGCAGGCGCTGCCCCCAAAGCCGCGCTGCAAAGCTGGATCGACGAATCCATCTGATCTGGCGATAACGGATTGTTCGAAAGGCGTCTCAGATTGGGGCGCCTTTTTTGTTGAAACGGCGGGGAAACCAATGGCAAAAACGCGCGTTCTTGTAGAATTCGGGATGGGCACATCCCTGCGCCGGATGGACTATACCGAGGCGTCGCTGCGGGCGATCAGGGACGCGCTGTGGCACAACTCGGTCAATATGGCCGAACTTTTTGGTTTCCCGAAAGAGGCGATGATCATCGATGCCGAGATCGGCGTGCAGCAGCCGGATCAAGTGGATACCGACGCCCTCAAAGCCGTTTTCCCTTATGGTCAGCCCAACATTACCGTCACAAAAGGTGGGCTGGACATCGAAAAACCGAATGGTGACGACCACACGGTGATAGCCAACGCTGCACTGATCGTTTCTTTCGACATGGACCCGGCGCAATGAGTGAAAAGCGGATCATCCTGGAAATGGGCAACGGCAATGACCTTTATGGCCAGGATTATACCAAAGCAGCCCGCCGCGCGGTACAGGACGCGCTGCATCATTCATCCATCACGCTGTTTTCAAAGCTGGGGATCGATCACAACGAAATGCGCGTGCGTGTGACAATCGGCGTTCAGAATCCGGAGCAGGTGAATTGCGAGCTGGTTGCTGCCGACTTGCCGCGCGGCCGGGTCGAGGTTCGCGCGGTCAAAGGTGGTCTGGATGTCGCTGATGAAGAAGCTGGCACTCTGCACGTCATTGCAACTGCCGCGGTCGAAGCCTTTTTACCCGATCTTGCCGGGAAATACGTCCAGAACTGAGCAACGAAAAAGCCGCTCGGAAATCCGGGCGGCTGGTTCGGTGTGACGATCCGTCGGTTGGATCAGATTTTTGCGATATCCGCGCGGCTCAGACCGATATCGTCCAGCTGCGTGTCGCTAAGTTCCGACAGAAGGTTCCGTGTTTTACGGGCTTCATTCCATGCGACAATATTGTCGAATGCATTGATGAAAACGTCCGCCACGTGCAGGATGGTAGCTGCTCCGAGCGGCGCATGAATATTAGCTGTGGTTGCCATGTGCGCAGTCCTTATTGAAGAAACAGCCGACCCGTCGTCGGTTGTGAGCCTCATCTAGTACCGCTTGGCCGGACTCACAATTGCTGGTCCGGTAACCCCGAATTGCATTTTTTGCATATCTTTTGGGCAGTTTGGCAATGGGTTGCGCCAACAACAGGTCCGGCCCATATATACCGCCAGCAAAAGCGGAGACGATCATGGCAGATAACGACTTTCCCGGTTGGCACGGCACAACGATTATCGGCGTCAAGAAGGACGGTCATGTCGTCATTGCCGGCGACGGTCAGGTGAGTCTGGGTCAGACCGTGATCAAGGGCACCGCGCGCAAGGTGCGTCGCCTGTCTCCCGGAGGGTTCGAGATCGTGGCAGGTTTTGCCGGATCGACAGCGGATGCCTTCACGTTGCTGGAACGGCTGGAAGCCAAGCTTGAGGCTACGCCCGGCCAACTGGCCCGCGCCTCAGTTGAACTCGCCAAGGACTGGCGCACAGACAAGTATCTGCAAAAGCTTGAGGCGATGCTGATCGTGACAGACGGCAAGGATCTGCTTGTCATCACCGGGGCAGGGGATGTTCTGGAACCCGAACACAATGTGGCTGCCATCGGGTCGGGAGGCAACTTCGCTCTGGCCGCCGCGCGTGCCATGATGGACAGCGACAGATCCGCAGAGGACATCGCCCGGCAATCCATGGCCATCGCAGCAGATATCTGCGTCTATACCAATGGCAACCTGACGGTTGAGACGATCTCAGGCTAAAAGCGCTTTGATCTCTTTGCCTTTCCATCGACGGTGCATGCCGATCAACCCCAGGACCGCCGCTACGATCACGATGTAATAGGGCACGCGGATATCGATGCTCATCAATCCGCCACCGATCAGTGACATGATCCCGCCCGCAAGGCAGAACACGGCAGTGGCCACGCCCATGGCCCAGCCCTGATCCGCCTCGCTGACGCTTGAGGAGAACAGGCCCAACAGCGTTGGATAGGCGACCCCGAACAGGAAATAGAAGAAAAACACCGGGACATAGCTGAATACACCGCTTGGGCTGAAGGCAAAGGCAAACCCGCAAATGACCATCACCACAAGCGACGTGTAAATGATCGCGTGTTTGCTGAACCTTTCCTGGGCAGGCTTCACCAGGAACGTGCTGGAAAAGGCCAGCGCCACACCGATGACCACCATCGCCACGCTGCCCCCGATGACCCCATACCCGAATGCGCTGGTTAGGAAATTGTCGACAAACACGTAGAATGTGACATTGGCGATCATGAAAAACGAATAAACCGGCAGGATTTTCAGAACCAGTGGGTGTTCGCCAACTGCGATCAGGCTGTCGGTAATATCACGGGGGCGAAACACAAAGGGCTCGCGCTTGGTTCGGGTGTCCTTGAAAAAGAGCAGCACCAGAAATATCGCCACCAGAACCAACACGAACGCGCCATAGAACGGGGTTTTCAGCGTGGCAAAGCCGCCAAACAGCGCCGAATCCGACAAAACCGCGCCGATGATCGGCCCGCCGACAAGGCCAAAGCTGACACCTGTCACGATGTAGCCCATGTTTCGGTCCCGGTCAGACGCGTCAGTGCTGCCATCGATCATCGCTGCCTGCGCGATGGGCTGATTGCCCGCAGTGAACCCGGTAATCGAACGGCCGACGATCAGCAGAAGCAGGTTATTGAGATAAAGCGCCACAATGGTCAGCGCATATCCGGCCAACGCCCCCCCAAGGCAGACCAGCAACGCATTCTTTCGCCCGATCGAGTCAGACACTTTCGAGACATAAACAACACCCAGAAACCACGATAGGAAAAAACATCCGATCACCAGACCGTAGTAAAAATGCCTGCGGCCGACAGGCGTACTTTCAGGCAGGAAACCCGAGTTCGTTTCCATGATCAGCGAATTGATGATGGGAAAGACCAGGCCTTGCCCGATCAGATCCACAAACACCACGAACAGCAGGGTAATCTTGGCAATCTTCGTCATACAACTCGCCCCGTGCTCAAATGCTTTGGGGCGAGTGTAGCAGATATGCGCCGTGTCAGCTAACGACGGATTAGAGGCCGGATGATCCGGCCTCTGTCGTTCAGATTATTTAAGCGACGCAACACCCAGCGGGACGCCAGCGACCTCACACCAGATGTAAACTTCGTTGTAGCCCGAGATGTCCATAGTTGGAGGCACCGCATAAGATTGCTTGCCTTTCAAATTCAGCAGTGCACCCAGCTTAGATGACGGGTCGTATTCGCCATCCTTACCGAATGCCACACGCGGGTCGGGGCCACCGTCCAACGAAAAGTCGTTGCCTAATTCAACGATATAACGATCGCCATCCTTTTTTACTTTGACCGAGCCGCTGGTTTCGTGCTTCGAGCGCCCCTCGAAATGACCCTTTTTCTTGTCACCCCCGGCCAAAGCCGCATTGGTGCCGACCAGAGTCAGAGCCGCGCCAGTGGCAGCCGCGTTCAGAAAAAGTGAACGACGAGTCATCATTTTATGTTCTCCATTAGATAAGTGCGGGTGACTTTGCCCGTTGACGCAGACTATGCGCAGCAAATATCTGTGTGGCGATTCACATCACCTCGAATTTCCGTGTTCGGTTCGTGTGTTGGCGTGAGTTTTTTGTGATCAGCTTGTGTTTTCGCAGCTTATGATTAGGTTTCGGTGCGAAACAAACGGATAGAACACATATGACCGACCTGACCCCGCGCGAGATTGTCTCGGAACTGGATCGTTTCATTATCGGGCAAAAGGATGCCAAGCGCGCCGTGGCCGTTGCACTGCGCAACCGCTGGCGCCGCAAGCAGTTGCCGGACGATATTCGCGAAGAGGTGTATCCAAAGAACATCCTGATGATCGGCCCCACCGGTGTCGGCAAAACCGAGATCAGCCGCCGTCTGGCCAAGCTTGCGCGCGCACCCTTTATCAAGGTCGAAGCCACGAAGTTCACCGAGGTTGGCTATGTCGGTCGCGACGTGGAACAGATCATCCGCGATCTGGCCGATGCCGCCATTCTGCAAACCCGGGAATTCATGCGCGAAGATGTCAAGGCCAAAGCCTATCAGGCCGCCGAAGACCGCGTGATTGACGCCATCGCTGGTACGGATGCCCGTGAAGGCACACGAGAGATGTTCCGCAAAAAGCTCAAGTCGGGTGAGCTGGATGAGACGGTCATTGAACTGGACGTCGCGGACAGTTCAAACCCAATGCCGATGTTCGATATTCCGGGACAGCCTGGCGGTCAGATGGGGATGATGAATCTGGGCGATATCTTCGGTAAGGCGTTTGCCGGGCGCACTGTTAGAAAACGTCTGACTGTCGCCGAAAGCTATGAGGTTCTGATCGGGGAAGAGGCCGACAAGCTGCTGGACGATGAGACGGTCACCCGCACCGCATTGGAATCGGTGGAGCAGAACGGCATCGTTTTTCTGGACGAGATTGACAAGGTCTGTGCCCGCACAGAAGCGCGTGGTGGTGATGTAAGTCGTGAAGGGGTGCAGCGCGATCTGCTGCCTCTGATCGAAGGCACAACCGTCTCGACAAAGCACGGTCCTGTTAAAACCGACCACATCCTGTTCATCGCATCCGGTGCGTTCCATATCGCCAAACCATCAGACCTTCTGCCCGAATTGCAGGGTCGTCTGCCCATCCGGGTAGAGCTGCGCGCGCTGACCGAGGAAGACTTCGTGCGTATCCTGACCGAAACCGACAACGCATTGACCCGTCAGTACACGGCCCTCATGGCCACCGAAGAGGTTACGGTTGGGTTTACCGAGGATGGTATTGCCGCCCTGGCGCGGATCGCAGCCGACGTGAATCAAAGCGTTGAAAACATTGGTGCGCGGCGGCTTTACACCGTCATGGAACGGGTCTTTGAAGAGCTGTCATTCACCGCACCAGACAGGGCCGGAACGGAAATAACGGTCGATGCGCAATTCGTGAACGACAATCTGGGCGAATTGACCAAGTCGGCGGATTTGAGCCGTTACGTTTTGTAGTAGCTCGGATCCGATACTGCCGCTTTTCCCGTTTCTTTACTCCGCTCTTTCGTTCCAAACAAAGCGTTTTTCTATTCACGTGATTGCATTTTTGGCCACCAGCAAGGAATGGACAATCAGAAGTTCAGCAAAGAGCCCCGTCAAGAAAGTCGCCAAAGCCATCAGACGCAAAACTCGACAAAAGAGCTTACCCATTCAACTTGTTCGCGCGGTCAGTTAACTACGCTCTGAAAATTTCGAATCGAAGTCACATTTCAGATACGTGCGGCAAATCCAAAACGTATGCAACAGACGGTTGAGGTTAGGTGTTATGGAGATTGAGCGGACGGGGTTGTCGGGTGTGTTGGTTATTCGCCCGCAGCGGCATGGGGATTT
>NZ_JBQFXM010000027.1:0-27301 GCF_056540845.1 Ruegeria sp. AL2
TCCAAGAGCCAATTCCGGCGTATGTAGGGTCTCAGATTCCCAGCGAAGTACTTGCCAATACGCGGCATGAAATCCTGGAAAACCTGCATCAAACAGCTTCTGAAATTCCAGGCGCGGAAACTCGGCTTATCTCTGGGCATGCGGGCAGGGCTATTGTCGACTTCGCAAATGAGAGCGACGCGGATTGCATCGTCTTGGCCTCGCACAAGCCTGGTTTTGAGGACATATTTCTAGGTTCCACTGCGAACAGAGTCGTGCATCACGCCAGGTGCTCGGTTCACGTAATTCGCTGAACCAAACCTTGCGGTGCGAGATCTTGATCGAATGGCCTCTTTCTTCGTTAGTGTTGATTGTCACTGAGCGGCAATTGAGGAGACGAATTCCCGATACAACTACTGGCACTTTGGAAAGCACTGTTTTCCGGGGCGCTTAAATGCGGGCTCGTTTGCCGCAAGTTGGCAGGGAAAATGGGGCGTGTATGTAGCTTACGACATCTGCGCAAGCGACATACAAAATGGTCGACTTGATGCCGCTGTGGCACAAGCTGTCTTTAGGTAAGGGTTTCTATTCGCAGACGCCCAAGCCGACTGCCAGCGTATCAAGAAAATTATCGAGACTTGGCTGAAATCCGGGGCGTTGGTCACAGGGCAGAAAACAGGTGCTCAACGCAAGCCTGTCCCAACTGTGGAGGTAGGCGAATGGGCAACGGTATGATGTGCGCCACCACCCAAAAATCATGGGTGGCGCAAGGTGACGCTAACACCCCCAAAAACAGTTGCGCTACCACCACCTCCCCTAAAAGGGGCGGGGGTGGTGGTGGCGCTGCGCCACCTGTCCGCTCGCGGGGTGGTCCAAAACAAAGTTGCAAACGCGACGGCGAGATGTCGGCAGGGACCTTGCGAAGACCACGGACGAACAATTTTCACGCGTCATGGGGTTTGCAGACTATGTTAATAAATGCTGTTGTTTATTGATGGGGAGACCGACGAAGCTGGAAGTCAAGATACGTTCGCTCTTTCAAGGCGATCCCATTGATTGGTGTGAAATTCGGTCACGTTGGCGGTCGTGCCCAGCAGAGGCGCACAAGCACCCAAGCGTTGTCTTCAGATAAAAGGGTAACTTCGAATCCAAACACAATGTGTGTATTGACATCTCCTAAGTGATCATTACACACTTAGGGAATGAAGTCTGGTCATCTGATAAAAACGATATCGAATGCGCTTGGTATCGAGCGAGCGACAGTTCACTTTGTTGCAAGGAAGCTCCGCGAAGCAGGCTTTCTGACGACAGGAGCGCGTGGTGTGAACGCACCGGAAATGACAACGCGTGATGCTGCGAGGCTTACGCTTGCGCTCATGACAGGCGCTCCACCAAACCGTATAGTCGAGACTTTTGAGATTTACCGTCAATTCCGGAATGATGAGTTCGAGCAGATCGAAACTGCAAGTGTAATTCAGCGTCTCGATTTCAAGCGAGAAAACAACGCCGAAGACTTCCTTGTTTACCTATTCGATTTCGTGTCGTCGCATCGGGACGAAGTGGATTCAGATATATCAATATATAACTTAAAATATAACGTCCATGAAAGACCAGCATACGTGATTTTTAAAAACGCCGGATTAGAAGTGTATTTCACAGCGGCTCACTTTCCCGAAATGGAAAAGTATGAATTCGAAGGTTACCCGACCGCGTGGCATAAGTCAGGGATTGCCAGATTATTTGAAATGGAAGGCATGCATGTCGAGCGCCAGATTTCGTTTGGAGAGATAGAGGCTATTGCTTCAGAGTTTGGATCTGAGTGATGCGACAAGTAGTCGAAGAAAACCAACCGGCCAAAACAGCGCCAATTGATCCTCGGGGTAAATTGACCCTGAACGGACATCTTGGTCAACGCTATGGAACAACGAGCGTCTTGGGAGGCACTAGCAGTGGCTAACGCTAGTCTCACTATCAACGTTAATGAGAAACGCATGCTGAAACAGTCTGAGGCGGCGGTTTACACTGGACTTCCTCCAAAGCTCTTCAAAACAACGTGCCCCGTCCAACCAATTGAAATGCGGCCCGGCACAGTCCTTTGGGACAAGCGCGATCTGGACAATTGGATTGATACAATGAAGGAAGGGGCCGAGATGGCAACGCAGGACGTCATTCTTGGCAAGTTGTAATGACACGTGTCAGGGTTAGAGGTTTCAAGATATTCGATGATCGGCACGGGAAACCGCGCTGTTATCATCGCGCCACGAGTCACAAGATCGACCTGGAAAAAACTCCGTTAGGATCGGCTGAGTTTTTTGCGGAATGTGTCCGCATTGCTGCCATTGTAGAGGCGAAGAAGGCGCAAGCACCTAAGCCGGGAACCCTTGGCGGTCTGGTCAATTCCTATTTCCAGACTGAACACTATGGCAATCTGTCGGACGCCACCAAGCGCGACTATCGCAAGTGCTCTGACTTCCTGCACCCAATCCGGGACACGCCTGTTTCCGCAATAACGACGCCCCTCGTTTCGGGCATCCATGACAAAGCGGCGGACAAGATTGGCTGGCGGCGAGCAAACATGGTCCGCACCTTCCTGAGTCAAGTGTTTCGTTATGCCATTCCGCGCGGTCTGATCGACCGGGATTATGCGGCAGGTGTCATTCCCAAGCCGCGCCCGAAAAATCGGCCCTATGCCAACCGGCCTTGGACGGTGGAAGAACGCGCAGTTGTGCTGGATCGGGCCGCCCCGCACGTTCGAGTGGCGGTGGCGTTGATTATGAATACCGGCCTTGATCCGTCCGATGCGCTTAAGCTGACCCGTCGCCAGATAGACGGCGACACGATCTGGGGCGTCAGGGGCAAGACGGGCCAGGAAGTTGCCGTTCCAATCGGTCCGACGCTGCAAGCGGCTCTGGATGCTGCGCCCACGCACGACGCCGTGACCATCCTTGCCTCATCAAACAGAAAGCCTTGGACCTACAACGGCTTTTCGACGGTCTGGTACCGCTTCAAGAAAAAGCTGGAAGCTGAGGGCGCTGTGCAACCCGGCCTGACACTCAAGGGGCTGCGGCATACCGTGGCCACGACACTGCGAGAAGCAGGGCTTGAGGAACGCCAGATTGCGGACCTGCTGGGGCAAAAAACCCCATCGATGGCTCGCCATTATTCCCGATCCGCCAACTTGGCAGAGCGTAACCGGATAACGATGGAAACTCTGGAGAAGGAGAACGAACGCCGATCAAAAATTGTCAAACCCTTCAAGAAAACTGTCAAACCCTGAAAGGTTCAAGGATGAATATTGAGCATTATCAAGAGTTTGAATGGTGCCCGGGGGCGGAATCGAACCACCGACACGAGGATTTTCAATCCACTGCTCTACCCCTGAGCTACCCGGGCACGGGAACGACGTTTGTCGTTGGGTGGAGGCGTTCTATGACTTGCTACCGGCAGTGTCCAGAGGCTTTTTTACATTTTTTCAGTGCGGTCGCATTGTATTGTGTTCGTCCGTATCGCCCTCGGTCTCAGGGTCGTCTTCACGCTGAGACGTGACCGCGTAAGAGCCATTCAGCCACTTGGCCAGATCAATGTCTGCGCAGCGTTTCGAACAGAACGGGCGGAACTTCTTTTGCGTTTCTTCTCCGCAGATCGGGCAGCTCATTTCAGGATCTCAGCGACAGGTAACCGGCTGCGTTTGCGCTGCAACTCGAAATGCCCCAGAGGTGTCCACCCCGCCAATATCGTCTCGTCCGGATCCGACTTGAAGGCGGCACGCAGGGCGGATTCGAACCCTCGGCGGTCTTTCTTGGGCATTGGGGCCAGATCCAGTGTGATCTGCCCTGCCAGCCCACGCACACGCAACGCACGTGGCAAAGCTTTGGCACAAGCGAAGTTGGCTTTTGTTCCTGCCGCCAGCGACGTATCCGCGCCTGTGTTCACATCTACGGCCACCAATGCGCGGGTTGGTTCGATAAAAAGGTATCCGCCTCCGGGGAGAGGTTCGGAGATGCCACGGGCGACATCCAGCGCATCCAGCACACCATGGGTTTCAAAACTGCCGGTTTTCGTCACAACCTCGGCAGGGTCGGTCCAGTCGCGCCATGCCAATATATGCGGGCTGTCACCTTCGCTGAGCAGTTCGACGTCGGACCCCTCGTCGTTCATCACTTGTTCAGCTTGCGCAAGCATGGCCGAAATGTCGTCGGCAATGTCACCGGCATCCGCATCCATGCAGCACGAGCGGAGGATCAACCCATAAGGGCTGTCGCCCATTTGTTCATGCGCGATTTCAAGCAGTTGATCCCGCTTGTCTTCATCCTTGATGCTGCGCGAGATGTTCAGGCCCGGCGCGTCGGGTGTGACAATGGCAAAGCGGCTTTTGAACAGGATACGGTTGGTTACAGGGATGGCCTTGCCAGGCTCGGCATATCCGCCAACCTGCACCAAAAGCGTGGCACCCGGCGCCAACCCTTTGACTTGTCGCAGAAAAGCTGGGCCGTCGGGTGTGGTCAGGAACATGCCGCCCTGCCCCTTGACCGGTCGATCGGCACGGGCGCGATAGATGGTGCCGGGCGCGGGTGCGTCGGCGGCGATCAGGAGATCATCAAGCTTTCCGTCGACCATCAATGCCGCGGCCTCGCGGTCTTGGATATGGTCCAGAACGATGGTTCGACCCTTCATGATGCCTCGCTATATAGTGGGTAGCCGATCCCTTGCAGCAAGGCGGCGGTCTCGGACAGGGGCAGCCCCACGATGCCAGTGAACGAGCCCGAAATCCATGGGATGAATGCGCCAGCAGGGCCTTGGATCGCGTAGGCCCCGGCTTTACCCTGCCAATCACCGGTCGCTAGGTAGGCGTTGATTTCAACGTCCGACAGGCGTTTGACCTTGACCTGCGAGACGACATCACGTTGCAGGATGCGATTCCCGCGCCGAACGGCGACCGAAGTGATCACCCGGTGACGACGACCGGACAAAGCGTACAGGAACTCTGCGGCCTGACCCTCATCCTCGGGCTTGCCCAGAATACGCCGCCCCAGTGCAACAGTCGTGTCCGCGCAAAGCGTGATGTCGTCGCTATCCGATTGAACTGCCTTTACTTTTTCACGCGTAATGCGGCTGCAATACGGAACAGGAAGCTCACCCTTCAGCGGTGTTTCGTCTATGTCAGGGGGGCGGATGGCGTCGGGCTGCACGCCAAGCTGCGCCAGCAGGTCCAGCCGCCTTGGGCTGCCCGATCCCAGGATAAACGCCATCTCGGCAGGCGTTATTTGAAGCGGTAGTTGATCCGACCCTTGGTCAGATCATAGGGGGTCATCTCGACCTGAACCTTGTCGCCGGCCAGAACACGGATGCGGTTCTTGCGCATCTTTCCTGCCGTATGTGCGATGATTTCATGGCCGTTTTCCAGCTCGACCCGAAACGTCGCATTAGGCAGGAGTTCCTTCACGACACCGGGAAATTCGAGCGTATCTTCCTTGGCCATGTTGTCTCCATCATTAGGTTGCGCCCGCAGAATCTGCGGGGATGTGCGCTTAAATGAGCCTATTTTTCCCTTATTTCAAGGGCGGATTCATCTAAAGGGTGGATAATGTGACCGTTTCGACTCGGGCGTCCTGCTCTGGCCAATGGGTCCGGTTCAGCACGTGGCCATCGGCGCGGACCTCGGCGATGGCGGACAGGTCGACATCCGCATAGGTCCAGCCGGGCTGATTCAGAGTGCCCTCGGCCAGCACTCCGGTGGCTGGGAACCCCTTGTCCGGCGGGCCGAAAACGCCGCCCATGCCGGTATTCATGTCCACAGCTTCGGACCAGCCGTTTGCTCCGACCAGCGATGACATGACCGTAACACATTGATTTTCCAAAGCTCTTGACATCGATCCAATGCGAACACGCCAATATCCCGACAGCGCTTCGGTGCAGGACGGTACAAGGATCATATCCGCTTCGCTGAGTGCGCGGCCCAGCAAGGGAAACTCGCTGTCATAGCAGATCAGAACACCGATTTTGCCCAGCGCGGTGTCGAACAGCTTGAGTGGACCACCCGGCGCAATGTCCCAGTCCTCGCGTTCAAAGCGGGTCATGATCTGCTTGTCCTGATGGTCGCGGCCACCGTCCGGGGCGTAGAACGCGGCGCGGTTCACCGGGCGACCGGACCCATCCACAACCGGGGCCGATGCGCCCAGAATGTACGTTTTGTACGTGCTTGCGAGGCGCGAGTGCAAATTTTGTACATCCTCGAACCGGTCCGAAACCGCGCGGATCGAGCGTTCGAGATCACCCGCCACCTCGGCACCATCGAGCGTCGACACCTCCATCGCGCCGTATTCGGGGAACACCAGCAGCCCGGCCCCCTGCCCGGCAGCCTCGGCAACCCAGCGGTCCAGCTTGTCCTCGTACTGCGCCCAGCTGTCGAGCCAGTCGAGATCATACGCTGCGGTTGCGACTTTCATTGATGGGATCCCCTTGAGCCGATGTGTCGAGGCACTAAACCGTGAGAGCCGCCGTGTGTACAGATCAAACTGGCGCTGAGGTTGGGTGAGAGGCCTTATCTGCCATTTCCGTTCTGATGAGATAATGTCGATAAAGTTTGCAGAACACAGCCACAAACAGGGCCTCCACCACCTTTTTCCCTCACTTGTCATCCAAGAAACATGTTGCGCGAATTTTCTAGACGAGGCTGTATCATTCAAAGAAAAGATCGTGGCTTTTTGCGCACGGGTAACTTCGACACTTTGCTTTGAAAATTGTTTTTAGGTGAGGCCTTTCATGAAAGATAACAATACTCAAAACCCATGGGAACGAGACCTTCTTGGTTATGAAGCTATCGGTGAAGCTTACACAAACCTAATTCAATCGATTGACGACTCAAAGGTAGTTTCAATTGAGGCTGGGTTTGGTCGTGGCAAGACATTCTTTCGCGAGGCTTGGGCTGCTCATCTTAGGAACGCCGGTGAAGTGGTCATAGAGATTGATGCACAGCAATCTGACCACTCAGGTGATCCTGTAGTGACTTTTCTTGCTGCACTGATGGAGAGTTTGGAACCTGCCGACAAAACGTTGTGGACGAAGGCGATTTCAAAGGGAACCGTGTTTGCGCTTGGCACTGCAAAACTCTTCGCCAGTTTTGCTGCTCGCAAGGCTGGCGAGGAAGCTGTTGATGCCATTGAGAGCTGGTTAAAAAGCGATAACGACGAAAGCGAACTTGATAAAATTGTCGCGGATTTTAGCAAGGAAGCATCAAAGTCATTAAGCGCACAACTAACAGCGCAAATTGCGGCGGAGCGCGTCCGCACTCAAGAAATGCCTGACCAAATGAAAGCGCTGAGACAGGCACTGACGGCAGAGAAGAACACCCAACGAGTGGTAATTCTGATTGATGAGCTCGACCGGTGCCATCCTGAGTATGCAATTTCCTTACTTGAAGCGATGAAATTGGTCTTCAATCAAGATGGTTTTGTTTTCGTACTCATGGTAAACGCAGACCATCTGGAACGACTGGCGGGGCGCCTTTTCGGTGCTGTCACAGATGATGAGCGGTACCTGGACAAGTTTGTTGACATTCGGCTGCAATTGCCAACAACCGATGAACATATTGGGCAAGCCGCATTTGAATTCGTAAGAGCCTTGCCATTCGGACAGCCATTCGGTGACGGTCCGGAGTTCTCTGTGGAACGGGCGGCCGATTTAGCAAGGACTTTGGCGCCAGTCAGTAGGCTTACTATGCGGCAAATAAAGCGACTGTTGCTCAAGGTTGAATTGGCGCTGCGGTGCTATAAAGATGTGCCGTTAGATGCGCCTCTACTTGTTTTTTTAGCTTTCCGAGATGCCATGACATCGAAACCGTTATCTGAAAATTTCTTACCAAGAGCGAGATTAAGCAAAAAGTTTGTGGATGGCCTCAAAGAACGACACGACCGATCGGACCCAATGAATGATGAGAAAATACTACAAAATAGACTAAATAGCTTTATTCACGACAATTGCACAGAACTCCTTAAGCTGCCAATTGACCGTTATCGATTGCCGGAAAAGGACAAGAATTACTACGACTGGGAAAAGGTTATGTACTTGGCGGATCATTATCTGGATTCTCACCAGAATATTCTGAATGCAGTTCATCGGATTTCTGTTGAGTAACTCGAACCGAGTAGGCTCAAACACGCACCGACGCCATTACCCACCAACCCGAACCCTACAAATCCCTGATCCAGAACTGCAACGGCTTCAGCGTTTCTCCCTCTTCCCCGATATCCTTCCACGAGAATTGGGCGATTGCGCCGGGTAAGGGCTTGTATCCGCGGGCGCGCCAGAAGGTATCCAGTGGGCGGTAGTGGTCGGGGCGCAGGGGGTGGTCGGTGGGGCGTTGCACGCTGCAAAAGGCGCATTTGGCAAAGCCCAGATCGCGGGCGTGCCCCTCGCGCGTGTCGAAGAATTTGTGGCCGACGCCCTGCCCGCGATAGTCGGGCAGCAGGACGGATTCAGCGCAATAGAAGATCTGCGACAGGTCCAGCCCGGTGTCTGCGAAGGCCGCGGCGAAATCGTCGGCGTGGTCGGTCAGCGGCGCACCGGTCGAGGCGCCGATCAGGCGGTCGCCATCGAAGGCGCCGACCACGATGGCCTTGTCGCTGTCGCGGTAGGATTGCAGGTAATTGCGTTCGTATTCCAGATCGCCGTCATAGAGATAGGGCCAGGCGTGAAATACCCTGATCCGCAGGCGGGCGACATCATCCAGAGCGGCCCCGAGTGCCGCTCCGGTCAGGGGGCGGACGTCACTGACGTCAGCCATTCGAGACCTGTTTGGTCCAGTCTGCAAGGTTATAGAAGGTGGTGACGCGGGTGATCTTGCCGTCCCTGAGGTCAAAGAACGACCCGGCAGGCAGGCGATAGGTCTGGCCGTGCGCGTCGGGCAGGCCCTCGTCGGTTTCCAGATAGGTGCCGTTGACGATGAATTCGGCCGCGGCGCGGGTGCCGCCCTGAGCCTCGAACACGACGATGTCGGTCAGGTTTTCTCGGTAGCAGCGGTTCATATGGGCGCAAAAGGCGGCGAACTTGTCCTTGCCGACGCGAATCTGACCTTCGTTCACGTGATGGGCCACGTCATCGGACAGGCAGGCCAGCATGCCATCGACGTCACCGGCGTTGAAGGCATCGAAATAGGTTTTGACGGTCTGGTTCATGTCCCCTCCGTTGGTTCGCCCCAGCGGTCTTTCAGATGCTGAATGATCTGGTCGCGGGTCTGTCGGTAGTGGTGTAGCTTTTGTTCGCGGGTCTCGCCCATCCCGGTAGGGTCCATTATTGGCCAATAATCGACATCGAGGTGGAAAACACGGGTCAGTTCCAGCGCCTGCCGCTGGCTGGCGGGTGAAAGCGCCACAACCAGATCGAACGAGCTGAGGTCATCGCCCCATTCCTGCATCTCGTCAAAGGAGCGCGACCGGTGGCGGGACAGTTCCACGCCGACCTCGTGGCAGACCGCGATGCTGAAGCCGTCGATTTCCAGATCGTTATGCACACCGGCGGACTGAACATAGGTGCCGGTGCCATAGAATTTCTTCATCAGCCCCTCGGCCATCGGGGACCGAACCGCGTTGTGGTCGCAACAGAACAGGACCGACTGCGGCAGAGGCTTCACGCGTCAGCCCCCAAAATGCAGAACGCAGATCAGCGTGAACAGGCGGCGGGCGGTGTCGGTGTCGACATCTGCCTTGCCTTCCAGCCGTTCCTGCAAAACACGGCTGCCTTCGTTGTGGATACCCCGGCGGGCCATGTCGATGGTTTCGATCTGGCTGGGTGGCAGCGATTTCACCGCGTCAAAATAGCTTTCGCAGATCTGGAAGTAATCCTTGACCACCTGCCGGAAGGGGCCGAGCGACAGGTGAAACTCGGCCGCTTTTTCGTTGGCCTCGGTTTCAATGTCGAAGACAAGCCGTTTGTCGCGGATCGAAAGCTGGAGGTGATAGGGGCCCTCGGGCACAACGCGGTCGTCGCGTTTGGGCAGCGAGAAGCTGTTTTCTTCCAGCAGATCATAGATGGCGACCTTGCGCTCCTGCTCGATCTCGGGCGTTGGCGGCGGCAGATTTCTATCATCCAGTTCGATATGCGAGATGCGGGTCATCTTTACAGTCACATTCCTTGCGTCAGCACAGACCTATAACAATGATATTCAACGGGCAACGCACAGAAACACCATATGAGCCCGGTCTTTGCGTCATTTCAGCCATTCAAGCGGTTCAGGCGCGCGGTGACCGAGAGGCCATGCGCCTCGAGGCTTTCCGAGCGCGCCAGCTGTTCGGCGGCAGGACCGATGGCACGCAGAGCTTCGGGGGTCATCTGGCTGAGCGTGGTGCGCTTGAGGAAGTCCATCACGCTGAGGCCTGACGAAAACCGTGCCGAGCGGGCGGTGGGCAACACGTGGTTGGGACCGCCAACGTAGTCGCCGATGGCTTCGGGTGTGTACTGACCCAGAAAGATGGCTCCGGCGTGGATGGTTTTTTCGCTCAGCGCGCGCGGGTCGGCCACGCAAAGTTCCAGATGTTCCGGGGCAATGCGGTTGGACAGGGCGGCGGCCTCGTCCAGGTTGCGCACGGTGATCACCGCGCCGAAGTCGCGCCAGCTGGCCCCGGCGATGGCGCGGCGTTGCAGGGTTTCCAGCCGTTTTTCGACCGCCTGCGCGACGGATTGGCCGAATGCCGCATCGTCGGTGATCAGGATCGACTGCGCGCTTTCGTCATGCTCGGCCTGGCTGAGCAGGTCCAGCGCAATCCAGTCGGGGTCATTGTCCTTGTCGGCGATGACCAGAATTTCCGAGGGGCCCGCGATCATGTCGATGCCGACCTTGCCAAAGACGCGCCGCTTGGCGGCGGCGACAAAGGCGTTGCCCGGCCCGGTGATCTTGTCGACCGGCGCGATGGTGTCGGTACCATAGGCCAGCGCCGCCACGGCCTGCGCGCCGCCGATGCGATAAACCTCATCCACACCAGACAGTTTTGCTGCCAGCAGCACCAGCGGGTTCACCTGTCCGTCCGGGGTGGGCACCACGATGGCCAGCCGTTCCACACCGGCCACCTTGGCAGGGATCGCGTTCATCAGCACCGATGACGGGTACGAGGCCAACCCACCCGGCACGTAAAGCCCTGCGGCCGAAACAGCAGACCAGCGCCAGCCGAGTGTTGCGCCCGTCGCATCCGTCCATTCCTGATCCTCGGGCATCTGCCTTTCGTGATAGGCCCGGATGCGGGAAGCCGCCAGTTCCAACGCCGTGCGATCTTCGTCCGAGACCTGCGCCACCGCATCCGCGATGTCCTGTGCGCTGAAGGCCAGTGTTTCGGGTGTCAGCGTCAGCCGGTCGAATTTGGCTGTCAGTTCGATCACCGCCGCATCGCCCCGGTTGCGCACATCGTCGATGATCTGCGCCACGACCGCATCCACATCCGGGCTGTCCTCGCGCTTGGCCGAGAGCAGGGTCCGGAAGGCGGGTTCGAATTCGGGCGATGTGGTATCAAGGAAAACGGGCATGATCTGGCACTCCGGGCGTTGCGCATTGGGACATATCGCCCGGAGCGCGCGGCCTCAACCCTCAGTCCCCAAAGTGCAGCGATTTGCGCATCGGGTATTGCGGAATGCCGTGCCAGTCACCGGGCCGGCCTGCCGGTTGCCATCCCTGTTTCAGATAGAACGCGTGCGCCGTTTGGGTGGCATCCAGATGCGCCTCGGCACAGCCGCACACAGTCAGTTGCCGTTCCAGCCGGTTGAGCAGCGCACGCCCCACCCCCTGCCCCGTATGATCCGGATCGACATAGAGCAAAGTGACCGTCCCAGTTTCCAACAGCCCCCCGACGGCGGCCACCTGCCCCCGGTGTTCGGCCAGCCAGATCTGCGATCCGGGCCTGAACCAGCCCCGTATGGTGGCCGGGTCCTTGTTATCGGTCCACCGCCTTTGATGGTCCGGGTCATTCTTGTGATCGGCCGCGCAAAGCTGCGTGATCGAACGGATCAGAACCCGGCTGAGGTCGAACACGTCGAACACGGTGGCCGGACGCAGGGAGATCCCTTCGGACACCTTTGAAAACGCCTGAGAAATCCCGCGCTTGTTCTGCATCTATTCGGGGTGATGCGGGGCCTGACGGGATGGGGCCTGATAGGGGCGCGTGACGTCCTTGAGGGTGGCATCCAGGGCCTCGACTGTCAGGCGGATCGCGCCGTCACCGGCCAGCGTCAGCAGGACATGGCCCGCGCCATCCTCGCCGGGTTCGAAAACAACTGACATCAGCGACATGACCATGTCGGTGTCACCGCGATCAATGCCCTGACTGGACACCGAGAGAACCGAACCGAAGACCAGCACCGACTGCACCCGTTCAAACGGGCGGTCGCGGCGGGCGGCGGCATCCTTGTCTTCCCAGCGGAAGCGGTTCAGCAGCAGGCCAAAGCGGCGCTGCGCCGGTTGCCACTTCATCTCGGTCACAGGAAACACGGCATCCTGCGCGAGGGTCGAGATTACCTGAAGGTCATCTGCATCCTCGGCCCCAAGATTTAGCGGCGCCTCGCGCCCGTCTTCAAAACTTGCGTCTGTCATTGGCCCTTGATCCGTTCAATCTTTGCACCCACGCCTTCCAGCTTGCGCACCACATGTTCATATCCGCGGTCCAGATGATAGACCCGGCTGACCGTTGTTTCGCCTTCTGCCGCCAATCCGGCAAGGATCAGCGAGACCGAAGCCCGCAGATCGGTCGCCATCACCGGCGCCCCTTTCAGGCGTTCAACACCGGCGACCGTGGCGGTGCCGCCATGCACCTCGATATGCGCGCCCATGCGCACCAGTTCGGGGGCGTGCATGAAGCGGTTTTCGAAAATGCGTTCTTCGAGAACCGAGGTGCCCTCAGCCGTGCACATCAGCGCCATCATCTGCGCCTGCAAGTCGGTCGGGAAGCCGGGGAAAGGTTCGGTCACCACATCCACCGCGCGCACGCGCCCGTTTTTGCGGACCACTTTCAGACCGCCTTTGGTTTCTGAAACGCTGACGCCAGCCGCATCCAGCTTGGCCGCAAAGGACTCGACCAGCGACATGCGCCCGCCCAGCAATTCCACCTCGCCGCCACAGATCGCCGGGGCCAGCATATAGGTGCCCAGCTCGATCCGGTCGGTGACAACCTGATGTGTGGCCCCATGCAGCCGATCGACGCCCTGAATTTCGATGGTCGAGCTGCCTTCACCAGAGATCTGGGCACCCATCTTGCGCAGGCATTCAACCAGATCGACGATCTCGGGTTCGCGCGCGGCGTTCTTGAGCACCGTGGTGCCCTTGGCCAGCGTGGCGGCCATGACGATGTTTTCTGTTGCTCCGACAGAGGCAAAGCGCATCTGATGCACGGCGCCTTTCAGACCGCCCGGAGCCTTGGCGTGCAGATAGCCGTCCTTCAGCTCGATCTCGGCGCCCAGCGCCTCGAGCCCTTCGACATGCAGGTCCATCGGCCGTGCGCCGATCGCGCACCCGCCGGGCAGAGAAACAACCGCCTGCCCGAACCGCGCCAGCAAGGGGCCCAGCACAAGGTTCGAGGCGCGCATCTTGCGTACGATGTCATAATCGGCGGTCTGGCTGGTCAGGCTGTGGCTGGACATTGCAATCACCTGACCGTCCTGCAGCGACGACACCTCGGCCCCCAGCGATTGCAGCAGCGCGGTCATGGTCTTGATGTCGCTCAGCCGCGGCGCATTGGTCAGCGTCAGCGGTTCTTCGCTCAGCAATGTTGCGGGCATCAGCGTCAGGCACGCATTCTTGGCCCCCGCAATCGGTATCTGACCGTTCAGCGGGCCATTGCCCGTTACCAGAATCGAATCCATCTGCTCTTATCCCTCGTCCTTGTCAGGCTTGTCCCCCGCGGCCGCACGCGCCTTGGCCTGCGCCTTGCGACGCGCCATGTTGGCCTTCAGCGCCGCCTTCAGCCGCGCCTCGCGCGCATCGCCGGGTTTACCTTGTTTTTTGGGTGAATTTTTATCCGTCATGATCTTTCTCTACAGGAGGCGAAAAAAACCGTCCAGACACCCTTGCGCCGCGTTTCGTTTGAGTCTAATCACCCGCCCACAGCGCTGCTGTAGCTCAGAGGTAGAGCACTCCCTTGGTAAGGGAGAGGTCGAGAGTTCAATTCTCTCCAGCAGCACCATATCCCTTAAAAATTCACTTAGTTATCAATATATTACGCTTTTGAATATATTTTAGGCTTACTCCTTGGCCCACCTTATGGAAATACCATTCTCAATTTGGTTGTTTGCTATCCGAAAAATCGGCGCGAGTACCAACTGTGGTATACGATATTGGTTTTCTCGAAGCCTTGCGACACTTCCGGTAGCACAGCAGCGCCATCAAAGGGGCTGTCGAGGGTTACTGTCATCCCAAATTCCGCCATCCGTCAGCCTGCCGGCGTGTACCAGATCGGCGAGGTATAGGCGCGCTCCTGCTGCGACATTGGTGCACCTTCAGGAATCTCGATCCCGTAGCGATAGGCATCGTAGACATACCAAGGCGGTGTGGGGATCTCCAATACCCGGGCGTAGTAGAAGGCCGGGCGTGCCGGATCGAAATCCGGGTCGGTCCAGACGGTCGCAAGCTCGGATGCCCCGATCGAGTTGGCCCAGCTCGCCGTTGCCACATTCACCGTATCACCTACCGCGGGCAGCATGCCATCCGAGCCGGGGACGCGCCCGTCGGACCAGGCGACGTCATAGATGGCTTCGCTGGTCGTGCCGTCCTCATTGAGCCAGCCCTTCACGACCTGGATGCGGTCGAGGTTGGCGCCAATCGGATCCCTTAGCGCGGCCACCATGAATGTTGGCGCCTCGGCACCATCGGGTGCAGCGGACAGGTCAGCGCCCATTGGCACGCCTTTCGAATACCCTACGGTTGACGGAATACGAGATGCGATATCGGCCTCGTCAAAGTCCCAGCCACCGAAGAAACGAACCGATATTCTAGGGCCGGTCGTGGCGTAGACTTCCTTGCGCGCCATGGCGTCGAAGATGCTTTCGCGTGTATTCTCCTCGGCCCAGACCGCCGTGAGACCGGCAGCGACCATCTGCCAAGCGAACAGCTCACCGTTTTCATTCTTCATGAAAGGATGCTGCATCCGCTCTGCGGACGGCTCGTACCCGGTGTGCTTGCCAAAGAAATTCTCTTCTTCGGCGGTCACAAGACCGGTATGACTGTCTGTCGCGCCGCTGAACCCAAACTTGTAAGGATTTGTCCCGAACTCAGCTTCCAGCGCCAGCCCGCTCTTCAGCGCTTCGCGGGCATATTCTCGCGCCAGCATATCCTCGGTCTTGGCTTCGGATAGATCGAGGTTGCCGACATCCCAATTGTAATAGTCGGCAAACTCGTCATTCGGGCTGAGAAACGGGTGTGCCTCGCCGTCGCCCTTGATCTGAGTGATCTCATAGAGCGGTTCCCATTTGGCCCGGGCTTCAACGTACTCTTGAGTCACAGGCGAGCCGTCGAACCGGATGTCGATCGGAAACATCACCCCGTTGGACAGGTTGCCGTTATGTGCAAGTGCCAGCACCGCGCCGTTGGTCTTCTCCTCGTAGGCCTCGAGATAGGCATAGAGATCCATGGGATCGGGACTGCCCCAGGGCGGCGTCATCACCATGGGAACAACTTGCCCAACGCGGTCCGGCCCATCGCGGAAAATCACGTTGCGGTGCATGTTGTTGCCCGCGACGAGCGAAGTCCATTCGAACCCGAGCATTGGGGTAAAGATGCCGGGCTCGTAGAAGCGCTCGGCGGTCTTGAGGTTGTCCGACCAAATCGTTGCGAACCTTCGCGAGCCGGGCATGTAATTGTTGAACATTTCCTCTTCGATGGCGCCCTGAGAAACGCTTCCGATCAGGTCAAGCGCTGTATCCACTGCTGTCTGTCCGCCCGCGCGGAACCCGTCGGACCAACGTTTGCCCTGTTCATAGCGCGTAACCGACGGATTGCCTGCAAGAGCGTCGAAGATCATGCCCATACCGTCCGAGTGATCTGCAATAACCAGCCAGTCTAATGGGCGCGACAGGCGAACAGGCTGGCCAGAGGACGCGATGATCTCTTCTCCGCGCGCAAAACGATAAGCATCCTCATGGTCAAGGCGCGCACCGAAACCTCCGGCGTCCATAGATTGTCCCGTATGAAGATGCGTCTCTCCCCAAAGTGGCCGTTCCGGGAAAGTTCGACCAGCATAGGGTGAATAGGCCGGCGCTGGATAGGTATCGGCGAGCTGTTCCGAAGCTGGGGTCCATTCCTGCGCATGGGCTGGCATTGCCGTAGTGAGGACAGTCGTTGCGAGCAAGGCAATCGTGTTTTTTACGGCGGCGTGTCTCTGCTGTTCCATGTCTTCTCCTCCCAACGCTTCTGTTTTAGCATAAAACCATATTTTAGCGGTT
Organism: Ruegeria sp. AL2; assembly: GCF_056540845.1. Classification (NCBI taxonomy): domain Bacteria; kingdom Pseudomonadati; phylum Pseudomonadota; class Alphaproteobacteria; order Rhodobacterales; family Roseobacteraceae; genus Ruegeria; species Ruegeria sp. AL2. The sequence continues at coordinate 16,390 of NZ_JBQFXM010000027.1, forward strand.
TGGTCGAACAGTCCCCATGACCGAGATCAAACGGACGTCGTGCTTGGTATAGAGATTTGGCGTTGGAAATCTGGTCTGATTAAGGGCGCCCGTTTGGTGCCAAAGCTTCCGTGCCACGATACCCTTGATCATCGTCGAATGCATGGAATCCGGCGGTAAGGGTCGCGAGGTTGGCGATTGTATATGCCTCAAGATTACTTGGGTTTTGTGTAATAGCTTGCAATCACATCGCCGACCGTAGAGCTTACCCCCTTGTGGCGACTGATACCCGAAGGCCTGATGATACGCATGCGAACGCTTCTTCTTTCCCCGCTTGTCCATTTCTTCGCGCTTGGTGCCCTGATCTTTGCCGCATACGCGGCGATCGAGGATGAGCCAGTTGCGCTCAGCCCCGATATGATCAGCTTGACCGAGAGCGAGGCAAACCGACTGGTGCAGAACTTCATTGCCACCTGGAACCGCCCCCCCACGATCCGGGAGTTGGAGAACTTGATGCAATCGTGGGCGCTGGAAGAGGCCTATGTCCGCGAGGCGCTGATCCTCGGACTTGATCAAGGCGACGTGGTCATACGCCAGCGATTGAACCAGAAGATGAAGTTCCTCGCAGAATCCGGCGCCGCGATGGTGGAACCAGATGAGGCCATGCTTCAGACGTATCTGGACCAAAACCCGGAACGGTTCACGCAAACCGCTCGAATGGCTCTGGAACAGATCGTTGTGCCCGGAGATCGGGATACCTTAGAACTTCTGGCGCTGCTGGAGAACGGTGCCGACCCGGCGACGCTGGGACCGGCTACTCTACTGCCACAGTCCTTTCCGATAACGCCTTCGCCGGTGATCGACCGCACATTTGGAGAGGGGTTCCACGAGGCGCTGGCGGACCTGCCGGTCGGAAAATGGCAGGGTCCGGTCGAGAGCGGCTATGGCCTGCATCTCGTGCGGGTAATCGAGAGAATGGACGCCGTGCTGCCACCGCTGTCCGAAATCCGCGACCGCGTAAAGGCCGAATGGCTCGCCGCTGAGACAAAGAAAATGCGCGAAAGCTTCGGTCAAGCGCTGCTGGATCGCTACACCATTATCTTGCCCAACGCCGAAGAGGTGTTGAACAGATGAAACGGCTGCTGTTACTTCTGCTCGCCATTTCCGCCATCTGTCTGCCGGGATACGCGCCGGCCCACGCGCTTGATCCAGGGTATCTCGATCTCGCGTCCATGGGGCAAGAGCGCTGGCGCGTGACCTGGCGCGCACCTGACGTGAACGGTCGAATGATGCCCATAGAGGCTCGCCTGCCAGGGAACTGTTCACATGAGCCGCCTCCGTCACCGTCCTTTGATGGACGTGCCTGGACAACCGCATGGGTAACCACCTGTCCAGGAGGCCTTGAGGGCGGTGTGATCGAGATCGTCGGGCTGGAGCAGACCAGAACGGAAACCTTAGTGCGGTACGAATTGGAACCCGGACAGACGCAGGTGCGTCGCCTGACATGGACCGAAACCGCATTCACTGTACCTGAGGATCCTGGGGTTCTCGACATCCTTTCGAGCTATGTCGCGCTCGGAGTGACACACATCCTCGAAGGCCTTGATCACCTGCTTTTTGTCTTCGCGCTTGTGCTGCTGATACGCGATCGCAGTCGGTTGTTCTGGGCGATCACGGCGTTCACCGTTGCGCACAGCATCACGTTGGCTTCGGCCACTCTCGGCTGGCTGAACCTCCCTCCTCCACCTGTCGAGGCCGTGATTGCGCTTTCAATCGTGTTCCTCGCCCATGAGCTATCGCTTTCACCGGAGAACCGTGACCCGTTGGCCGTGCGTTTCCCCTGGATCGTCGCTTTCGCATTCGGCTTGATACATGGTCTGGGGTTCGCCGGGGCACTGAGAGAGATCGGCTTGCCTGAAGGGGACATTCCACTGGCCCTGTTTGCTTTCAACGTCGGGGTAGAGCTTGGTCAGATCCTGTTTATCGTTGTGGTACTGACCATTGGGTTCGCGGCCCGGCTTCTCTATCCGGCAGTAAAAGAGCGAGCGGTCCAGCTTGAACACGTGACAAGTTACTGCATTGGTAGTCTAGCCGCCTTTTGGGTGATTGAACGGATTGCGGGATTTTGAGCGAAGTTTGAAGAAGCTACCGAAAAAGCCACTGGTGCAAACCTTCGCCCGCGAACACCTATCCAAGCTTTATCGGCGGCTACGCCAAGTTGTCTGACGTGGATTGGAATAAGCGTGAGGTCATAGCAATTCATCTGGTTCATCTACGAAACTACACAAATGCATTACTGCGGTTGTTGGATTGGTTTGATTGAAACAGGGCTTTCGGATCAAAAGAACCACTTATGCCGTCATCGTTATTGATTTCGGTGTATATAAAAAGTTGGGTGAAAGGCCCTCTGGCTAGATCAATTCAGTGTAAGTGGTGACAGTGCCAGGGTTGGTATTAATGGTCGTGTCTTAGGCTCAGGACCTACAAATCTTGCTCGTATAAAGTGATCGGCTGGCTGCGAGGAGCTGCAACTATTCAATTCGGGCAGAGGTCTGCCTTGGTTCAGGGGATTTAGGCTCGCAATGTTCCGCCGCCCCGGATTTCCGGAGCGGCAGTTGTCATGTGATACTTGGAGGGGTCGGTCTAAGTTTCAGGAGTTCGCGTTGCAGGTCCCCCATTTTACGTCGCCATTGCCATCATTGGCCTGCTGGATGAGGTCGGCGCAGACAGGACCGTCGAAGGCCTTCGTGTCCTCAATGTTGAAAGTGATCGTCTGAGCCGTATCCATGGCGCGGGTGCGAATATCCCCATTGTCCAAGTTGTACTGGAAGCTTACCCAGGTGGGGTAGTCATCGCCTGCGCCGTTGTCCTGCGGGTCCTGGATGTTCAAGGGCACGGTCACCGAGTAATCGAAGGCCTGCTGGATGCGGCCCAGCGTTTCGGCGTAGTTCAGATCGCTGTAATCCTGGTTCATTGACGTCCAGAGCATCCGGACATTGCGGTTAGCCGACCCGATGTCGGCAGGGATGCCTTGCCCCGACGGATTGTTTGCAAGATCAAATTGGGCGGCGTACTCGCGCTGGTCCTGCTGGAGCGGGCTGTTGACCATGACCCGCAGATCGCTGTCGGTATCGCCGGTGTAGACGACCTCCAAGCCACCTTCGTTGAGCTGGAAGAGTGCGATATGGCCGCTTTTGTCGACCGCCGAGAAGTGCACGCCGTGGTAGCTGTCGCTGCCGCGCATCTTTGCTCCCCAGGCGATCTGGAAATCTCCGGCCTCGTGTCCGGCGACGACCTCGGCCACGGTGGCGTAGTTCTCGGCGATGAATGTCGTCAGGTCTGCCATGTTGACCGCTGGCGCACCGCTATCCTTGTGCTCGGTAACGAACGGTTTGGAGTCGTTCATGTAAAGGCCCATGGCGCTCAGGCCCTGGTCGTTGATTGCCTCGGCGGTGACACCGTGGAATGTCTCGTGCTCTTCCATGGCAACCGTGTGATACTTGACGGTCCATTCCTTTACGTTGGCGTATTCGGCAACATCAGAGGAAACGCGGGCTTCGCCCTCCGGGTGGACACGGGCATAGGCGCCCAGACGGCTGCCGCCCCAGTCCAGCGAACGGGTCACGATTGTGCCATGGTCCGTGTCGGCAACGAAGCGCGAACAAGCATTGGCTGTGACGGCAGTGGTGGTCACAGTGGCAGCCAGGATGGCGGTGATGGCGGTGGAGGTCCAGGAGCGGTTCTTGGTGTTGGAGGCTTTCATCTTTCTGTTTCCCTTCGGCTTTTGCGGATCTGTCCGCGTTTTCGATGATTGGGACTTAGCCAACGGTGTGATGAAGCGGGACGTCGACAACTGTTAACAACAGTTGGGCGATCAGAGCCGAACGCCAACCGATCCACCCGATGGGGAGCAATTTTGCAAACAGGTTGCAAGCGCGGGCTTGCGGCTTAGAGTTTAGGGGTTGAAGCTACAGAGGCTGACCATGAGAGACCAACCGAGCAACGAAGAGATAGCCCAACAACTTGAGCAAATCCTGGCGTCGCCTGACTTCACGGCTGGCCCAAGGATACAGAAATTCCTCGCCCACATTGTTACCGAAGAACTTGAGGGTCGGGGCGAATACCTGAAGGGCACTGCTCTTGCGATGGATATCTTCGGACGCGGCGCCGATTTTGACTCAAACAATGACTCCATTGTCCGGATCGAAGCGATCAAGCTGCGCAAGGCAATTGAACACTACTACCTGACGGCTGGTGTCGCCGACGAGATCATAATCACTGTTCCGAAGGGCAGGTATCGCCCGCAGTTCGTGCGGCGCGCGGTAGAGGAAAGCAAAATCCTAAAAAGAATCCCTCGTGGACTACCAACACTCGCAATCTTGCAGTTTGAAGGTGCGGACTCCGAAAAAGCCCTGATTTTCCGAGAAGGGTTGCCTGAGGAGATCGCGCTCGAGCTCGCCCGCTTTGGCCAGATCAAAGTGTTGTCAGGTTGGCACACCGACCACTCTACGCGGGAGATAGGGCAACAAGAACTTATAGAGAGCTCAGACTACATCTTGAGAGGCAATGTCCGGGAGGCTGGTGGGAGCCTGCGTGTGTCAGTTCAACTCGACCGAAACCCTGGAAAAGCTTTAGTCTGGTCCGACAGGTTTCGCGTTTCCGGCGATTCAGAAGATCCCTTCGATGTGCAGGAACAAATTGCGCGGCAATGCGCGACCCGTATGGCGGACGCCTACGGCGCAGTCGCCGAAGATCTCAATGCGCAATACTCCGGGAGGCGTGCGGAAGATGCAGGTGTCTTTGAGGCCCTTCTGGCGTTTCATGCACACATGCGGACTTCACGCCGATCCAGTCTCGAAGAGTTCAGTGACCTCATCGACACCGCGCTACGCGACAATCCTTCGAGCGGGTTGGCCCACGCGCTCAAGGCCATTGCACTAATCGAGGAAGCAGCTTTGGGCGCCCGGTCTGCGGAAGATGTTGTCTCCGATGGAAGGAGCCATGCAGAAACGGCCATCGCGTTGGCACCTAACTGTCAGGAAGCTCTCTACGCCGCTGCGAGTTTCGCGCGATTCCACGGTGAGAACACCCGGTACGCAAACCTGATAGAGCGCGCTATCGAGGCGAACCCGAATGCCACGTTGTTGACTGCGATGGTGGGAGGTTGGCTCGCCGCAATCGGGGACACGCGAGAAGCGACAGCCATGATCGAAGGCGCAAGAGAACACAACCCGCTACTGCCAATCTGGATCAACATCCCTTGTGCGCTCGATCCCTTCATGCGGGGCGAATACGAGGTGGCCTCGGATATGATCAGCGAGGTGGATGGCCGTGACAATCTGTACGACTGGATGCTGATTGCCGCCATGCATGCAATGGCCGGGCGAATAGATATGGGGAAAAAGGCTCTGGCGGCATTCTTCGAGGCCGGGGTCGACCCAGAATATTTCCTGCGTTCGATCCCGCTTGCGGAGCCTGTCGCAGGACGCATCGAGCAGGGGATTAGCGCTCTACTCTCCGTTAAATGAGCTCCAACCGAACGCGGGCTTTGGAAATTGGCGCTGTGTTTTGCTAACGGTTGCCCCTTCCGTCAGACGGCGGAAAAGTCGGCATTCTTGACGTTCGATATGGCGGTTCCAACCGGCGTAAGTCCGTGATTCAAGGGCGACGGGAGGAATGCACATGTCGCATCTGTTTTGGCATAAGTCAGACCACGTGAACCGCATCAAACACCTTTTCCCGAAACCTCGCGGGGGTGGACGATCCGACGACCGAATGGTGCTTAGCGGTATCATCCATGTCATTCGAAACGGCCTTCGGTGGCGAGACGCTCCGGCGGATTATGGGTCGCACAAGACGCTCTACAATCGTTTTGTGAGATGGTCCCGCATGGGTATCTTTGCCCGTATCTTTAGGGAACTGGCTCAGCCAGGACAGGATGGTGAAACCATCATGATCGACAGCACTCACCTGAAGGCACACCGAACAGCGTCAAGCCTCTCAAAAGGGGGGGCTCGAACGCGTGCCATCGGTCGCACAAAGGGCGGTTTGAACAGCAAACTGCACACGGTCTGCGACAGACGTGGAAGGCCACTGACGTTCTTCCTCTCATCCGGCCAGATGAGCGATGCAAAGGGTGCTATGGTGTTGCTGGGCAGCCTTCCACGAGCCAAATCACTCTTGGCAGACAAAGGGTATGATGCAGACTGGTTCCGTGAGGCGCTTGCCGAACGCGGCACCGAGGCCTGCATACTGGCGCGACGTGGTCGAAGAAATCCGGCTGAACATGACGCCAAGCTATATCGTCAGCGCCATCGCATCGAGAATCTGTTTGCCAGATTGAAAGACTGGCGCCGTATCGCGACGCGCTATGACAGGTGCGGTGACTTGTTCCTGTCCGCCATATGCCTTGCCGCGACCGTCATCTTTTTGTTGTGAGTCCTGACCGTAGGGACATGGCAACCTGGAACGCATAACTTTGCCCCGAGACATCAATTGAGCTGTTTGGGTCAAAGTTCAGCCAGACGCAGAATGCGGAATCGTTGCTTTCGGCATTGGTTAAAGTGATAAAGAACGTGCGGTTTTTCGGAAGAATTGTCTGCTTCTTAAACCCTAGATTTGTTCTTTCTCTGTCGGCCCCCGCCGCTACTGCAATTGCAAGATATCCGGAACGCATAGCTTTCTTTTTGTCGGCATTTTGTCCGCACCATCCGATCGTTTCAGTCTTTTTGGTCCGTCTTTGACCTTAACCTTCGGCTTAGCCAGCGGGCCCTTTAAAGTCACTGGCCACGGACTTCTCGAAAGAGGCTCTCCGATTTTGCGGGGTTGTAGATTTAGGTCCAAGGCCTTGCCCGCCAAATCAACAGCACCAAAGACGACAACCTGGACGTGATCTGTTTCCAACGTGGTTTGTTTCGTCGAGAGGTTCCCATTGGAAATACTAATCGGCGCTCGCAGACATACAATTGGAGCTACCTTCTGTTTTTCCTTGGTAAACACCCAAGGTAGCAGCCCTAACCCTGCCAGATCTAAAAGCTGGGTTTCGATCGAGCCATCACGCAGTGACACTGTGGCGTTGCCGCTCATAGTGTTAGTAAAATGCTTAGGTGAATCGGTTCCCCCTGTCACCGAAAAGTCTGTATAGATCTTACCGCTCGCGCCTTTCTTGAAGTTCAGATTGTGAAGAATATCCTCCAACTGCCAGCCACCCGCTTTGCCGGTCAACGTGAGCAGGTGCGCGTCGTTTGATAGATCCATTTGCCCGCTGACGTCAAAACTTGCGCCCCCGTATTCAAACTTCAAAGGCCCAGCCTTCAGCTCGTTTTTGTTGAGCGTCAGTTCGCTCTGCAAACTGCTGATGCCCTTGGCACCCTCTATGTGCCGAAGGTCGATGTCGACATCCATATCCATACCGGACAAGAGAATTGAACGCCCGATAGGTTTAAGCGTTACATCTCTTAGCGCACCTTGGTCGCGCTCGTCTTCTTGCTTAGTTTCTTTCTCTTCCGGCTCTGGACCGCCTATTTTCCTCAACTGTGCAGCAGCCTGAACGATGGTTCGGATCTGATCTACCTTTATCAGGTCACTCTCTATGGAACCCTGCAGTACAGGGTCACTTGTCGCATCATCAAGATCGGCCACAATTTGCAAGACCGAGTCGGCAACCTCGACGTTGGCACTCGCGTTCCAATCGGTGCCTTCACTAACGATGTCTATTTCAAGGCGAGCCTGCCCAGTTTCCACGCGTTCAAGCGATAGAGCCTCCAATAGGTCCGCTCCGGATGGGACTGCGACATCAATGGCCAAATCCAGGTCCTCGAATTTAAGTACATTTTTAACAGTGCCATGCACCTCGAGGTTCCAGACTTCCGTTTCGCTTGTCTTTGCATCCAAATTCGTCAGCGAAAGCTGATTGATGTCACCGTTCAAATGGAAGCCGCCGGAAAACCTGCCGAGTTGGTCGTCCGGTCCTAGGAGTTCTGGTGAGATCAAACTGCTTGCATGAATATCCATTAGGCCTTCGGCTGATATTCCTTGCACCTGAAGCGCGTCATCGACCGAACCTTTCAAAATGATAAACGGATTGGCGGGTTCCCCAATTCTCAGGTTGATGCTCCCGACCCTTAAGGCGCCTTCGGGTGTTCTAGAGAGCTCGGAGAACTCTATCGGGGGCGGGCCTTCGCCAGACGTGTCCAACGTGAAGCCGTTGGTCTCAATAACCATTTGTCGCTGCGGAACCTGCCCGGGCACGCTGTCAATAACCATGTCGACCGCGATAAGTTTAAGATCATATCGCGATGCGGCAGGGGCTGGTTCAGCATCTTCAGGGTACAACCTAATGCGGGTTGTCAGCGATACGTCTTCCGGGTTTCCCAATTCTCCGACCTGCCCTGTCAGCGAAAGGCTTTGTCCGCCTTCTAATTCAGCCGATACAGATAGGTCGTCAATTCGTGCTACGCCGTCAACTGATTTGAACGTTGCACCAATATTCCCAGTACCTTCCAAAACGCGGTTTAGCTTCAGGATATCGAGAAACTGGCCAAGTTCGGCAACATCTAAGGTCGTTTTCACTTGTAACCCGTTCTCTTGAGGGACTTCCTGAGCGGCAATCGAGATCTGTTCGAAGTTCACTGCAACCTGAAACGGGTCTTCCGCGGGAAATGTCCCGTTCAGATCAAAACTCTCTCCGTTTAGCGAACCAGTCCCAACTGCGGTCGCAACGTCGGTTTCCGTATCACGCTTCAAAAGCAACTCAGGCAGCTGCAGATTCAACTCAAGCCCGTTTAGATCGTTCCGGTAAAGAACGGCAACATTAGTCAGGTCAATTTTGTGGTCCGATAGAATTCCAGCTACTGGCAGTTTCGGAGATTTTGCAGGTTTCCCGGCATTAACGTCCGCTTGGGAAATGGACTGCCAGTTTCCGACGCCTGCTTTGTCTGTGATCAGGTTCAGGTGAACCCCCAAGAGAGAAAGGTCACTCAGCGAAAGTTTACTGTTCCAGAGGTCGCGCGCGGAAACTTCAAACTCAATTTCATCGATTGCTGCCAAGTTCACATCAGCATTCGGAGGTCCAGGCAATACCAGCCCCGCCGCTGATACCTGCAATTGCCGACCAAGACCCAGACGCACTTCATCTTCAATTCTAACCTCTTGACCAAGTTTCTTAGAGATCAGATTTTCAACGAAAGTTTTCCTGACAGAGGAAAACAACGCAGAAGACAGGAAAAGCCAAGCTGCCAACACAGCGACAAACGCGACAGCGCAACAAATCAACATACCTTTCGCAACGTATCGCAAGGCTTTCTCCCAGTATTCCGTTTCATCCCGTGGGCAACCTAGACCATTTGATCAATAAGTTAATGAAATATATGGTCGGCTACTATTCTGAACTGTAAATGACCTTGACCGTATAGCTGGCACTCTCGCCGATTTGGTCGAACGTCTAAGAAACGGGTAAATGACCAACGCTCTGTTTGTGCGGCACACCGGCCTGTTGCACAAATCAGGGGGTGAGCACACTTCCCCTTTCCCCGGACGGATTTATGCTACGGGCTCAGTGTTGGTTATGCCAAGAGCTGTGCAGCGGTTGAGCACCGCAATCCGGACCTAGAACTCGGCAACCTGCCGATTGAAGTCTCGGGCCATGATGCCTTGGCCAAGGAGTTTGACGCAGTTCATCTTTGCCTCTGCGCGGCTTGGGGCATCGCCGATGTTGCTTGTCGTGACATCAACCGCGCGGATCTCCAGTGTTTCTTCATCTATTCCGAGATGAAGCTTACGCCACAGGCGCTTTTTTACTGCCGCCATGTTTGCGGGCGTTCCACTCACCTTCGCCCTCAGCTTTGATCCCGGTCGCGTCGATCAACAGGTGCAACGGCCCAGTTCCACCGCGGTATGGGATAGAGACGTTCAACGTCTTCTGGTGACGACAGAGGGTAAGAAGTCCGGAACTTTCCGGTCAAGCCCTGCTGGGCGCAACAGGCTTTCAACGAACCCTGTCGTCTGGCGAAGCGGCATGCCGAACAGCACCTTCAGCATCAGACAAACCTGGATCGCTGCATCGCTGAACTCTGGCTGACGACCGCACTTGCCCGTCGCTGGCGCATACCATGCCATCTCAGGTTCAAACCAGATCGATAGTGAACCGCGCTGCTTCAACGCCGTGTTGTACGACGGTCAGTTCTTGGTCTTGTACTTCGTAGGGGACCAACTGCTCATACTCTCCAGCTATCAACTTGGATTCATGGAGTGAATCCCTAAGCGCAATTGTGCAACAAAACCCGGCACACCCAGTTTCTGAACAGCTGGTTTGAAGTGGATTTCAAAAGCCAGAAACGGACACGTTGCATGAGCTTTGACTATGGCTGCTGGACACATCTTCCAAACTACAGGCAATCAGATTCCTTCTATTCCCCACATTCATGTAATTACTGCTATATGTGAATTCTTCAATCAACGAGGACAAGATGAATTCACTAACCAGAATAACACGAGGGATAGGCGTCGCTTTCAAGGACGGTAGAGTTAAGGGCATCCTTGCCTTCACAATTGGAATGATTTTTTGGGCCTCGGTCTTTTACCACTTTGTCGAAGGTTGGAGTTGGCTCGACTCAATCTACTTTTCTGTAGTGACAATTTCGACCGTGGGGTTTGGTGACTTCTCCCCTGAAACTGCGGCAGGAAAAATCTTCACAATGGTATACATCATCGTGGGCCTCGGTGTCTTCGTGACAGCAGCTACCACGGTGGCAGATACGATCTTGTCTCAAGACGACGAAAAAACGGATAAATAGATTATACCCAATTCAGCCAAACTGAGTTCATGCGCAGGTATTAGTTTGACTAGGGTCAGGATTCATAACCAATAGATGACGGTTGCGGCCAGAGCGATGGCTGAGAGGAAGACCTTGGGACAGCGATCATAGCGTGTCGC
>NZ_JBQFXM010000028.1:0-27113 GCF_056540845.1 Ruegeria sp. AL2
CATTGACCACAACATAAACGCTGAGACATAAACAAAGGTGGGTCAAATCTCGGTGAAAATACCGGGTCACTTCTCAGCGGAAATCAACAGTGTCGAGGGGTCCGAATCCTTCCTGTTGGCGTAATGGCAAGGCTGGTGGCCAGTGTTCTACTGGGCCTGGTGGATCGCGTTTGCACCCTTCGTCGGATTGTTTCTGGCGCGCATCTCGCGAGGTCGCTCTATCCGTGAGTTCGTGCTGGGTGCAATGATCGTGCCGTCGCTGATGTGCTTTGTCTGGTTCGCCTGGGCCGGTGGTACAGCGATTGATTTGGAACTGAACGGCGGCGCAAATGGTGTGATCCTTGATGCGGCCAATGGTGACAAGATCTTTGCCATGACCACGTACATGCTCGCTCCAATCGCAGAGTTCCTTGCCTGGGCCATGGCGGTTGTCATCGTGATCTTGCTCATGACGTTCCTTGTAACCTCTGCTGACTCGGCCGTTCTGATCGTGAACACGATCAACGCCGCCGGTGACGAAGGTCCAAAGGCTCGACCACACATCATGTTCTGGGGGGGCAGCGCTGGCATTGGTTGTTGGTGGCCTTCTGATCTCAGGTGGAACTGGGGCCATTCAGACCGCGATGGTGATCGGCGCGTTGCCATTCTCTATCGTCATGGCGCTGATGTGCATCGCATTGATTAAAGCGATCTGGAACGACGGGCGCCGAGAAGCCGCCGGTGTTGCATCAACTATTGATCCACAAACGTCAACGATGCCTGCCGAATAATTTTCACGTATCCAACTGTGACCCCAGGACAGAACTGGGGTCACAAATAGGACAAAGGCCCACACAGAAATTTACCAAAAATGCAGATTAAGATGCTGCATAGTGACTGCTTGCCCACAGTCGCAAATGCGCCGCAGGCTAAAAACTGAGAGTTTTGGCTCCTCCTGCCGTGCGATAAAGGCCGGAGCATTCACATTCCAGATCTCCAGCCATCGACCAAGTTCGGAGATATATCGCAAATTTAGCATATGAACTAAGCTGCAAAACGAGGGGCTGTAGATGCGCTTACAACGATAGATTTCTTACATTGTTATTATCAAAGAAAACCTTGGATGTTTACCCATAATTCTGCGCGGTGTCTGCGCATAACACTGCACGATTTGCCCAAAAGATTGCACATTCACCATTTTAGAGTCGGTTTAAATCCCTCCGAAAGTTTCCTTGATTTCTGCGACTTGTGCTGCATCCAATAATCGGGTTGGCATTCCCCGCAGTGCCACAAGCAACTTGGCCGTTTCTTCCAGCTCTTCTGCTGCACAGACCGCTGAGAAGAGGTTTTTTCCTGAGACGACGGGTCCGTGATTGGCCAGCAGAACAGCACTATGTTTGCCGCCCAGTTCGCGGATCAAATCACCGGACTTCGGGTCGCCCGGCTTAACGTATGGAACCAGTTTGACCGTGCCAACGCGCATGACCACGTACGGCGTAAGCGGTGGAACACAGTCATCTGGATCGGTGTCTTCCAGACAGGACAGAGCGGTGGCCCAGGTCGAGTGCAGATGAACCACGGCACCTGCTTCTGGTCTCGTCTCATAGAAGGCTTGATGCAGAAAAACCTCTTTGGTTGGCTTGTCTCCGGAGACGTGGTTCCCATCCAGATCAATCTTGGCGATGCGTTCGGGGTCGATATCCCCCAAAGTCGAATTGGTTGGCGTCATGAGGATTCCGTCTTGCAGACGTGTGGAGACGTTGCCCGCAGTACCGACGGAAAATCCACGTGCAAACAGCGAAGCACACAGTTCCGACATCTGCCGTCGCAGCGCCAGTTCTTCAGAACTCATTTGCCTGCCTCCATCATTCTGAGGGATTTTGCGAAGAAGTCCGGAGCGCCAAAGTTTCCAGATTTCAAAGCCAGCGCAATGGGTTCAGTTTTTCCAACGCTCAGGACAGGTACGCCCGGGTCAATCTCTGGCCCAATTGACATGGCTGGCGACCCCAGTGCCTCAGACACGGCCTTGGCGACAGCGCCGGATGTTTCCCCCCCGGCCACCACCAATCGCTTGTAGCCCTTTTGGACAAGTTTTCGCGCGGTATCTGCAAAGAGATTGTCCAGTTTTTCTGCAACCGCTTCCTGACCGAACTGACTTTGGATCGCACGCACATCATCTGGGCTTCCAGATGAGTATGCGAGCGGCGCCTGACCCGGATGCGCTTCAAAAAAATCCAGAAGCGTTTGCGCGGTCACATCCCCGGACATGACGCCCGGCACATCAATGGCGAATGTCGGGTGGGATTCCGCATGAACATCGATCTGCCCACGGGTCGCACCTGAACAAGATCCAGCAATGATAGCGGCTGGCCCTGCTATACCGGAAAACACTCTGCTAGAACTTTTGGATGAAGTCTCTTCTAAGAAGTTTCTGGGTAGCCCCAGCGCTATCCCCGATCCCCCGGTAATGAGCTTGGCATCCTTTAGAGCTTCGCCCCAGGCCAGCAAATCCTCGTCCGAGATCGCATCACCGATCATAAAGCGCTCGTCTGCGTTCTGCAATGCATCAGCAATTGCCTCTGGCCCTTGCTTCACAGTGTCAATTGGCACCAACCCAACCGCTTCATCGGATTGATGCTGCAACCAGCGCTTGATGTTCGCATCCGTCATCGGAGTGAGAGGGTGATTTTCCATCCCGGATTCGTGCAACAGCTTGCCGAGCACAAATAGATGACCGTGATAGACGGTGCGCCCTGTTGTCGGAAAAGCTGGACAAAACACCACCTTTTGCGCGCCCAGTTGGTCGGCAAGCGCTTCCGCAACGGGGCCGATATTTCCCTCCAACGTGGAATCGAAGGTGGAGCAATACTTGAAAATGAACTGCTGGCATCCTTGATCCGCGAGCCACCGCAAAGCACGCAAGCTGTCTGCTACGGCTTCCTCGATAGGTGCGGTGCGGCTTTTGAGCGAAATCACACCCGCTTCAATCTCCATGTCCGCCGGGGCAGTCGGAATACCCGGAAACTGAGCCGTTCGTAATCCACCTTCCGGCTCCACGCCCTTTGCCAGGGTGTTCGCTATATCACTCGAACCGGTAAAGTCGTCCGCTATGACGCCGATTTTCATATTTCAATGTCCCTCGTCGGCCCTGGATCCAGCCTATGGATATGCGGTGCCGTACCGACGGGAAAAATCTCACGCACAAGTGGATCATGGCCGGGCACGATAAGTCGAGGATGCGAGGCCAACCTCTCCAGGGTCTCGAAACCATCCATCATGTCCTGCAAATCGACGACGATGGGAAAAGCTTTGCGCGCCATGAAATTCTCATAGTAATGCGAGGCGTCAGAGGCCAGAACCATCCACCCGGCTGTCGTTCTTACACGAACGCATTGCAACCCGCGCGAATGCCCGCCGATACAATGCACGGTCACCCCATCTGCAATCTCGGCCTCTCCATCGTAGAACACGACCTTACCTGAATAGAGGCGTTTTACGGCCTCGCAAATATGGCCCGCAGTGAAAGGCGCGCGCAGGTGGTCGTGGCACATGCAGGGACCAGTGGCGAAGGCCATTTCCGCCGATTGCATGTGCAACTTCGCGTTCTGGAACATATGCAGTCCCCCCGCATGGTCATAATGAAGATGGGTCACAATGATGTCTGTCACCGCTTCCGGCGTGATGTCCAAGGGGCGCAGAGCCTCGCGAGGGTCCATCGCGATCGGGCGATCACGGGCGGCGGCCTCATCGGCGTCGTAGCCGGTATCGACCAGAATGACTTCATTGCCGCGTTTCAATACCCAAACGAAATAATCCATCGCATGAGGCGCGTCGTGATTGTCATCTAAGATGAAGCTATCGCGTCGAGTGCGGGCATTGCGATCCGCGTATTTCACGGCGTGAATTTCCCAATCATTCATCGGATGACCTCGGAATACTGGTGAACTGTCTTCGTAGCGATCATATCAGCCACAGCCGCATCGAAGGATTTGAAATGCGCGCTTTCTAGGTGGGCGGAGAACGCCACGCTGTCATCATAAACCTCATAGAGGAAAACTGCCTCGGGATCGTCGCCGAGGCAAACGTCAAACTGCTGGCATCCGGGTTCTTCACGCAAAGAGGTGGATGCGTTTTCGACCATCAGCGGCAAAAAGATGTCTCTCTTACCGGGCTTAAGAGTGAAGGTGACAGTAACCACAAACATCAAACAGAAAGTCCTTTCAGACGTGAGAAAGCGCGCTTCGCAACGGGCAATTGGCTGAGGATCAGACCAATGTTGAGCACCAGCAGAATGGCCGCACCGGGCCGTGAAAAGAAGACCGAAAGGTCCCCGTCCGACAGGAACAGCGACCGGCGGAAGGTTTCATCAAACAGACTTCCCAAGATAACCCCAATAACCAGCGGAGCGATTGGGTACTTCATGAGGTTCATGAAATAGGCAACGGCGCCGACGCCAAGCATCAGGTAAAGATCATTGATGCCGCCACCGACGCTGAAAGACCCGATTGTTGTCAGAACCATCACGACTGGCAAGAAGATGGTCTGCGGGATGGCGAGTATTTTGATAAAGACCCGAGCGGTAAAAAGCCCCATCAGGAACATTGTCAGGGAGGCCAGCACAAGGATCGCGACTACACGCAGAATGATCTCGGGATCTATCGTCGGACCCGGGATTACGTTGTTGATTTTGAAAGCCCCCATCAAAGCGGCGGCGGGTGGTGAACCGGGAATGCCCAACACCAAAAGCGGGATCAGCGCGCCGCCAATACAGGCGTTGTTTGCAGTTTCAGAGCACAGCAGACCTTCCAAGGAGCCTTTCCCGAATTTATCGCCCTCGGCAGAAACAGTCTTGCCGACACCGTAGCTGACCCAGCCTGCGACATCTTCGCCAACGCCGGGAAGTGCTCCTACCCCGGTCCCGATCACGCCTGACCGGCCAATGGTGGGCAGGTAGCGTCGAATAGAGCGAAGGTTTGGAAGAATACGGCCTTTCAGGGCCAGAATTTTCCCGGCCTCAACGTGCCGCAAACCGTCGATGACTTGAGGGATCGCAAAAGCCCCCATCAAAACTGGAACGACTTGAAACCCGCTCATCAGGTAAGACCAACCGAAGGTATAGCGCGGTTCTGACAACAATGGGTCGAGCCCTACCATGGACATCGCAAGCCCGATCAGACCGGCGATCCATCCCTTAATCACCAGGTCTTCGCTCATCAAAGTGCCAGAAAGCAGAATGCCGAAAAGGGCAAGAAGTGCTTTCTCCGGGCTTGCGATGTTCTTTGAGACCAATAGCAACGCCCAGACAAAAATCAAAAGCGTGATGGTCCCGATAACTGTGCCAATGAAACTGGCCGTCGTGGTCAGCCCAAGTGCTTCGCCCCCTCGACCCGCTTTCGCCAAGGGGTAGCCATCCATGGCCGTCGCCGCGCTGGCTGCTGTGCCCGGTATGTTCAACAGGATTGAGGGGTAAGAGCCGCCGTAAATCGCGCCGACATAGGCCCCGAGCAAGGCAATGAGCGAATAGTCCAATGGAATCTTGTTGCCGAAGAAACCTGTCAGGATCGTCACAGCCAGCGTTGCCGTTAGGCCGGGCAATGCGCCGAACGTGATGCCCAGGAACACGGATGCGATCAAGTATAGATAGGTCAGCGGGTCCACTGCCAGACCAACGAAGGCAGTTCCAAATCCAGCCAGTTGCGAAAGGATAAAGTCCATCCGGTCAGTCTTTCCATAACGGACGAAGCGTCACGTAGTAGTGGTATTCGATTTGCTTGAAGATCAGCCCGCCGCGCGCAGGCACGTTCTGTCGGAATACAAAGGCCATCGCACAAACAAGGACGAGCGGGGCCAATATCGCGATGAAAGGAACGACCCGCAAAACTGGTTCGGAAGACGCTTTGGTCAGCACCAAAAGGGTTAGAGCGGCCCAGAGGACCAATGTGAACCAATCATCACCATGTGCATTCCACGCCGCCTGCGCGGGAAACAAGGCGAATGCAAACAGTCCGGCGACGACGACGGCGATGCAGGCCACCAAGGCACGACGTGCGTGACCTCCGTAGTATCCGTAGGTCAGTGCTGTAATCAGCAATCCCGAGCACAAAATAAAGTCTACTCGGGGAACCAACCCGGCGACATATGCGAGAAGGATCAGGCCTATTGTTGAAGCTCGATAGGCTTCCGAGTTATCCCATCCGATGCCCAAAGCACTGAGCGCGTTTTGGGCTCCACCTGAGCGGATCGAAATAGCCAGCAACACAAAGGACAAGACAAGTAGTCCACCGAAGATGAACAGCGGTACAATTGCAGCCGAGTTGTACCAATCCGATCCACTTACACCCGCGCGGTTTTCACCCCAAAGGGGAATGTCCAACGTCTTCCAAAGGAAAAAGACGGACACTGCTATCAGAACAACCGAAGCCCAGAAGTCGCGTGACCGCATGACCAGTGTTTCGTCGACCTTGCTCATTTTCTGCCTCCTGTAAGAAAGGGCGCGGTGAAACGCGCCCTTTCAAAGCCGCCCGGTCAGGGCTTCTCGATACCCAGCGAGGCCGGATCGACTGTGGCAGCGCCCAGATCCAGCAAAGTATAGGCAAAGGTAGCCTCGAGGTTTGCAAACAGTTCTTGAGCCTCTTTGCCGTGTTGGCCACCGACATCGTAATTGTTGGCCGCGGCCCATTCAGCGACGGTGTCGGACGCAATCGCCTTCTCGAACGCATCGCCGAGGGCTGCCTTAACGTCATCTCCGGCCGAACTGTGAACGGCAAATCCGATGGCTTGTTTAAGCGGCAGGTATTGATCCAGACCGTCATAAATACCAAAGGCAGATGGCACTGATGCCCCGGCGATTTGCGCATCTTCCGGCGTCAACATCGCAAGCGGTTTCAGCTGACCACCTTCAATCAGTGGCGCCTGCTCAGCCAGAGAGGTCACAACCAACGCAACCTCACCCGCTATTGCGGCTTCCTGCCCCGGCGCCGAGCCCTTGTATGGAACGAACTTGAATTCTGCCCCGGACCCTTTCTCTATGGCGAGAAGGTTCAAGTGGTGGATCGAACCCGCGCCGGAAGCCGCAGCTGGAATAGTGCCGGGAGCAGCTTTTGCGGCGTCGACCAGTTCTTCCAGAGTATTGTAAGGGCTGTCAGCTGGAACCGAGATCAGATCAGGTGATCCGCCGACAATAAACGGATACCAAAAATCAAATTTCTTATCCCAACCACCCTGTACAGCTGCGGTGACGTTCGACTCTGACAGACCGACCAGTGTATAACCATCGTCTGGTTGGTTCATGACGTAGACCATGCCGTTGGAGCCTGCGACCCCACCTGTTTGGTTGATCACGTTGATCGAGACCGGAAGGTGTTTTTCCATCTCGGCCATGATCATCCGGTTGATCGTGTCCGTGCCACCACCGGCCCCCCAGACCACAGCAGTGGTGATATCCCGATAGGGGTAATCCTGTGAAGCAGCAGCCCCAGCAATTCCCGTCGCCATAACGACCGCGGCCGCCAACCGCCCTAGCTTCAGTTTCATTTCCAAGTCCTCCCAAAACAACTTCGCGTTTATTATTGCATTTATTTGCGTATACATTAAAGAATGCATTGTCAACGGACTGTAGTGGAAGCTGCTATCGCGCTATGAATGCGAAACGGGAAGGAAGCGGGCTAAGATGAAAAAGAAGTATGATGTGGCAGTGTTCCACGGGGATGGAATCGGTCCTGAAATTATGGCCCCTACGCTTGAAATTCTGCGCCAGCTCTCAGGCAACAATCCCGGCTATGAGCTAGCGTTTAAAGACGCGCCAGCAGGCGCATCCCACTACGTAAAAACTGGAGAATCGTTTCCACCGGGATCACTTGAAACGGCACGCAAGGCTGACGCGATACTACTGTCTGCAATGGGTTTGCCGGATGTCCGCTACCCCGACGGAACCGAGATTTCACCACAGATCGACCTGCGGAAGCAGCTCGGTCTTTTTGCCGGTGTGCGCCCGGTAAAGGTAAGCAGCAGACAAATGACGCCCTTGTCGCTCCCCAACGGAAAAGAGATCGACTTTGTCTTGATCCGTGAAAGCACCGAAGGATTGTTCTTCACCCAAGGAACAGGCGAAGTCACTGAAGATGAGGCGCGCGAAACTCTGTTGATCACGCGTGAGGTATCCGAAAAGCTATTCCGGTTCGCGTTTGAACTCGCCAAAAACCGAAAGGCGTCCGGGCGTGGCCAGGGGCGGGTTACATGTGTCGACAAAGCCAATGTATTCAGAGCCTTTGCGTTCTTCAGATCCATGTTTGACGCTGAGGCTGCCAACCATCCCGATTTGCAGGCAGACCATGCTTATGTTGATGCTACCGCTCTATGGATGGTCCAAAAGCCCTGGGAATTTGATGTCTTGGTGACCGAGAACATGTTCGGAGACATCCTTTCCGACCTTGGCGCTGGTCTTATGGGTGGTCTTGGATTGGCTCCTTCGGCAGACATTGGGTTGAACCACGCCGTATTCCAACCTTGCCACGGCTCAGCTCCAGACATTGCGGGACAGGGTATTGCTAATCCGTTTGCGATGATCCTGTCCGCGGCGATGATGCTTGAATGGCTGGGATTGACCCATGATCACCCAGAACTGTGTAACGACGGCAAACGTTTGCGCGAAGCCGTGGAAAAGGTGACTGCGAACGGTCAAAACCTGACGCGAGACTTGGGCGGTACTGCGGGAACGCGGGACGCGGCCTCATCGGTATTGGAAGCATTGCAGGCATGAATACTAAAGAAGCCATCAAAGTCGCGTGTGTGGGAGCGGGATACTTCAGCAAGTTCCACTACGAAAGCTGGTCCCGAATGCCCGGCGCTGTTCCGATTGCATCCTGCAACCGCGATATCAACAAGGCGAAAAAAACGGGGCTGACCGCCTACGATGACCTGTCGAAAATGCTGGAGATCGAAGAACCAGATCTCGTGGACATCATCCTTCCACCGGTGGCGCAGGCTGACGCCATCCGAACGGCACTGCGCTCTGGCATCAAGTGGCTGATCTGCCAAAAGCCTTTCTGCATGTCTTTGGATGAAGCGGAGAAGATCGTCTCCGAGGCTGAAGCAGTAGGCGCAACCATTGTCGTGCATGAGAATTTTCGCTTCCAGCCCTGGTATCGTGCGATCAAGGTAGCGATGACCGAGGGTCGAATTGGAACACCTCTACAAGCGACTTTTCGGCTTCGGCCCGGCGACGGACAAGGACCGCACGCCTACCTTGACCGGCAGCCGTACTTTCAGGACATGCCACGTTTTCTGGTACATGAGACAGCGGTTCACTGGGTAGACACGTTCCGATTTTTGTTCGATACGCCCAATGCAGTTTACGCGGACCTACGTCGAGTGAACCCAATTATCGCCGGCGAGGACGCAGGTTGCATCTTGTTTGACCATCCCAACGGTTTAAAAGCTCTGTTCGATGGCAACAGGTGCCTTGACCACAGCGCCGATAACCTGCGTCAGACCATGGGCGAGGCGCTTATCGAAGGAACAAACGGGTCACTGGTTCTAAACGGCGACGGTTCAGTAGAACTCCGCGCTTTTGGAAAACAGGAGCGACAACAAATTCTACCTCCGAGCGATAATGATGGATTTGGAGGAGACTGCGTCCACGCCTTGCAAAGTCACGTTGTTTCAGGCCTTCTACGGGGCACGCCGCTGGAAAACACGGCCCGAGATTATTTGGATGTGATCCGCATCGAAGAAAAGATCTATCTTTCGGCTGCGGAGGGACGAAAGATCAACCTGGAGACGCTGTGAAAGATCAGGACACCAAATCTCTTTCCAATACACAACGCGCTGTTAGTGACTTGCGGCGGATGATCTTGTCCGGCGAACTTGCAGCCGGGACTGATCATCTGGAGTCGGAACTCGCTGAGACTCTGGGCATGTCTCGCACCCCGATACGAGAAGCTGCACTGATGTTGGAAAGTAAAGGGTTGCTGGAAATGCGGCCCCGTAAAGGTGTGCGAATACTGCCCGTTTCATCAGACGATATGCGCGAAATCTACGACATACTGACGGAACTCGAGAGTCTCGCAGCTCAGCGCGCCGCCGAAGCGGGTTATTCAGAAGATGAACTGGCGGTACTTGCAGGATCAATCGCAAAGATGGATCAAGCCATCGAAACCGAAGATTTGGAAGCCTGGGCCGAGGCCGATGAATTGTTTCATCAGGAACTCGTGCGTTTGGGTGGCAACAAACGCGTAGAAGCGATTGTGGCCATGGTGAGCGACCAGGTTCACCGCGCACGTACAACGACGCTGTTTATCAGGCCTCTACCAGTCAAATCCAACGAAGATCACCGGGTTGTTTTCCAAGCAATTAGTGAAGGTCGACCGGATGTGGCGCGCGAACGTCATCGGGAACACAGGCTCCAAGCCAAGGCTATCCTTTGCGGGATACTTGAAAAGCACCGGCTTAACAGCCTTTGATCTACTCGTGTTCGCCCATTAGACGTCTAAGGAAAAGCTTTTTGAACGTTGTCTTAGTCGCTTACAATTGTGCCACTATTTATCTGGCACGGGTGGTGGGTTCTGTTGCGAAGTCTTGGCTGGATGACAATAACGCGCTGTGGCAGCGGGTTTAAGAGGCGAGCTTTGCGCCGGTGACAATGACGGTCTTGTTCTTCAGTTCCATGATCATGCCTTTCAACTTATTTGCATGACCATGGGTCTATCGGGCCGACCGCCGGCCAATCGACCCGTTTCTTGCTACTGGCACGGGTGTGGGACCCAATGCGCAAGAACCGGGTCGTGGGGTGCTGAGGATCGGGCGGGCACGAGACGATGGCGGGTGGCCAGCGCGGGGCCGCCTGCGCCACGGCCCTGCCGGGCTTTCCCGGCTCGCCCTAACTGGCTGGACTTAAATCCAAAGCCCGGTGCGGTATGCCTCGCACGGTATCGAGATAGGCTTTGAGGCTTTCGAAGACGAAGCGGTCCCAGCTGGCCTCGCAGACCTCGTGGCTGTGGAGATTGGGCGCAAGACGCACATGTTCGAAGCGGACCACGGCACTGTTCTCGGTACGAGAGATGTTCCAGATCGCGCGAGTGCCGAGCCATTCGGTCTCGGTTCCTCTGGGCTCGCCTTCGTGTAGGTGCAGGGCCTCGACACGTTCCAACTCCACCAGTTTGCCGGGGACAAACCGATGGTATGTCCTAACCGCGTAGGCAATGACCTCGCGAGGGTAGCGAAAGCCCTTCAGGCGCGGCATGCCGGACGGAATGTTCATTCATTGCCTTTAGTCGTCGTCGAAACGCCAGACAACTTGGCAATACCGGATCAACAGATCTCGTGCTTTGAAGGCCAGGGCCACTGCTTGATTGTCTTCGCTGCGGACCTGCACAAACTGCATCGTTGATCGCAGCGCTGCCTCGTACATGGCCTCAGCGTCAATCGCATCACTCTTGCTGCTTTTCACAAACGGTTTGATATATTTGGGCGCGATCAAACGAAACGTATGTCCGAGGGCTGCAAATTCTCGCCCCCAATAGTGGCTCTCGGAACAAGCCTCCATGGCAATGGTGCACGTCGGTAGTGTAGCAACGAACAATAGAAGGTTGTTGAGTCTGAGTTGTTTGCGAAAACTACTTCGCCCGAGGAACTTGCACCCGTGAAGCTGAAACACATTTTTCGCCAGATCTATGCCAACAAGCTCCAAGTCCGCCATTTTGCTAACCACTTGGTGGAATCCATCTCCAAAACCTATCAGATGAGAGATCAGGGGATGTCCATTCCATCAGATACCTATACAATATCACAAGATGCGGCATGCTGCTCGAATGATAGTTAAGCGCAGGAAGCGGACGTTGCTAAGCGTGGCGGTGGGCCCATTGCGGGGTTTCGTGATTTACTGCAATTGATCCAAACCGGAGTTCCGTCTCGACAGTATCGTTTTGTAACGTCCAAGCTATCCAGTTCTGTTAGCTACTCGCTTAATCTATCCCCACTACAATAGGTTTGGCTTTCACCTCTTCCAACATCGACAAAACTTCGGCTTTCCAACCCGCTTTGATCTTCAAAGCCAATTGAGACGGTGGTCGGTGGTCGGGCACAAGGGTTGCATACTCGTATCTTAGCGGTTTTTCGAACGGTAAGAATACAACCTTTCCATTAGACAGGTTCAGCTCTTGTTCAGTGGCAACGGTCAATGGGTCCATGATAGAATAACACTGTCCTGAACTCACAAAGGGTATCAAGGGAAGAAAGTACTGACAGGTCACCGTTGGATTGTAATTCGCGGATACATCCTGAAACTCTTGCCGAATTTTGCGCTGAAACGGGTGCGCGGCATGCAATCCCCCCATCGGGGCTCCGTCAAGATCGGAAATGGAAACGGTCATGCGCGAAGCAAGCGGGCTGTCACGATCAACGGCGCAAAAACAATCTGCCTGGATCAGTTCTGTTGAATACTGAGGCTCTTTCCCGGCCGAATACTCGAAGTCTGCGAAGCCGAAATCAATATTCTGCGTGCCCGCAAGCTCCATGATCTGAGGCGAACTGCGCGTAGATAATGTGATACGTATCTCGGGGTTCTCGCCGACCGATTGGCTGATGAAACGCGGGAAAAGAAAGGCGGACGGGCCTGGCATTGTCGCGATATTCAGGCTGCCGGAATGCCCCTTGATCAATCCTTCCATCGTGCTGGAAATTGTCGCAAGGCGGTCCAGAATACCTGCGGTTTCGGCCAAAAGGTAATGTGCTTCGGGGACAGGTACCAATCGCCGTCCCTTACGCTCGAACAGTGTCAGGCCAAGGGTCTTTTCAAGATTCTTCAAGGCCAGACTGATCGCAGGCTGGGTGCGGTTCAGTTTCCTGGCGGTTTGAGAGATGGAGCCGGTCTCCATCACCTCACGGAAAACGGTCAGCTGCGTAAGGTTCATGAGTCATGTATAAGCTAAACTATAATTTTGTGAAATATAATAAATTTGTCTTTATGCAATTTGCCTCTACGCTTGCAGGATCGAAATTCGGCCAAACCGAATCTGACCATCCAAAAAGGGAGATGATGATGAAATTTGTGAAATGCTTGACCGGACTGGCCCTGGCGGGCGCGCTTGCCGCCCCTGCGCTGGCGCAGGACCCAACGTTTTTCCGCATCGGGACCGGTGGTGCAGGCGGAACCTACTTCCCTATCGGAGGTACCATCGCAAACGGTATCTCCGCCCCTCCGGGCTCGCGCCCCTGTGAAGAAGGCGGCCAGTGCGGTGTTCCGGGCCTGATTGCAATCGCACAATCCACCACCGCTTCGGTCTTCAACAACGCCGCTGTTCAGAACGGAGAGCTTGAGGCCGGTCTGGCCGCTGCAGACGTCACCCGTTCGATGTATCTGGGGGAAGGCAAGTTCGAAGGCAAGCCGCATCCCAAGCTGCGCATTGTGGCAAACTTGTTCCCGGAGGATCTGCATCTGGTTCTGCCTGCAGGACAGACGATCAATGATCTGGGCGATCTGGAAGGCAAGCGTGTAGGTATCGCGCAAGCCGGTTCCGGTACACAAGTTGCCGTGCTGCAGATGCTGGATGCCTGGGGCGTAAACCGGGACAATATGGATGAGGCCGAGCTGAATAACAGCCAGAGCGCAGAGCGTTTGGCGGATGGTCAACTGGACGCCTATTTCTATGCCGCAGGTTGGCCCGTTGCGGCGATGGTTCAACTGTCATCGACCAAGGGCATGAACTTGCATTCCTTCAGCGACGAAGATCTGGCGAAGATCAACGAGATCATCCCGGCCTATATCCCCTCGGTCATTCCGGGTGGCGTCTATGAAGGGATCGACACCGAAACCAAGACCCCTGCGGTTAGCGCGATGCTGGTTGTCTCTTCGGACCTGTCCGAAGATCTGGTCTATCAGCTGACCAAGGCGCTTTGGAATGACAACACGCGCAAACTGCTGGACAACGGCCATGCCAAAGGCAAGCAAATCACACCTGATACGGCACTGGACGGCGTAGAGGCACTGGGTGTTCCGCTGCACCCGGGGGCCGAGAAGTTCTACAAAGAAGCAGGCCTACTTTAACCTACCACTCACAAAACTGACCTGCAGACGCGATGCCTCAATGGGGGCATCGCACTGTCAAAATGCACCAATATGACAGGGAGGCCATCATGTCCGAGACCCACCAACCTGATGACCGCGAACTGACGGCCGAAGAACTAGCTGCAATTGAGGAACAGTTCGACGAAGGTGCCGCTGTACGTGAAGTTTCGCCCACCACGGGCAAGGTATTGCGCGTCGTCGCCCTGATCTTTGCGTTCTACGAGTTTTTCACCGCCGGGTTCGGCCTGCCTGCGGACCATTGGCACATGGGTATCTACTTGGCCCTGCTGTTCATCCTGGTTTATGCCACCATCCCTATTATCGGCGCCAAGAGCCTTTATGCACTCAAGGTCAGCCGATTTCGCATTGGGAATGTCCCTCTTTACGATTTGGTTTTCATGGCGCTTGGAATCGTTGCTGCGCTTTATGTTGGCGTTGCATGGCGCGGCATTCCCTTTCTTGGGATCGAGGAACAGACATTCCGCATGGGTAACCCCAACACCTACGATGTGATATTGGGTGTGATCATCATCCTGCTGGTACTGGACATCGCGCGCCGCACTTTGGGCTGGGTGCTACCGCTGATCATCTGCGTCTTTATCTCATACGCCCTGCTTGGGCCGTACTTCCCCGGCTTGTTGCAGCATCCCGGTGTAAACTTCAAAACCTTCGTGTCGTCGATGTACTTTCCGCAGGAAGGCATCTATGGCGTCACGCTTTGGGTCGTTTCGACCATCGTCTTCCATTTCGTTTTGTTTGGTGTGATCGCGCAGCGCACCGGGTTGGGAAAGTTGTTTATCGACAATGCCACCATTCTGGCGGGTCGCTATACAGGTGGTCCGGCCAAGGTGTCGGTCGTATCATCGGCTTTCTTTGGAACGATCTCAGGGTCCTCGGTCGCCAACACGGTTTCAACCGGCGCGCTGACCATCCCGAACATGAAACGCCTGGGCTACCCCGGCCATTTCGCGGGCGGGGTCGAGGCTGCTTCCTCGGCGGGCGGCCAGATCACGCCGCCCATCATGGGGGCCGCGGCCTTTATCATGGCCGAATTCCTGGAGGTGCCTTACACCACTATTGTCATTGCGGCGATCTTCCCGGCGCTTCTGCACTATATTGGCGTCTTCGCGGTTGTGCACTTGATGGCGCGCAAGCTGAACCTGAAGGGTCTGACAAAGGAACAATTGCCGCAACTCAAGGCTGTCTGGGCTGAAGGTTGGGCTAATATCGTGCCCTTGATTGGCCTGCTGGTGGTGCTGTTTACCGGTTACACGCCATTCATGTCTGCCTTCTGCGGCATATCGCTGGCGGTGATCGCGGGTATGTCGCGTATCAAGCAGCCACCAACGCTGATTTACGCGGCGGCGTTTCTGGCCTTTGTGTTATGGAAGTTCTCGGATGGCGGGTTCGACCTGACAATGACCGCGATACTCTGCGCGCTGTCTGTGACTGCCACACTGAACCCGCAAAAACGTATCGAAGTGCCCGAGATGCTAGCTGCTGTCGAACTGGGCGTAAAATACTCGCTGGCGGTGGGTGCCGCTGCCGCCGCTGTGGGTATCGTTGTGGGTGTGATTAACACCACTGGTATCGGCTTTCGTATCGGATTTATGGTCACGCAAGGGGCAGGTAATCTGGCGGCGGATCTTTATAATATGATCTCGTTCGGCAGCTTCCAGCTGTTTGCAATCGAAGACCTGCAACTGTTCATCTCCCTGATCTTCATCGCTGTCGTCTGCATTTTGATGGGGGCGGGTATTCCAACCACCGCGCTTTACATCATGCTGGTTTCTGTCGCGCAGCCCGCGCTGGCCCAGTTGGGTGTTCCGCCCATCGCAAGCCACCTGTTCGTGCTCTACTACGGCGTGGTGTCCGAAATTACGCCTCCGGTCTGTACATCGGCTTATGCGGCGGCTGCGATCGCCAACTCAAATCCGTTCCGCACCGGGCTGTCCGCGTTTACGCTCGGGTTGGGCAAGGTGATAGCGCCGATGGCATTCGTCTATGCACCGGTTTTGTTGTTCGTGTCCTCCACCGGGTTCGATTTTTGGGAGTTCACATACACTGCGGCAAGCTGCATAGCGGGGGTCATCGCCCTGTCCGCGGCGGTCGTCGGTTATTGGCTGCAACCGCTCAACGTATTGTCTCGTATTCTGATGGCTTTTGCCGGGATCATCTTCGTAGCGCCCACGATAACGGCTGACCTGATCGCGCTGGCAGTAGCGTCACCCGTGATCGTTACGCAGTTGATCGCCCGCACCCGAACTCAAGCAACGGCCTGACATGTCTGAACGTGTAACCATTATCGGCGCCGGGATCGTCGGCATCTGCTGCGCGCTGTCATTGCAGGAACGTGGCAAAACCGTGCGGTTGATTGACCGGGGAGAGCCCGGGCAGGAGACCTCATTCGGCAATGCAGGTGTGGTGTCTCCCTGGTCGATCATTCCCCAGGCCGTTCCCGGCATTTGGAAAAAACTTCCTCAAATGCTGTTGGATCCGAAAAGCGCGTTGTCGGTCCGGACATCCTTCTGGCCGAAGATGATCCCGTGGGGGCTGCGCTTTCTGGGTAAGTCCAGCGAAAAGACTGTGCGCGAAGTTTCGGATGCGATGGAGATTTTGTGCCGTCCGTCCATTGATCTTTATCGTCGGCACTTGCAAGGCACTGGGCACGAGAACCTGATCGTCGACAGCTACTACATTCACGCGTTCCGCAATCCGGAAGAGGCCAACCTAGACGGGCTTGGCTATCTGATCCGTCGGGAAAAAGGTGGTGAGTTGGAGCGTGTTGACGGTACTGAACTACGGCGCCTGGAACCTGCACTGTCCAATGAGTTCAAGGCTGCAATCGTGATCAAAGGCCAAGCGCGCGCAACTTCACCGGGGCGTTTGGGCGCTGTTCTGGCCGAAAAAGCGCGTACCCAAGGTGCCGAATTCGTGCGGACCGAAGTCACCAAGATTAGTCGCGCCGGGGAAAGCGGATGGCAGATCTCCACGTCGCAAGATTCGTTGCACGCGCACCATGTTGTACTTGCCGCCGGGGTGTGGTCTGCCGACCTGCTGAAACCTCTCGGACTACCGGTACCGCTTGTGGCTGAGCGGGGGTATCATATCGAGTTCCCGAGCCCTTCGGCTGTGCTGAACAATTCCGTCATGGATGTGGATGCAAAGATCGTCGCAAGTTCGATGTTGGGCGGACTGAGGGTTGCCGGCACGGCCGAGTTTGGCAGCGTAGACGCACCAGCCAACCCGCGAAAAGAAAAGATACTGACCGATCAGGCCAAATCTTTGGTGCCGGACCTTGATACAGGTGGGGCGAAGTTCTGGATGGGACGGCGCCCCTCATTTCCTGACAGCCTGCCTGCGATTGGGCCGCTCAATGGCAAAGACGGGCTCTACGTTGCGTTCGGGCATTCTCACTACGGCCTGATGATGGCACCGAAAACGGGGGAACTAGTGGCGGATCTCGTGTCTGACCGCAGTCCAAATATCAGTTTGGACCCATTCTCGCTGGCCCGATTTTAGATCTCTAAGTCAAAAGGACCCAAGTACCATGCCAATTTACGAAGGTGGTCAAAACATCTGCGGGGGTTCGATCGGGGTTTTGTGCCTTGAAAGCTATTTCCCCAAACCGCCCGGACACATCAAGAATCCGTCCAGCCTTCCGTTTCCCGTGCTCTACGAAATGATCGACGGAATCACCGTCCCGACCCTGCTGAACAACCCATCGCCTGAGTTGCTTGCCCCCTTTGTTGAGGGCGCAAAACGCCTTGAGGCCGAGGGCGTTCGCGCCATTACGGGAAGTTGCGGGTTTCTGGCTTTGTTCCAAAAGGAACTCGCCGCAGCCGTTTCCGTGCCTGTCTTTGCATCGAGCCTGATTCAGGTGCCCCTCGCCTTCCATATGACCGGAGCCAAGGCCCCGGTGGGCGTGCTGACTGCAAATGCGTCAGCCTTGACGCCAAAGCATTTCGAAGGCGTCGGAGCCGCCGGTATACCCGTCGCGGTGCAAGGATTGGAGGACACCAGCGAATTCGCTGAGGTGATCTTGCGGAATACACGGACCCGCATGGACACCGATGTGATCGAGGCCGAAGTCCTTGAAGCAGCACGGCGACTAAAACACCAAACACCGGAAATCCGGTCGCTGGTACTGGAGTGCACCGATTTGCCGCCATATTCCGCGCGTCTTCAGAAAGAGCTGCAGCTTCCCGTTTTTGACCTTACGACATTAGCACAAATGGCGCATTCTATAGCGGTCCGGGT
The DNA here is from genome assembly GCF_056540845.1 of Ruegeria sp. AL2. NCBI lineage: Bacteria > Pseudomonadati > Pseudomonadota > Alphaproteobacteria > Rhodobacterales > Roseobacteraceae > Ruegeria > Ruegeria sp. AL2. Next base: position 18,302 of record NZ_JBQFXM010000028.1, read on the forward strand.
ACCTTACTCTGGAATGATGCCGTGGCAACGCTGACTGCGTCGTGCTTTTAGTGGCGAGAAATGAATTGGATCACCGTTTCGTCAAAAGACGAACGCGCCCGATTCTGGGCTCCGGTTCTGAAGGTGTAGACGCCCGCGCTGGCCTCGGTGTGCCATCTTAGGTTTGCAAACAACCTGAATGGAGGCGTTTATGGAAAATATTAGTATGATTGGCCTGGATTTGGCGAAGAACGTTTTCCAGGTGCGCGGAGCGGATGGATCAGGTTATCTTGTTCTTCGGAAGAAATTGCGCAGGGGTCAGGTCCTTGAGTTCTTCGCAAAGCTGCCGCGTTGCGTGGTTGTAATGGAGGCCTGTGCCAGTGCGCATTATTGGGCGCGCAAGATCAGTCGCTTGAGTCACGAAGTCAAGCTGATCCATCCGGCCTACGTGAATCCATTCGTCAAATGTCAAAAGAACGATACGGCCGATGCGGAAGCGATCTGCGAAGCCGCGAGTAGACCAACTATGCGCTTTGTTGCCGTGAAAAGTGAAGAGATCCAGGCGTCCGCAATGGTTCTGCGGGCCCGGGAGTTGCTGGTTCGGCAGCGGACGTTCGCTGAAATCTGCTGAACGGCAGAGTTGCGGACCCAAGCCGCCCTCTGATGGTATCGCTTGAATGTCTGCGTTACATTGGAGCGGTCGTCGCCTAGAACAGCTTGCAATTCTATCGCGACAGAAACCCGAATAGTGGATGTCCATGTCCGACACAATTCTTGCTGCTGAACCAACTATCCGCCTTATTGCCTTCTTATCCGTCCTGGCGGCGATGGCACTTTGGGAAGTGGCCGCACCCCGGCGAAGACGGGATATTCCGCGCGTTATCCGATGGACAAACAACCTTGCGCTCGTGGTGCTCGACACCGCCATCCTGCGGCTGACCTTTCCAATCCTCGCTGTTGGTCTCGCAGCTATGGCCGAGGATCGCGGATGGGGGCTCTTCAACAACATCGAGGCGCCGGTTTGGGTTGCCATCGTGGCCTCCATGCTGCTTCTCGATCTCGCAATCTACCTTCAGCATGTGATGTTCCACGCCGTACCGGGGCTTTGGCGTCTGCACCGGATGCATCACGCCGACCTCGATTTTGACGCGACCACTGGCTTGCGTTTCCATCCGGTAGAAATTCTCATCTCGATGGGGATCAAGCTGGCGGTTGTAGCAACCTTGGGGCCGCCCGCTGTCGCCGTGCTCCTGTTCGAGGTGATCGTGAACGCTACTGCGCTCTTCAATCACGCAAACATTGACTTGCCGCGTCCGGTGGATCGAATACTTAGATGGATCGTCGTCACTCCAGACATGCACCGAGTCCACCATTCCGTTGATCCAAGCGAGACCAACTCGAACTTTGGCTTTAATCTACCGTGGTGGGACCGACTTCTAGGCACTTACGTTGCGCAACCCGAGATGGGGCATAAGGGCATGGAAATCGGCATCGAGCAGTTTCGCACACGCCGAGACCTCTGGCTCGACCGAATGCTGATTCAGCCGCTGCGCGGCCCGGCGAGCGGAGGTGCCCTCGACACCCCGAGCCAACGGAAGCGATCTTCATCTGTCTCGTCCGGGCAAACCAAGCTTGGCACTGACCAAATAGACCAATAGCGTTGAGACTGTAGCGCGTGGCGTCTGTCCCGCTGATCCCCAGGGCGTCGCGGGCTGGTTTCGCAACCGCGAACTTACGCCCCGACGGATCGTGCATGAAAGCGGAATGTTGTCGATCTTGTTGCAGCGCGGCCTCGCCGGTCTCGGTCTGCCTGCGACCTGCATTGTTGCCCTCAAGGCGCACAAGTGCTTGTCGGCACGGCTCAACAAGTCTGACGCCACCTATGCCGAAGGATTGGCGCAGCTCGCCCGAACCGGCTGGTTCACTGCGGTGCATATCCGCAGCGAAGAGGTCGACCGGCTGCGATGCCTTGTCGGTGCCCTTGAAAGGCTGATCCGGCAGCGCAAAGACCTCGAAGGTCACATCCGTGGCGTCCTCAAAACCTTCGGCATCCGTATGATCGGTATTGGCCATTCTCCATCGAATTTGGGTCGATGGCACCGTATTCCGGCTCGACGCTGCACTGAACATGGTCTGATCGTCTGTTAATCCACCTGTTGCCTGCCTGATAGCGGGCCTTCGAGGTCTCGCAGGGACGTGGTTCCGATGATGTCGTGGTCTGGACCGTCGCTGAATCTAGTCATGCACGCCTATGAGATGGGCACATCGGAAATACATCGAACCAGCATCATGTTGGCAGCCGTCGCGCTGACCACGACCCGAAGCATGTACCCCAAGGATCTCAATCGAAGGCCGTGACAGAAAGCAGAGCGGACACGAACAAGGTAAAGTTACACCGCCTTGGCGGATCAATCACGCTACGCAAAACAGCTTGACTGGGACGGCTCCGTTACCGAAGTCCTGACCCTAATGGCTTCGCAGAGGTGAGTGCGAGTTGGCCGCATTACATTTACCCAGATGCTCATTGATCCTTGTCAAGATTTGCGTGGGCAAGAAGTGGTACAGTCAATGGTAATTAAGGGGGTGCTCATGGAAGAGTTGGTTGAATTCGGAAGATCATTCGTCCAGGCCATGCGTAAGCGCAGGGGCCTTGGAAGTGTTGATGAAATGTATGCTGAAAACGCACAGTCGATAGAGGCAGTTGTGCCTCCAGTTCGCCAATTCCGCGTTACAAAGGGTCGAGAAGCCATAAAGGGAAAAAGAGGGGATTGGTTGGCATCGCACGAAATTCAAGAACTAGACGTGGATGGCCCCTACGTCCACCCACCCAACCGCTTTGGAGTGCGCTTCAGGGCTGAAGTGGTTCAGAAGGCTACGGGTGAGCGTATGACCCTGCGCGAGATCGCAATGTATTCGGTGGCAGAAGGCAAGATTGTGCTGGAAGAGTTCTTCATGCTGCCTAAGTAAGAAGAGCGACTAACAACATCGTCTATTTGTTGGTTTAATCAGTGCGCATGGCTCTTGGGCGAATTGAAATTCCGGACGGAGGTCGGGAATGCAACACAGAACAGTGGCATATTATGTAGGAGTTGATGCTGACGACGCGTCGATTTTGGAATGCGCTGAAACTGCCCGTATTCAGAACGGCCACTTGATTTGTGTAATGATCGCGGCTTTACCTAACCTGCCTTACTTAAAGTATGGATCAAACAGGTTCGTTGAGGGGGGTCTTCCCTCAAACTGGTTGGATGTTCTTAACGCGCAAAATGCCGCCTTGATGTCCCGCGCCACTGAAGTTGAAGCGTTTCTGGTCGAGCAGGGCGTACCGGCAAATGTAATCGCCTTTATGGGATCTGGAGCAGAGTTACAGCATCTTGTGGCAGGACAAGCAAATTGCTCTGATATCGCTTTTCTAGACGCTGAGTTGCGAAAAGACCCCGATTTATTTCACAAGATCGCGTGCGGAGTGTTGTTTCATTCGCCGGTCCCCCTGATGATCAATGGAGATCCGTTTGCCCAACGCGACTGCATTTTTTTGGCATGGAATGATAGCCTGCCTTCGTCTAGGGCTGCGCATTTAGCTTTACCCTATTTTCTGGCGGCCAACGAAGTTGTGATTGGGTGTTTTGATTTGCCGTCGCCTGATGACGTAAAAGATCAAGTGCCCGGAACTGACATTGCTGGATGGCTCAGCCATCACGGTTGCAACGCGACCGTGTCGCAGTTCCCATGTGGTGGGGCTTCGATCGAACACTGCATTCAAGAACGCGCAAGAGAATTGGGGGCCGACCTCGTTGCTATGGGCGCTTATGGGCATTCTCATTTGCGTGAGTCAGTTTTTGGGGGAACGACGCAAGCAATGTTAGAGCAGACGAGGTTGCCAGTGCTTTTCGGACACTGATTAAACGAACCGGCGACTGTGATTTGCTGGGAGCCATAGCTAAAAATGTTCACCTGCAAATGCGGGAGCAGCCAGTTGCTATTAGGAAATCGCTTGAGATTGATGCTGGTTTGCCCGACTGTTTCAGCTAAGGAAATCTATTACAATTGACGTCAGTTCGTCCCAGTCAGTAAATTCCCGTGCCCCATCTTGTGGATCGATTTTTCGACCTAGCAAGACAACGTGCTTAAGGACCTCCCTCTCAAAATACCCGTAGTTCTCGGGCCTCACCGCGCCTGCGATCAACGCCGTCGCATTCGGTTCAAAACCTGTTCGCATAAACATTTCGTTGAGATAGTCGCGTGCTTCTTCTCGACCTGACGCGAAAGAAGCTTTTAGACCAACGGAAAGCACGAGAGACTTTCGTTTAGTTAGGGCATCTCTGTTTGAAGTGACAAAAGCCTCGAATGACTCGGGGTGCCTACGTTCGTGGACAGGGGCCAGAAGAACAACCTTGACCACACCGTCAAGCGATACGTGGCCAGAGAAATCATCGGTATTGATCAGGTTTGTTTTGAAACCGGCATTCTTCGCGACATTACAGATGAAACGCGCAATCTTTGCTGTGTGGCCTTCGACGGTAGCGAAGGCGATGAGTACGGTCATTCCGATCCTCCCAAAATCGGCCTGAATAGATTTTTTATTATGAGTAAGTGGCGAGCGTTGCCCTTGATCTCCATCAAAGGCGTTTCTTGGGAGCATATCGGGATAGTTGTGGTATGTAATTGCTGTCCAAGCGGAGAATGATTTTGAGGAAGTTCGCGACGACAGCTATTTCCAAGAGAACTTGCTTGTTTCGGCTGACAATTTTGAAACTAGCAAGGCCAAATGGTCCGTTTTGCTATCTTAAGGAAAAGGTCAAGGCAGCGGTGAAAATTGTAAAACTGATACACCACACCGAGAACTTCACCTGTTGGCGCGCGGGCAGGTTTCTGAGCAATCTAATCATAGTCAAACCTTTCAGACAAAATCCGGTAGGACGCGGTGCCCCGTGCGATTAGATGATCTTCGACGACGTCCATCATGGCAGGGGGGCCGCAGAGAACATAAAGCCAGCTTTCAAATTGCTTAGAAGATAAATTGCGGTCCAATAGGGGACCGTCGACCAAACCTGTTTCTCCGCGCCAATCCTTTGGCGGTTCGGATAGAACAAATACTGTATCTTCCTTGGATAACTCCTGGCGATAAGCAATCTGTTCCACGACCCGGTTGCCATAGATAAGCTTGATATCGTGCCGTGTCCCACTCGCCCTTGTCTGACGCAAAATGCTCAGCATCGGCGCGATCCCGACGCCACCTGCGATCAGTACAATGCCTTTCTCAGGACGGTGGTCGATCGACAGATTTCCGTATGGGGCGTCCAGATAGACCGGGGTTTGCGGAGCGATCTTTCCGAGGCCGCATGTGAAATCCCCAAGCTCCTTGATCATGAATGAAACTTCGGGTCCTTCGGCCGGTGCAGAACTAATCGAGAATGGGTTCTCGTGTAGCGAGAAGGCACTGTGGCCGACATTTAGCCAAGCAAACTGCCCTGCTTTGAAGGTCAGTCCGTTGTGACCATCGGGCTTGACGCGCAACTCCCATTGCCTCGGTGTTAGTCGACACACAGAAGTGACGTGCCACGGCCTTTTCCTCTGACGCAAAGGACGAACGAGATAGACATACAGTGAAGCTCCAACTGCAATACTGGTCAGGGCAAGCCAGAGATACGTCAATAGCGGATGCCCACCGTAGCGCCCAGCATATACCGTGTGGTGCAATAGCAGGCAGGCAATCACCAAGGCTCCCAGCCCGTGTAAGAGGCGCCATGTCTCGTATTTGTAATCAAGGGATTTACGGGCAATTGCCGAGGCGACCAGAATGAACAGTAAAAAATAAGCGCCGATGCCAGATACCAGCGCAGAAAAGTCGGTCGTAATCGTAAGTTGGTGTGTTTCATCCCACGGGCGGCGTCCGCCAGAAGGCGTTCCCTGATACAGCAGCGGGTGTATAAGCGCAAAGCCGAGTGCGGTACGCGCCATCAACTGATGCACCCGCATGGTCACATCCATACCCAAACTACAAGAGATGAACCGGAACCGCCCAGACAGGACGAACTCCACCAGGATTATTGAAAATGCAAGCATTCCAAGCCCGGACCCGAGATCTTGATGAAATGGTCGCGGTGGCCATCCCAAGGACCAAGAAAAACCCAAGGGAGCCAAGATCAGCAAAACGTAAATCAGCGCCAGATACGGCCATTTCATACGGCTTTGTTCCACTGTGCTAAAGGTAGGCAACTCGGGCTCATTCAAGATAAACGCTAAGCTGACCTGGGACTCCGATCAAGCCTACTGAGATTGGTCTTAATTTCAGCACGACATGGCAAGTTTGTTGGCTGACGGTTCTTGTTTCTGTTGGCTCAGCCGGTTCGTGCGATTTGGCAAAAGCTGAAGCTGCATGCTTGCGCAAGATCAAGGTTCTTAACCGCGTTTTCTGTCATAATGTTACGCGCGCGAAATCTGACCAAAGGAGGAGGTTCCAAAAATGTTAGAAGACAAAAAGTCCCCGCAACTTTTCACTGGAACGCATCCGCTCTCAGACAATTTTCGACGTGAAATGGAAACCCTGATGTCGCGTTTTTTTGGAGCAAGATCACCTTTCCTACCAATGGAAACGGCTGCGCAACGCACGGGTTTTCCGTCTCTTGATATGACGGGTGCAATTTCACCGGCGATTGATATCCAAGAAACGGATTCTGCGATTGTTCTTACGGCTGAATTGCCGGGGCTCGAAGAGGATGACGTCGAAATTGAAGTCAAGGACCGCAGGCTAATCCTGCGCGGTCAGAAGAAGATTGCGCATGATGAAACGGGCGATCTGCGTGTCAGCGAAAGAAGCTATGGCAGCTTTTCTAGAGCCATGACGCTGCCAGACACCGTGGAAATCGACAAGGTTTCAGCAACATTCGACAAAGGCGTTTTGCATATCGAAATGCCGAAGACTAAGCCTCGGGATCCAAGTCGTAAGATAAAGGTATCGTCGAAATAGACGGCCTGCTAGTTCGCAGCTGTCCTTAAACATGACAGCACTGAGGGCCGATCATCGGTCGGCCTTTTCGAGTTGCGGACCTATAAGTGTTATTGGTTGAATCCGGGCAGACATCGTAAGTGTTTGCAATTATGCTGTTTCTGAGCACTCGTACGTGGCCATACGTTCGGTGTTGCAGCGTGGTAGAATGTCTTCACGCGATTGGATAGGCGTAGTGCTGATCCTGCTGTTCGCTAAACCGTCCGCCAGACTTGTCGAGGCGCTGTTACCCGACAGAGGTGCAGAGTTAACTAGATCTCTAGATCCTCTCATTCCTGGGATCCTAGAAATAGCTGTGGAAACAACAAAAGCTAAAGTCGAACAAATTGTAAGGGCCGAAGTGGCACACCTTCGGTCATGTATGGGGACATCTCAGCCAAACGGAATCGACTTTGTGGGGGGACAACGTTGAGACTGCTGTGTCCGAAGCGCGCTCGTACATAGACAAGATGAAACTGTTCAGCAGGTCCGATTTAGAGATATCCAGTATCAAGGGTATGTACCATATCCTCGGTCATCTTGATTGGCTGCTCTACCGGTGTAGCCAAGATTATCGGATAATCGAGTTGCCGAAGGACCGGCGTTTGAAACGGCTTGCTTCGATGATAGTTCCAGAAACTGACAGTTACTTGGAAACCGACTATCCAGAGAAACGTGAAAACACGCTGAACCGTGTTCGCCGTTTTCTACGACGGAAAAGGAAGCTTCGCAGAGACTTGCTCATTTCCGACGTTGCGACTGACAGCCTGCCAGACGGAGTGGTATCGGCTCGGTTGCGTGCTCTCAGATGGTTGCATTGAGTGTCTTATCACCTTTGGCAGAATTCTCAGGCATATGAACGTATCGGAAGGAGCATCATCTGTGGACGCAGGTGGTGAGGTCAATGTCGAGATGGCGCAATTGGATGTTCGCCTGGATTAGATTTGGCGCGTGCTCAAACTCTATTCCAATGAAACGCCAATGTTCTTACTGGAGCGAATAACATGAGCAAGGTCAAAGAAGTTTCCTTGGGATACTGTTTAATTGAATCTTCATCAGAGGTAGGGAATTGGAGGAGCATATGCAGTTTTTTCTAGGAATTTTATTGGCTTTGTTCACCACGGCACCTGCACTGGCGCAGGACGTCAATGTCAGTGCCGGAAGTGATTTGTACCGGAAGTATTGCTGGCAATGCCATGGTTTCGAAGCAACTGGGGATGGGCCGATGGCCGAAATGCTTGCTATTCGAACACCCGACCTCACCAAGCTGGCGAGTGAAAACGATGGAGTGTTTCCTATAGGCCGAATAGCTGAACAGATTGATGGTCGTTCACAATTGCTCGCCCATGGGGGCGAAATGCCAATCTTTGGTGCGGTGTTTGAGACAGACCAACAAATCGCGTTAGCTTTGCCTAATGGGCAACCAATGATGGTAGGCCTGCCGTTGGCGAATTTGCTCGCCTTTCTTGAATCGATCCAGGCTGAATAGTCACTGACTAATCTGCTAATCTGTATCAGCCGTGTGTTTGATAGACATGAGAGTCAATGGCGGCCCTACCACTTCGAAGGCCACAGTACTGGCTAAGGTAAAGGCCAAGATGGACGCGGCCCAATTCGGAAATTGCTCTCCGGCTACAAGGGCCATTCCAACCGCGACACCGGCCTGCGGCAGCAACGCGGGACCATACCAGGGGGCCTGACGGCGAGGCAGGCCCCCAATTCTTGCCCCGCAATAGCCCCCAACTAGGCGGGACGGTATTGCCAAGTTGTTGCCGGCCGATTGTGAAGCATTGGAAAAGTAGGGTTATGCTGCCATTTCGGCGGTGTAAGCGGCCCAGAGACTGA
>NZ_JBQFXM010000029.1:0-26959 GCF_056540845.1 Ruegeria sp. AL2
CTTAACAACCAATCGAAATTGAGCGTAGGATACGTGTTGGTGAGGTCAGAAGCAGCCATCAGAAAGAGCTCGTTGGGCGTCTGCTTTGCGGGACCAAAGCGTCATTCGCCCACTGCTCCGATAAGCTCAGGATATGCGGTCTTCGGTTGAGGCCTTAAACAAATAGCTCGTCGAACCCTCCGTCCGGACAACTTCGTAGCCATCATTTAAAAGCACACTGTCCGGCGGACCACATGCTATCACAGCAGCAAGTGCAACTGCGCCGAATGCAATTCTGAGTGCAATTGTCATGTTGCTTTCCTTATTTTGTTATCGGTCACAGCAAGTCTTGGTCCAAAGTTACTGGACGATGTCGAGCTCTACGAATGATTGCGAGACGACCCGCCTCAGAGCTGACTGACAGTACGCGCGCACATTCGACTTTTCGGCCGGGGTTAATCGTTCCCAAGTACCTCCTGCAAGCTGGATTGGTAGCTTTTCAACACCCATTAACGGCCTTCCTTGCTTGATCAGTTCACCCGTTTTTGCATTCAGCAATACAGGGGTTATGCCAATAGCGCAGTGATTGGGTCCGCTTCCGTCGCTACCGTTTACTTCAAGTATTGACCGAGAACTGTAACGTCGCGGATCATCAATTATGATATAGGCCATACCTCCTGCAGCAGCGGCAGCCGCAATACTGACCGAACTGAGCAACACATCCTGTCCGGGTGTGTACTGCTGTCCATACTGATCAAGAGGCGTTTGTTGTAAAACGATCAAAGCGTCGGCAGCTCTGGCCACGGCGCTATTTTCGTCGCGCGTGACAGCAACCGAGGCCCCGGTGCGCCCAAGAATTTCATTGGAAATCTGTCCTGTTCCGACTGCGGCGTCCCATCCCAATTGAGACATTGAAACTTCAAGCTCTGCCATGTTTGGGCGATATACAGATAGTAGGTTGTCATTTACCCGCGGGATTACGGCGATCGATTGATATTTTGATTTCGCACCGGCTGGAACTCCAACCTGAGATTCGGCACATGCTGACAACGTCACAACCAAACACAGCAAAATTGCTTTTGAATGGTAGGCGATCAAGTTCGAAGGATTCCGGTCACAGCGCATTGGCGATGCTCCTGTCTCCGGCAAATTTTCTTGCGATCCCGCTGACGCATTTGCTGGACAAGTCGGCAATCATTTTGTCAGAAGGCCAAGCATACGTGCGAGAAACACAAACGTCCGAATAGGCGCGTGTCGAGCCGCCTACAGACACCTTAAGCGCGGCGTCTATTGTCACGTCCCAATGGGTTGCAGTTGCGGGCGTGCTGAGTGCAAACCGTTCCACAACACCAGACACTTTTGTCTGCCCGCCGGTCACGCTATGCCCAGCTGCCGATAACTCAGACTTGATTGCCTCTGTGAACAATGCCTCCGGCGGAGGGTTTAACGTCACATAGCCCATTGTGACGCCTCCGACGGTTGTCCGTTCACCAATTCTGCCGGGTAGTACTCCGACGCCTCGTGCCATTGTGAATGGTTGAACATTTAAGGCGCGCGGTGAGACTGAAGAAAGGACTCCGCCTCCGCTGGATGCGCTTTGCAGCGAAGCATTTGCAGTGGTATCTTGAACGCCCGCGCATGACGCCAATCCGATCAGCGCTGTAAGTGTAGCCAGATACCTCGAAATCAATTTCAACAGTCCCATCGCTTCTCCTCCCCAAAAGGCAAAATCTGGAGAAACAAAGATATTACATTTACTGAATGTGACTTTGACTTAAATCAATGAGCTCGTGTGTACATGATTTCACGATCGACCGCCTTGGGCTCAAAGCACTCGTTCGATGCAACTCTCACCAACAACCGCTTTGCGGACTTTGCCGACCTTCGATTTCGGGCCCTCGCTGACGCAGCATGCTTTCGCAATCGCGGCATGCCCATTACTGCGATGCAGCGTATGTCGCCGAAGCAGCCGTTCGAAGGCGTCGATCTGAGTCGAACCGAGACCGCATCTTCGCTGCTGGCAGAGCCGACCATCGAGGAGCGGACGAAGCGGACAACGAAATTGCTCTGGTTAACGGTCTCTCACCAGTGAACCGCCTGATCCAAGATAGATCACCGAATTCCACATCTCTTCCGTCACTTTGCAGTTGCCGGTTCCTCTTCCTTGGTCGTCTGTTGGGCTGAGTCCCCCTGAGGCGGACCTCTTTGGGAAAGTCTGCTTTTCAATGTCGAAAAATATACTCCAAACTGCGTTCATCTTCATTAATACCTCCAGCGGGCTAGGTGCCCTTGAAGACTGCGCGACATTTTTCGTTGGGCGTGAGTGGCGGAACAGCTAAAAAGGGGGCAAATTCACCACTTTGGGAATTTTCCCGATGCCATTTTCGGTTCAGATCGTTGCCACCCCAGAAACCAGCGCCTCCAGCGTGTTTGGCCTGTATGACACTTTGGTGGCCGCAGGGCGGGATTGGGAACACCTGGTGAGCGGTGAGGAGCCTGATCCGGTGTTTGACGTTAGCCTCGTTGGCCCAGACACCGAGGGATTTCGTTGCGGAAGTGGCGTGTGGATCGCGCCAGACAAGACATTTAAGAACGCAGGCGACGCTGATCTTATTGTAGTTCCTGGACTGACAATTTCACCGCACGACCGGTTCGACCCCGAACAACATCCTTGTTTAGCGTGGCTTGCTAAGCGCGACTTGGCCAAGACGCGTATCGTGTCAGCCTGTACAGGGGCGGTTTATTTGGCGGAAATAGGTATTTTGGATGGGGTTGAAGCGACCACACATTGGGCTTGGGAAGGCCTTTTTCGGAGGTTTTATCCGAATGTGCGGCTTCGCATCGACCGTGGTCTTTGCTTTGCTGATGCGTCTCGCGGACCCGTAACGTCGGGTGGGACAACCGGGTGGCAGGAACTCGCTACGTTCCTGATCGCGCATTACGGCGGCACTCAAAGGGCGGTACGGGCAGCAAAAGTCTGGCTTATGGCCAACCGCGGAGAACTTCAGTCACCATTCAGTTCAATGATCACTACGGCACCCCATGCAGACGCCATAATCTCACGGGCTCAATTATGGATTTCTGAAAATTACGCCATCGATAACCCAGTCGCAGAAATGGCTAGACGTTCCGGGTTGCCGCCAACTACGTTTGCACGACGCTTTCGCAAAGCAACGAGTAAGTCACCGCAAGATTACGTTTTGGCGCTGCGTATTGAAGAGGCCCGTCAGTTGCTTGAAACTACCGACTGCTCCGTCGCGGAGGTTGGAGAAGCGGTTGGTTATACTGATACGCCGTCGTTTAGGAGATTGTTCAAGCGAAAGACAGGACTGAACCCTGTCGAACACCGCAAAATGTTCGGCCTATCTCGATTTTCTAGCTACACCTGACGGACGGCGTTCTAGATTGGTATTCCTATTGAATGCTAAGGGCTCGAAGCAGTTATTTGGTGACTTTATGATTTAGGTGTATTGGAGAACTCGGTCGCTGCCGTAGTTATTTCCAACCGGAAAGGAAACAGATTGGCCGATATCTTCCAAGCACTCGATCAATTGGATCGTGAAAGCGTGCAGAAAATCGCGGATCGTCTTGAATTTCGAGGCACCTTTCCTTCGTTTATTGCAATGCGAGAGCGGTATTTCGACCGGCTGCAACTGGAACAGTGCTGCAATGTGCTCGATATGGGTTGTGGCACGGGCGTCGTCACGCGAGCGCTTGCGGCTAGGCTACCTTCCAGCGCCACTTTGACCGGGAGCGATTTTTCGGCCGATCTTATCGAGTTTGCACGCCAATACGCCGCCGCCGAAGGGCTGCAAGACCGGCTTTCTTTCGAATTGGCCGACAGTCACGCAACAAAAGAATCCGCTGACAAATTTGATCTCGTTGTACTCCATACACTCGTCAGTCATGTGGTAGATCCGTCTCAGGTCCTTAAGGAAGCTGCCCGCCTCACTGCGCCTGGCGGGCGGGTTGCAGTGTTTGACGGCGACTACGCCTCGATCACTTTTGGTGCCGGCGACCCCGCACTGAACGAAATAGCGCTTCAAGGCCTGTTGAAGACGGTGGTGGCCAACCCTCATGTCATGCGCCAGTTTCCCGAAATCATCGCTGGCACGGGGCTGGAAGTCGTTGACTTTCTGCCTGAAATTCTGGCCGAGGCAGGTAAGGCCGAATTCTTTAAGAGTATGCTGGATAGCTACTCTGGGGCGATGGTGGCGGCAGGACATCTGGATCAGGACAGCGCACAGCGATGGTCTGCGACACATCTTGAAGCCTCCGAAAGGGGCACGTTTTTCGGGTCGTGCAACTTCATGACCTATGTTTTGCGAAAGGCCTGAAAGTCACGTCATCGTAGTCAACTGATCGTGGAAGCGGAGCAATATCCGCATGGCCGGCACTTCCGACCTTGGTGTGCAGCGCAACTTAGATCCCGAACGATCCCAAAGTGGGCGCTCGCTTCGTCGCGGTGAACGCCTACGAGATTTGCCCATTGAGCCTTTAGGTTGGCGCGCGTCCTGTCACAACGAACTGCGGTGACACCAGCATGTATTTTCCATCTGACAGGGCCTGCTCAAGTTGCTCGACGACATGAGCGATTTCAGATGCGCCCAAGTTTCCGCTTTCAAGGGCGTATTTTGCCATGTTGCGCACCATCCCCAACAGACGCCCATCAACGTCTGCATTCGCAAAGATCGAAATCTGGATGTCTTCGAGACCCGCCGCGCTGAATGCGCCGTACAAACGCCTTCCCATGTCTGAGTTGCGACAGGCATGCGACGCCGCCTTTACGAACGCCCGCCAAAGATCATGCTCGACGGGCTCAGCAACCATCATATACCAATCCCCTTCAATCGCATGCGCCAAACCTCCCGGCCGAAGCACGCGGCGAAACTCCCTAAGCGTCTCAATGGGGTTGTCGACATACATGATGGTGTTGCGGGCGGTAATCCGGTCCAGAGACTCGCTGTTGAGCGGAAGGGAAACACCTTCGCTTTGATGTGTCGTCACGCGGTCAGCGACACCAGCTTTGACTGCATTCTGGTTCGCTATTGCAAGAAACTCTGAATTTATGTCGATGGCATGAATATGCCCGTCTTCGCCCACGCGTTTGGCAAGCTCCACAGCTACTTTTCCAGGACCGCAGCCAAAGTCTGCAACTTTCTGACCCTTCGAAATCTTAGCAACAGCGTAGAGTGCCGCCGCCGCGTCATCCCACTGGAAGCCGTCCTTGTAGGCCGACATGCGTTCGGGCTCTATGTCGCGCCAGTGCGCTTTGTAAAATGGTTCGTCTACCACTGCTCAACCGTTCATCGTAGCTTGGGATTACCATTAACACGATGCGCCAGCCTACGACAGCAACGCCTGATTAAGGCTTATTGGAGCCATTCACTGCGAACGTTCGAATAGAGTGAGATCACAAGTCGCGCAACAAAACAGCCATTCGCTTTTTGCGGAACTCCTGCCCTATGATAAGGCATCTGGTAGGATTAGGGGAATATCATGATTTGGACCGGAGGATGCCTTTGCGGAGCCATTCGATATCAAGCCGCGTCAGGTCCGATTTGGGCCGGGCATTGTCACTGCTAGAATTGCCAAAGATGGACTGGTTCACCAGCGTTCACCGGTGCTTGTTTTTTACCGGGTGAATTTGAATGGGTTAAAGGAAAGCCGGCATTTTACCGGTCATCCCAAGATGTTTTGCGAGGCTTCTGTAAAAATTGCGCGAGCCCGCTCTCATTCCATCGCGGTAATATTAGAGTGACTGTCACAGCCGGAACGTTGGATCATCCAGAATTGCTTGAGCCAACATTCCATGTCTGTTCGGAAAGCGAACTGACCTAGGCTCATTTCGATGATGACCTGCCGCGCCACGATGGTTTTGTTTTAGACGGCGGGAATACCTGATGGCTGTTTGTCCGCATTGATCTCTAAGCCCACCTGACCCAAAGATTGTTTAGGGTCCAGTTTTAACTGGAAGCCGACCCGTGAGGTTGAGTATCGCGGCAATCACCGAATGTCATAGCTTATTAAACACGATTACAAGGCCGACATCGTTCTCATGCCCTTCTGGAGGTTTCGCACCAGCTTCGTAAATTGGTTCCTCACGTATTATCGGTTTGGAAATGAGGTTGTCCGCAGTCATGTGCTCAAACGCCTGCTTAAACCCGGCTGGCTGGTAGAATGTAGGATTGCCGCTGATCGCAAACACTGCCCCCGGACGCGCAACGCGCATCAATTCGGAAAGCGCCTCTGAGCCCACATGCCCGTGAGTAAATGTACCAGCGCTCAGAACGCCAATGTACGAATTGTCACGCAGCGGTATTGGCTTAGTCAGATCGGCTTCAAAGAGTTCCCCATAACGCCCCTTTGCATTTGCCTGCTCCAGCATCTCTGGGGAAATATCAATGCCGTCGATCACGGAACTGGTCGGCAGGTAATCCGCAACAAGCCCAGTTCCGCACCCCACGTCCAGTGCTGGCCACATACCTCCAGCCTCCAAGTAAGCTTCCGCAATGATTTGTGCGAACCTGTAGCCACTGCGACCGGCGAAATCTTCATCGTAAGTCGATGCCCAGTCACGATATAATTTCAGATTGGCTTCAGTAGTCTTTAAGTTGTAGGCAGCATCCAGACTAGGGCTATCATTGTCAGTCATCGAGGCGACCTTTTCCTAGCGTAATAATCGGGCAACGTCATGGAGGACGACGTGACCATACCATGATCGTAGGTATCGACTATTCCAATGTCCATTTTCGCGTAACTATATAGACTGAGTCAGGGGCAACAAACTTCAGGTGACGCTCAGCTAGCAGCCCAAACCGGACATTCAAAACAAGACTGTGCAACTGCCGAGATACGGGACTAAGCCGACTTTCGGTGTTTACCTGTATCAACTCAGTTGCCTGCGTCACAGTTGAAACTCGCAGGGTCCCGGGGGTCGCCACGACCGTCATATTGGGCAACACTTGGATAGGCGCAAACGGGTCGGCCACCGGCTGGCTGAGCGCTGTCATCCAGCCAAAGGGCCGTAATGTGATCAGGCGCTTCTCCGGTTTCCGCCCACTTGTCGATCTCAACCAGAAAATTGACCCAGGAGGGCCCGGGACCGCCAAAGCAGTGCTCTACGCCGGGCATCATGAACAGGCGAATTTCGTCGGCTGCACTTGGATCATGAGCCAGAACGTCTTCGTAATAACCGACCATTGCAAGGCCCGATTGCGCGTTGTCGGACCAACCGGAATACAGCAGCATCTTGCCACCACGAGCGCGGTAGGCGGACAAATCCGGGTTTGTCGCATTCAGAGTCTCCGCAGCCGCGGCAGAATCCTGTGCATAGGTGCCGAAATCGAAGTTCACATAGGTCCAATTGGGATCGTGATAGACGAAATTCTGCATAATGCCGTTGCCAAAGCTGAAAAAAGCGCTCGGCGATACAGGTTCTTCAAATCCACCTGATCCGACGCCCTGCTGGAAGCTCCCATCATCGTCCTGATACTTCATGCCACCTGTCAACCAGCGGCTCCAACCTCCCTCGGCTGTTTCGCCGCCAAATGGGAAACCGTAATACATTCTGTCGCCATCGGAGTTCTTGGGGCCGTCATAGACCGCCTTGAACGCAGCAACTTCTCTGGCGCTCAGACAGTCTTCGGAAATGTCGCCTTCGCATTGCAGGCTGGCCACGTCAAACCCGCACTTCCGGGGGTCATTGAGGATGCCATCCTCGAGCCCATCCAGCCCATCGCAGACCGCCAGATATGAACTCTCGACCAACGCCTGAGCTTCTGGCCCAATGACAGCCTCTTCGATATTGTTTGGGTCTGGGTACATCGCCTGGTTGATCTGAGTTGCCTGCACGGCAATTCCCGTCCAGTCAACCGCATAGGCGCCAGCCGCAACCGCGTCAAAATCTTCTGGGTAACGCATAGCGGACATTATTGCCTGTCCACCGCCCCGGGAGCACCCGGTAAAGTAGCTGCGAGCAATTGGTTTTTCATAAAAAGCCTTGGTCAGGGCCTTGGCTGTGACTGCTGTTCGATGAACTGCCAGATGTCCGAAATTGACCAGCGCCTCGAGGTCGTTGAGGGCCCAACTGGCGTCGGCTGGATGCCCCTGATGTCCTGTGTCAGTGCCGACAGTGGCGTAACCCAATTGAAGTGAGCCATCGATAAGGGAGGTATTCATCACGGAACCGACGAATCCGCCTCCACCGCCCATGACAAATTTGCCGTTCCAATTTTCTGGTAGCAGGAGTTCGAAATTGATCTTGCCACCAATCACACCGGAAACTTTGCAATGTGGCGCAGGAGCGGACACTTCTGCGACCGAAGCAATTGAAACATCGGGGAGCTCAGGCAGGGTCTGGTTCGCACATATTGGCCGGGCATGGGACGGGCATCCAATTGCCGACGCGCCCAATACAGCGCAAGCCACAAGTTGGTATGCTTTAGTAACCTTTGTGTTCATTGCGCTTCCCCCTCAACGGAATAACGAGTTTTGCCCCAAAGCTTTTGGCTAGCTTCCGATTTATGTTAGGTCATAGACTGGTCACCGGATACCCACCTTTGTCAGGAGACTTAGAATTTTGAACGCCCGTATTTTGCTCGCCTTGTTTGTGATTTTCCCCGCGTTGGCTCTCGCTCAAAGCGTGGACAAACTTGGTGACAAGTTGGCCGACCTGCGATTTGAGGGGCGTATTGAAGCCAGCATGCGATCTCAGGTCGCCAATTCTGTAAATGGCTTTCTGACCGATATCCATTTCACAAAGGGAGACCGCGTCGAGGCTGGCCAATTGCTCTTCTCGTTGAGCAGTGTGGTGTATGAACATCAGGTAAATGCCGCCCAGGCTCTCTTGGACAGGCGGCAGATTGAGTTGGCCCAAGCCGAGGCAAATGTCGAGCGTGTCAGCAAGCTCGAAGACAGGGGAACCGCGACGCAAGTGCAGCTAGAGGATGCGTCGACGCGGCTCGCGCTTGCAAAGGTCGCCGTTGACGAGGCGCGGATTGGGCTGGATCTTCGAAAGCTAGAGTTGGCCAGTACAACGATTAATGCACCTATTACGGGGTACATCGACTCGCCGCGCCTGACCCGCGGTGCCTATCTCAAAACCGAGACTGGAAAGCCGCTTGCGGAAATTGTTCAGGTTGACCCAGCGCTGGTTTCGTTTGCGCACCCATATGACTCTTTGCTGGAGTTACACCATGTCGCCCCGGAGCGCATCGAAGAGTATCTGGATCGTTTCGCTGTTCACGTGACGTTGCCGACAGGAGAACGCTATGAGCAGACCGGAAAAGTGGCCTTCGTTGGAACAGAGTTGAATTCCGATGGCGGGTTGCAGGTCTGGGCGGAAATCCCGAATCCTGAGGTCATACTTATTCCGGGATTGCAGGTAAGTGTAAGCATCGAGCTAAAAAAATAGATCGTGTCACGTTTCCCACTGTGGTTTTACCGACTAATTTTAATTCGAAACATCAGGAAAAGCCGACCCTGCGATGCGTAGCAAGTACCCCATGTTCATTTGTGCAATATGTTCCACAAAATATCTCCACCGCTGAACGTGGTTTCTACAGTCACCAGCAGCTCTGACTCTGTCCAGCGATTTTAGATCTGCGGCCTACAAACCGACACGCAGAAACAACGCCGACGCTGTTCGCTCAATGCATCCTCTGCGGTTTGTTCGTTTGTCAAACAGCGGCCCAAAACGGACCTTTTCAACCAGTCTTTGCAATTTTCGATAAGCGGGCAAAACGTGTGTTCGCTGCGGCTGCTCGAATGTCTGCATTGGCTGTTCGATTCAGTTATTCGAAACATCAACTTGTTTCTGTCCGAAAGGCGCTGCTTAGGACAGTTTGACTAACTGTCTAAGTCCAACGCCTTCATCAATTCGAAGACTTGGCTACGCATCCAAGCCGCCATCGGGGCGTTGTCGGAACGCTTGTGCCAGATGCCGATGATCAACGCTGGTTCAATATGCATCGGAGGTTCGAACACCTTCAGTTCGAATGTCTTGGCCACTTTCCTTGCGAGCTGAGCGGGTACAAGCGCGATGAGGTCGCTTTCGCTAACCGCGCGGCAAACGCCACTGAAGACGGGCACTGTCATAGCAACCTGTCGCTGTTTTCCGACGCGGTTTAGGGCAGCATCGCCCATCGCGGCCAAGTTCCCTTCGGGGGAGAACAAGACATGGTGGAGCGCACAGAACGTATCCATGTGCATTTGTGTCCTTTCCTGAAGCCCCTCAAGCTTTGGATTTCCCTTGCGAGCTATCACGTGGAACGGCGAATGGAAAAGCGGCTCCCGATTGACCCAGTCCGGCAGGAGCAAATCCGGGATCAGCGCAATGTCAGCGTTGCGTCGCTCAAGACTGGCCACATAGTCATTCGGAACCAGATCAACCAGCTGCGCTCGTAGATTGGGCGCTGACTTTTGCAGGAAATCACCCAAAGGCGGCATCAGGAGTTCCGCGAAAAAATCGCTGGCGGCGATCCGGAAAGTGCCTTCAGCGGTTTGCGGGTCAAAGGTAGCCGGTGGGGCTAGCAAAGCTTCCAGACGTTCAAGTTCTTCGCGCAAACCGGATTCAATCTTGGATGCATAATCGGTAGCGACCAAACGGTTTCCCTGCCGGACAAAAAGGGGGTCGTCCAAAGCATGACGAAGACGTGACAATGCACCGGAGACTGCGGATTGCGACATGGCGAGCTTGTCGGCCGCCTTGACGGTTGAGCCTTCGCTAAAGAGGGCGTCCAGCACGCGCAAAAGGTTGAGGTCCAGTGTAGCGAAATTCACCTAGCCGATATCCTATATTAGATATTGCGGTTTGCCTGATAGGTTGGCCTTCGGATAGGATTCTGTCAACGGAAGCGCTTTCGTTTCAATCCAATGCCAATGGAGAGAAACGATGAAGGATCAGGCCCAAATCGACGGAGCCATCGAATGGCTCGGCGTAAAATACAAAACCATCCTCGGCCCAGAACAGACAGGCGGCACTATGTCTATAGTGGACAGTTGGTCTCCTGCTGGTAGCGGCCCTCCACGCCATGTGCATCAAAACGAAGACGAAACCTTCGTAATCCTCACCGGAACATGCAGGTTCTGGCTAGAAGGCGAGGAGTTCACCGCAGGGGCCGGCGAAAGCGTATTCATCCCACGAGGCAAGGAACATACCTTCAAGGTGACAGACGACGAACCTTGCCGCCATCTCGTGATCCTGACGCCCGGCGGATTCGAAGGCTTCTTTGCTGACATGGCAGCCGGTCAGTGCCGTATTCCCGAGGACATGCCTGCTATCGAAGAGAGCGCCAAGCGGCACAACATGGCCTTCACTGGCCCACCTTTGGATTGATACCATGACTGGGAAACACATCGTCTATCATATCCCCGTCTGTCCCTTCTCGCAGCGACTGGAAATCCTACTGGCGTTGCGCGGACTGACGGATGCCGTGGAATTTCGTGTCGTAGACATCACCAAGCCGCGCGATCCCGAATTGCTGGCCAAGACCCGAGGTACGACAGCCTTGCCCGTGCTGGAAACCAGCGACGGCCGCATATTAAAAGAAAGCCTCGTGATCCTGCGCTATCTTGATGAGGCTCTACCAGGTGCTCCATTGCGCCGCAGTGATCCTGCCGAGCACGCCATTGAGTCGATGCTGATCGCCCGCGAAGGACCGTTCACAATGGCAGGCTATCTCTTTGTCATGAATCAGGATCAGGCGCGCCGAGATGAGCACTTGAATAAACTCCTCGCGCTCTATCGAGACCTTGATGATTTCTTGGCTCATCATAGTCCGACTGGCCCGTTCCTGTTCGATGACTTCGGTTTGGCAGAGGCTGTTTTTACCCCGATGTTCAAGCGGTTTTGGTTCCTTGACTACTACGAAGGGTTCAAACTACCCGTTGGCAAAGACTATGACCGGGTACGAGCGTGGCGTGATGCATGCATGGCGCATCCAGAAACATCGCAGGTGACTGAAGAAGAGATCGTCAAACTCTACTACGACTACGCGCTCGGGGCTGGAAACGGCGCCCTACCTGACGGTCGCAGCGTTTCAAGTTTCACCTTCGAACCGCCTTGGCAATCGAGACCCATGCCCCCAAGGGAAAAATATGCAGCGACAGCCACCGACAAAGAGCTGGGACTTGTCGCCTGACCATGGAGTAGATAGCCAACACCGGACATTTGTGCGCTGTGCGGCATCGAACAAATTGGACTCGTGTTGCCGTTCTCCGCAGCAAGTATGATTGGCTGGTCGCAGCACTGAAGGATCTTTCAAAACTGGAAATAACACCTCAGCTACCGTGGCTCGCTGCGACCGATTTTATGCTAAAGTAAGCAGGCACCATTTGGAGATTTTTAGCTCGGAGCAACGGAGATGGAACGCAAATTAGCGGCCATTCTGGCCACCGATATAGTCGGTTTCGCAGGATTGGTATCACGTGATGAAAGCGGAACATTAGCTAAGTTGGTTCGACTAGAACGTGAAATCATCGGCATGCAGGTGGAAGCAAACCGGGGTCGTGTTTTTAAGTCTACTGGCGATGGGTTTTTGGCTGAGTTCTCAAGTGTCTTTGAGGCGGTCAATTGTGCAATCAACATTCAAAGAGCCTGCGCACGCGAAGCACGTCAGTCGAACAGTGACGAACCTCTCATCTTACGCGTCGGCGTTTCTCTCGGTGATGTCGTTGTACACGGCGACGATATTCTCGGAGACGGCGTAAACACTGCCGCGCGGCTTGAGGCAATAGCAGAACCAGGTGGAATCGCGGTTTCAGGAGAAGTAATGGCGCAAATAGCGGGCAAGATAGATCTTCCGCTGGCGGATTGTGGTCACAAAAGACTCAAGAGCACTGATACTCCAATATATGTCTACATGACCGTTTCAGAACCCGGAGAGGAAGGGGGTTTTCTGGATTTTGATGAAGATGAATTGGCCAAAACCTTAGTGACAGGTGGCTGCATCTGTGGGTTGGTCCGGTATGAAATAAACGCACCCGCCATAAGCACAGGGTATTGCCATTGTAGTTGTTGCAGAAAATTTTCTGGTTCAGCAGTTAATGCATGGGCGGCCTTTCCCGCTTCTGCTGTTCGATTTCTCACCGAGGAACCTCGATACTTCGCAACTACGCCGATAGCAAATCGTGGCTTTTGTGCCAGATGCGGGGCAAGCCTAACTTATAAGCTCGTGAAGCCACGAGAAACGGCCTATCTGGTCCTGCATACTTCGAGCCTCGACCAACCAGAAAACTTTGCTCCTTCAGTCCACTCTGGAATAGAAAGCAAAATGCCTTGGTTTGATATTTTGGATGATTTGCCGCGGACAAGATCTTCAGACTCCAGAGTTTTGCAAGAAGCATGGTCAAGTGTCGGTCTACCAGACCCTGAAACTTGGGGACCTTTGGCTAAGCCGCCTGTAGTGTTTTAGTGATCGAGCGATTTCTGCTTTATCCGCAAAGAGAACATTCCTAGCGTTTGAGAAAATGACAACATCGAGCCCAATGCGGGCACCCATAAGACGTTAGCGAGGCTACACAGCGACCGACCGCTCGGAGTCCAGATCGGTCGGTCGTTTTTTCTAGATTTCCAGTGTCCCCGGCTCATGATCTACTGATCGGCTTGATGTCCATTGAAGCCATGTCGCGGCGGTCAACAGTTCTAATATGCGACAGCACCTCCATCTCGAAACTTTCCTTGAAGGTAAAAGGACCCAAATGGCCAGCACCTTTCAGAACCTTTAGTTCAACAAGCTTGCCTTGGGATGCCAGAAGTTCTGCGATGCGCTTTGTGTGCACATGCGTCTGCGATCCGCGAATGATCGTAGAGGGAACTCCCTCAGAAAGAATGTATTCTGGGTCAGGTTCTTTCAGAAGCGCATCGAAATCGCTTGGGGCTTTGTGAACCCAATCAATCATAGCGCACCTGCGTTCACGACTCAGGGCTTGCCAAGAGCCAAGTCCTCCCCAAAAATCAGTGAAAACCTGTGCGCTAAACTCTTCGCATCCCTCTTCTATGCCCGTTCGTATTGCGTTTGTGAGGCTAACAATCTCGGAATACAATAAACCGTCAGTCAACTCTCCGGCTTTCAGTAGGCTGAACAAAGTTGGTTCATAGAGACAAAGTGATCGAACAAGGTCGGGTCGAGCTCTGGCGATATGCAAAGCCAGCGCTCCTCCATACGAGTGTCCAATCAAGTGAGCGGGCCTGCCAAGCTTCTCTATCTCAGTGATAATCGAAGCAGCTTCGTTTTCCAATGTGAACGGCCCGTCCGGGATTTTATGACCCCTAGACAGGGTTCCTATTAGGTCGGGTGCTATTGTTTTGGTTTCTTCGCTCATCCGGGCAAACAGATTGCGCCACTGGCTTCCGTCAGCGCCGGAACAATGTAGCCCTACGCAGGGAGCAGGCGATATTTGGGACCAGCACGGCCAAGCGTGTAATGATGCGTCAAATTGCTTATTCATGTGATGACCTCCAATCTGAGTTTCACAATGGTGTCACTCATCTGGCCTTCAACCTATCGGACACATGTCCCGGCTAGACTCATACCGACGGGAAATTGATGGGACATTTGCCCCAAATTGACTAAAAAAAGACATGCGAACCGTTAGATACACTTCTTCAAGCGATGGTACGTCGCTGGCGTGGAGCAAATCCGGAAACGGCCTACCAATGGTAAAGGCGGCTAACTGGCTCACGCATCTCAGTTATGATCTAGACAGTCCAATTTGGTCTCACTGGATCGAATTGCTAGAAAGTCAATTCACCCTTGTTCGATATGATGAGCGAGGCTGCGGATTATCTGACAAACGAGTTGAGAATCTGGGTATTGATTACTGGGTTGATGATCTCGAAGCTGTTATCGACGCCGCTGAAATAGACGAACCAATTTATCTTCTGGGTATTTCTCAGGGCGCTGCGACTTCTATCGCGTATTCGCTGAGGTATCCCGGTAGAGTCGCCGGGATGGTACTCGTTGGAGGCTATGCAAGGGGCAGCAACCACCGCGGATCGGTTGCCGCCAAAAACTACAAGACTGTTATCGATGTATTTCGCCTGGGTTGGGAGAATGACAACCCTGCGTTTCAAGATGTATTTACATCAAGATTTCTTCCTGGTGCGCCGCCCGAACAACGCTCTTGGTTTACAGAGCTTTGCCAAAAGACCGTTTTGCCTGAGACAGGGGCCGACCTGCTTATGGCGCGCGCTGACGTTAATGTTGAAAGTCTATTGCCAGAGGTTTCAGTTCCAACACTGGTGATCCATTCAAGGAACGATCAGGTTATTCCGTTTGAAGAAGGGCAACGTCTCGCTCAGAAAATTCCCGAAGCGACAATGTCTGCTTTAGAAGGAAAAAATCACATTATTCAACGCGATGAACCTGCCTGGCGCGCTTTTTCCAAGAGCTTGCTTGAATTTACATCTTCCGGTCAAACGACGGACTTTAACGATTTGACAAAGCGCGAGCAGGACGTGCTGAGACTAATCTGCCAAGCAATGAGTGGTAAAGAAATTGCTAGAAGTCTTCAAATGAGTGAAAAAACCGTTCGAAACCACACAAGTAAAATCTACGCCAAACTTGAACTGCAAAACAGACAGCATGCAATTCGCACGTATGGGCATCTGTTCTGATTAGAGCATGAAACTGCAAACCTATTAATCTGATCTAACGTGGCAATGGCAGCTTTGTCCGCAGAGCAATCGTTCACGCCGAGCGCCGCGAAGGTTCGATTGCCGCTCGCCGCTATTCACTTCAACGACTGTTCGCAGACCAAATTGGGCATTCTTCCAGCGGCAAAAATATGTTTCCACATGTTGCATGCTTGCTATGACTTGCCGCTGGTCTACAACTGGTGTCGTCAATCAGGAATGCCTGCGGCTGCCAGCATTTTATAGTAGGCGTCATAGATTTCTGGTTTTGCGATAGAGATACGAGCGCGCATATGCCGGAACATTGAAACGCTAAAATCGGGTTCCCGCGACATGTGAATACGTGCGAGTTCTCTAGCTCGGCTCTCATTGCCGAGAGCCATTTCCGCCACAAGTTCGTTCAGGCGAAAGACAGTCACAGTATTATGAAATGCACGCATTTTTTGGGCGGTTTCTCTTAGATCGCGCCAGTTCCCTTCCGCGATTTGCGACAGGCTGATACCCATCTGGACACGGTAGTTTAGTGGGTCATTCGGGTTAAGTCGGAGCGCCTCCCTGGCATGTGCCTGTGCCGTCTGTGCTTGGCCCATCAGGCCATGCAGTACGCAACTGGATCCCCAGGCTGAAACGCAATTTGGGCTTCTCTCGACGACTTGATCCACAAGTGACAAACCGTACTCTGTATCCTCCGACAGAAACGCGAGTACGTAACCGGCATATGCTTGCGCCTCTAGGTCAAGATGTGATGCCGCCAGAGCCTCATGTGCCAGCTGAATTGCGTAATCAAATCGGGCCTCGTTTGGACGCGTATCCGGGTTCCATAGCAAAGTGCGGATCCAGCCTCGAAGAGCGCTTGCCAATGGGTACTCACTTGAGAGTGAAAGAGCTTTTGACAAATGGTCGTCTGCTTCAGTGAAATTGAACCTGTAGATCAAGGACTGCGCACGTAGGAAGTGATCATAGGCTCCAAGGGTGTCAGGGCGCTTGTGAGCAGCACGGTCTATTTCAGCTTGTCTGATACCTGGCGCAATCGAAGCAACGACAGCCTCGGTAATCTGGTCCTGAAGCTCGAAAACATCATCGAGCTTGCCATCGTATCGATCCGCCCAAACATGAGACCCGGTTTCCGCATCAATCAGCTGACCCGTGACACGCAACCGGTCACCAGCGCCGCGAACGGACCCTTCCAATATGTAGCGGACACCAAGCTCTCGGCCGATACGACGCACATCAACCGAAAGCCCTTTGTAAGAAAAAGAAGAGTTTCGGGCGACCACGAATATCCAGGGCACTCTGGATAAGCTGGTGATGATGTCTTCGGTAATACCTTCCGCAAAGTAATCCTGTTCAGCGTCAGGCGACAGATTGTCAAAAGCCAACACCGCCACTGAAGGCCTGTCAGGACGGGATTGAGTTAACGGGGATTCAGTAGCAAATGCTGTTTGTACCAAGTAAGCAGTTACAGGGCGTGTGATATTCTTCAGATATTGCGGCCCCAATTCGGTGAACGATACATCCACCTTACCCACAAGGTCTTCGTAAACCCGACCTGAAACGATGATCCCTCCGGGAGGAGCAAGACCTTCCAGCCGGGCCGCGATGTTGACGCCGTCACCAAGAACATCACCGTCGTCATCAAAAACATCGCCCGCATGAATTCCCATCCGGAATTGCATTTCCGGACTTTGCCCGCGCGCCCCGTTCCGCTCAGCCATCTGACGTTGCATCGTTTCCGCACATGCCAGCGCATCTACAACCGAGGAAAACTCTGCAAGAAAACCGTCACCAGTTCTTTTGAATAGGCGTCCGCCATTCAGGCCGACATGCGGCTCCAGCGCCCTAAAGTGGCCCCTATATGTGTGCAATGCGGCTTCCTCGTTAGCACTGACAAGCGCGCTATAGCCAACAACATCAGCCACGAGTATGGCAGCCAAGTACCGCTCCAAACAAAATCCTCCCGCGTATCCATTGTGAAGGAGTGTCAAAGGGATATTAGGGGTTTCGCGCATAAATCGCGATCATTATTCAATGAACATCAGTGACCGAATAACGACACGCAAGCTTTTTGCTTTTGGGTAAATTAGGCAGAAGCGGACCTCGAAAACCGAACTTTGTAATTTCGACTTTGCACCGCAGCACAGACACTGGAGCAAGGTGCCGCGTATGACTGCCTTGAGGGCAAAACGAGCTTCTAGCCGCGAATGCAAGGTTTTGGCTTGGCACTTTGAAAAGCCTTCATACTCGGGTGCCATCAAAATTCTAGGTTCGGTGCCGCATGCTTGCTATCGTTTCAGTAAGGGTCCATTGGCGGAAATCAGAATGACAATACGGGCGTCTTCAAGAAAGGCATTCGAGTACAGAACACGTCTTACCGACAATCGGATTTGGGACATGTTCGCGCTGCGCCAAGGAGATGTGATTGTTGCAACACCGCCTAAGTGCGGAACAACATGGACACAGGCCCTTGTGCTGTCGCTCTTGTTTGAAAAGCCTGGTATGGACAAGGTCATGGATGATCTGTCGGTTTGGCTCGACCCTGCGTTTCGAGATCAACTCCCTATAGTTCGAATGTTCGAAGCTCAAAACCACAGAAGATGCATCAAGACCCATACGCCTTTTGACGGCATTCCTTTCGATCCAGATTGCACCTACATCGCGGTGTACAGACACCCAATCGACGCACATTTTTCGATGCGCCGACATGTGGCAAACCTGAAGGAAGACCTGATCCAAGACAGGTTCCCGGATAAGCCGACAGCTTCATTCGCACTTTTTGTTGGTGAGACCGTTCGAGAGGAGATGGCCGATGGGATCACCCTTGAGGCCATCGTTCATCACTTCAAGTCCTTCAAGTCAAACATCCAACATCCCAACATACACATTTTCCACTACGCCGATATGCGGCGCGATTTACTCTCTCATACCAGAAAGCTAGCTTCCGTACTCGGCCTCAAAATTGACGATGAAATGTTGGCCGCAATTGCGGAAAGTATGCAATTCGAGAACATGCAAGCTAATGCGCGCGCGAGTGCCAAAGAAAAAACACAACGGTCCACAACCTTCAAAGACCCGTCAGCCTTCTTCGATAGCGCAAGCAGTCGCAAGTGGGAGGGCAAGCTTTCAGACGAAGACCTTCGTGCCTTTCACAAACGTCTTGCAGAGTTGCTTCCGGAAGACGATGCGCGATGGCTTCAGTCTGGCGGAGAGCTTACTGCTTAGGACGTTGCTCGCTGAATAAATTAAGATAGCCGCTCTGGGGTCGTCTCGGCCATCTGGGATTTTTTCCGGATGACCCGTAACCTCGATGAGCGGTCATTCATGGCCAGCGACCGCGGCCAGGGTTTGCGCTTACCAACAACGGCCGTTCGCCGCGGTTTCGTCCGATGTCTCAGATGCGGACAAAGCTGACTATGTCTTTATGGCCGCCCCGGCTTGGCCTACACTGACAGGACCTCAGAAATGGAGATCTCGGGAAAGGTTATGCCATGACACGCTTCAAAAGGAACTGGACGTGCGAAGGTCATATTTTTCGAAGCAGTTATCTGGCCGTCGACGCGACGTTCTGACATGAGAGATACTATAAGCCCCTCACCAGAACTGGCCGCTATAGTGGCACGATGGATCAACGCCTACGGTCGAGGCGATGGTGAGACGGTGGCACATCTTTTTTCTGATGACGCTGCCCTGTCATACTTTGGCTCAGCACAGGGCGAGGCTTGGAAAGGCGATGCGCTACGTCGCGGTATGGAGCAATACATCGGGGAGGTTCCACGGTTCAAGTGGCACGTAGAGGAACTGAGAGGATTTGAATGCGGTTCGCTCGGTTGGGTCGAATGGGAAGCAACTATTGAGGGTATTGAGACAGGACAGTCCGCGCATCTGCGCTCCACAGTTATTCTGAAACTCGACAAAGGATCCTGGAAGATTGTGCATGTTCACAATTCCATACCGGTCAATAACGTAGAGGGGTTTGGGTACGAGGCCAGAGGCTTTGAGGAACTGCTCGATGCCGCCCTCTCTACACCCCACGAACTCGGGCAAAGTGGTATAGCGACCATCATGTTCACCGATATCGCAGACAGCACAAAAATCGCTGAGGCTATAGGAGATACTCTTTGGAGCGACGCCCTCGGAAGACATCTGCGACTTGTCGAAACGCAGATCGTCGGGAGTGGTGGACGTACGGTGAAATCACTGGGAGACGGGGTGATGTCGTCTTTTGCTTCCGCAAGGGCAGCATTGCTGGCAGCCCAGAATATCCAGCAGGCGAACGCGGCGGAAACAAACGAGCCAAAGTTGCGGGTTCGCATCGGCTTGCATACCGGCGAAGTGATTACTTCTGATGCTGATCACTTCGGGACCGTTGTCAACAAGGCCGCACGAATAGCCGCTCTCGCTGCGCCAAGTGATATCCGCGTCTCGGATGCCACACGGATCATGGTGGGCGGATCACAGGATTTTCAGTTTGCCGAGCAAATGACTGTCCCGCTTAAAGGTCTCGAAGGAGAGCATACAATTTTCAAACTCAACTGGCTTGAGACAACTTGAGACCGAAAGCGTCAAAACAGAAATCCCAATGCAACGAATAATGTACTCGAGTGAAGTCCCAATCTGGACACCTAAAGATTTTGCTAACACGCCATTTGATAGCCTAATCGGGAAGCCTGAATGTAAAGCGGAGCGGCGCTAAGATGACTTCTGAAAGCAAAATAACTTATCTTTCTGACGAGGACTTGGAAGGTTTAGGTATCAAACCTTCGGAAGTTGCCGACGCGATTGAATCTGCGCTGATAGCCAAGGCGGGAAAGCAGCTTCATACGTCCCCTAAGACAGCCATATTACCCGGAGACGGGCGGTACGCAATGTCGACCTTGGCGGTGGGAAATGATGGGTTCATCGTGACCAAACAGGTAACGGTGTGTCCAAATAATCCGGACAAGGGGCTCCCTTCGATTAACGGTGCAATCATGGTTATGGACGGGCAAACCGGAGTTCTCCGAGCCGTTTTAGGGGCAAATTGGGTAACGGCTGTCAGAACAGCGGCGATGTCAGTTGTTGCGGCGCGTCGACTTGCTGATCCTACTGCTGAGACAATGGCTTTTGTTGGGGCCGGCGTGCAAGCTCACTCCCATTTGGTTGCGTTTTCCGAGGTTTTCCCCTTGAAGAGCATTCGTGTGTTCGGACGTGGCAAAGCGAATGTCGACAAGCTTTGTCGCCGGGCTCGGGACATGGGCCTCGAGGCCCAAACAGCCGCCAATGCCAAGGACGCCTTGCGTGATGCCGATCTGGTAGTGACATCAATAACTTTGGACTATTCCACCGAACCTTTTCTGGATGCCCGATGGCTAAAGCCGACTGCCTTCGCCGCCATTACAGATGCCTGTATTCCGTGGCTTCCAGAGGGTATGACCGCCTTCAAAACTGTTATTGTTGACGACCGAAAACAGGAATCTGAAAGCGACAAACCAATGCTGCCATATCATCAAGTAACTGGAGATTTGACGGAAATTGTCTCGGGAGCAGTCGATACCACTTTTAGCGAGAAACCGGCTGCATTCGCTTTCAGAGGGATTTCTTTGGGAGATTACGCCACAGCGGTACTCGCAGTTCGTCGGGCCGCCGAGGTACTAGCTCGACAAAAGTAGGAATCTTTCGGCTTTCGGCTCAGCGCTGCCATTTTCTGCGATGAGCATGATTGACCGCTCGCAGCCCGAAGCGGACCTTCGCAACCAAGCTTTGCTAACTCCGAAATACACAACGAAACGGCCAGTTGCAGAGGTTGTATCGGCGGTGGCAACCAACCATTCATGTCGTCGACTAACCTGTTCAACGTCGCACTACAACTTCTCCGAACTGATCCCACGAGGACCTAATCTTCGAAGCGTTCATTTGGCTCGACCACATTTACTTGCTTCGGAACTTGGTCGGTGTCATTCCGGTCTGACCTCGGAAAAAGCGAGTGAAATGGGACTTGTCAGAATAGCCGAGCATCAGTCCGATCTCTGCAATTGTCATCTGGTTTTGTTTGAGGTGCTCCTTGGCGACATCGATACGCAGCCGTTTGATTTCGCGCGGTAGTGTTGTGCCTTGTTTTTGAAGCGCTTTCAGAAACCGTTCCGGTTGTATTCCCAGCATTCCAGCCACCATCTCTGGTCCCAAATCGGTTTCATCCAGTTTGTCGCGTAAGACAGATCGCAAAGCTGCCACCACAGTTACTTCTTCATCTTGTCGAAGTGATGCTATGGGCTTGGCAGAACCCTCAGAGACGTGGTGCAAAAACAACCATTCCACAGGAAAACTAATTTGCATTCCGGGATCGGTTCCAAGGCCAACCTCGATCCCTTTGTAGTCGATAGGCAGCCCATTGATGTATCTGCTTTCCCATCGCACACGGGAAGAGTCCCAGGACTCTCCGACGACGGTCTGCAACAGGCGTACATAGATTGCGGCACCAAAACCGGTCACCTGAATGGGTGGGACGGTTGGTTCCTGTTGCCTCTCGATACGATAAGTCGCTTTGTCTGCTTCAATGACAAGGCTGTGCCGCACAGAATTGGACTCCTGCGGCACGAGCTCAACAAAGCGGGTAAAAAACTCGAACAGCGTTTTTGTAGATTGCAAGGCTTGAGCGAAGGGCGGCCATCCTTGCAGGTCAAACGACTCCCCTACATTCAGTCCTAGGTATCGATCCCCTGATACTTCTGAGAAAGCATTTACCAAGCCGTAAACCAACTCGGAGTGAACGAACACGGATGGGTTAGTCATCAGTTCAGCTTTCAAGCCGACCTGATCCAATGCTGGTTGCGGATTGATCTTACGTTCGGTGAGATATTGCAGAAAGGGAGCGGCTAAAGAGAGGCGAACAAAGCCCTCGCTATGCTCTCGGGAGGTGGAGTTGAAAGGCAAGCTCATAACCCTTGTTTGGATTAGTTTTAAGAAGTGGCCATTTTAATCATCATATTCGTACATCCTAATTAAAAAGGGGCAACCGCGTCGGTGAATTCCAGACTATAGTTGGCAAAACATGAATATGAAGGGGGTACTTATGTCCGGCTTACGAATGTCTCTTTGCTCGACGGCAATTGTCGCGGCAGTTTTTTCTTTTTCGACGACCGCGCAGGCTCAGGATCAAGAAGAACCACAAACGCTGTTTACCAACGTGCATATCTTCGACGGTGTGAATGAGCAACGCATTGAGAATGCCAGTGTTCTGGTTGAGGGCAACCTTATCAAGGTCGTCTCAACTGATGCGATCGATGCCCCCAATGCGGAGGTGATCGATGGCGGCGGTAGGACACTCACACCGGGCTTCATCGAGCTTCACGCACACCTCATGCTCATGGGACCGTCTATCGCTTCCATGGAAACGAACTCGACCTGGGAGGATTTTGGCATCCATGGAACCAGGATGGCCGAGATGTACCTGATGCAAGGATTTACGACTGTAAGAGATGCTGGCGGCGCCAACGGCGGTCTGCGGAGGGCCATCGACGCCGGACAGATCGTCGGTCCACGTCACTATGCGTCAGGCGCGTTCCTCGGGACACGCGGCGGCCACGCTGACTTCGCATCCTTCACCTCGCCGCCGGGCGGACAGACCAACTTCGGTAATCTGAACATGGCGCAACAAGTCAGCGGTGTCGATGATGTCTACCTGTATGGTCGTAATAACATGCGCATGGGGGCGACACAGCTGAAATTCATGCAGTCGGGTGGGGTGATCTCGGCGTTTGACCCATGGCAGTTGCTCGCCGGCTCCAAGGAAGAAATCGAAGCTGCCGTTCAGGTTGCCAACGAATACGGCACCTATGTCATGGCGCATTCTTACCGCAAGGAAGCAATCATGAACGCCCTTGAGGCCGGTGTAATGTCCATTGAACACGGCTTCTCCTTCGATTGCGAGATTGCCGAGATTATGAACGAGAAAGGGGCTTACATAACGACTAACCTCACGGCTTTTGATCCGGGTTTGTTGGATATCCCATCGGTCAAGAACGAGCCCAAGAGCCTCGCGAAAGCGATATCGGCGTCCGCGACTTTCGCGAACTACATTCCGAATATGAAGGAATGCCCGGTAAAACGCGGCTTTCAGACCGATTGCGTAGGATCAGTGGAAGCATGCAACATCCAGATTGCTTATGAAAAACATCTCAATAACGAGTTCTTCGGACCGTACCAGTCGATGGTGACACTTACGTCAATCGGCGGTGAGGTCGTAGCATTGTCAGGCGATTTCTCGAACCCTTACACATCTGGCAAGCTCGGTGTGATCGAGGAAGGCGCCTATGCGGATATCCTGCTGATCGACGGCAATCCGCTCGAAGATTTCTCGGTGGTTGGTACGGGTGATCAATGGTTTGGGGCCGACCCGAGGCCTGAAAGCCCAGAAACAATCCGCCTGATCATGAAGGACGGTGTGATCTACAAAAACACACTGGATTGACCAGATAAAGCAGCCGGAGAGCATTCATGCGAAATTGGTTTTGCTCCGCAGTATTCGCAGGGTTGGTTTTGTGCGGTTATGATGCTGCGGCGACGCCTGGAACCGCGTTGGACTGGGCAGACCTGCCAGATCCGTCTGCGCAGGTCTTTGATGACCCCTATCGTGATCTCAGCCCCGAACAGTTCGACGATGTTCTTTTCGTTGTGCGTATACGCGGCAGGTTGCAGCAGGATGGTGGTAGTGAAGACGAGCGGCAAAAGTGGCAAATGCTTCTGACCGAGACTGAGGATGCTTTGGCAGCTGATGGAATTGATGTCGACTGGCTACTCGATCAGCGAGAGGTCGTGACGGAACGGCGAAGAAAGGCTGGCACGAACGGAAATCCGGAATTCGACGGTCAAACAATCACACTGACGGGCTTTGCCATTCCTGCTCCGAATGATCCGGACGGGAGGCCTGTCGCGTATTTGGTGCCCGAACGAGGGATGTGCAGTCATATGCCTCCACCTCCGCCCAACCAGATGATCCGTGTGCGGTTGAACGGGGACTGGGCGCCCCGCTATTTCCATGAACCCGTTCGGCTGACGGGCATGCTGACTATCGATCCTTCTGTTCAGAATATGATGGTTGTGGATGGTCTCATGCCTATGAATGCGACTTTCCAGCTAGAGACAGAACGTGTCGAAACTCTGGAAACCGAGGCAGACAGGTTGGAATGGAAGCAGCGTGCTGCTGATCGCATCCGCGCGGCGGGAAATCGCAAGACCGGTGGGGCACAGGCGTCAAAATGATAAGACTTCTGGTTGCCGCATCGAGCATTGCCTTCGCTGGCGCCGCGTCGGCTCAGGGACTATCCGGTCCATCTTCGGTCGAAGCTGATCTAGAGCCCGGAGATGGCCTGACCGACCCACAATACCGTTCCAATTTTCCACGCAACATCGCGCCGGGTTGGTTTCAGTGGAAAGACCGACTGGCTGAGGGTGGGTTTCAGTTCAATATTGACTACTTGGCACTGGGCCAAACCACGAATGCTGATTTGGGAACCGGCGAAGCGGCCAGCGGAATTGCACGATTCTACGGGAATTGGCAGGCGACTGAACGGGGCTCTGTAACATTCAAGATCGAAGACCGGCACAGTTACACGGACGTTGCCCCACAGTTTCTCGGGCTGGATGGCGGAGCCCTTTCGATCACAGGGACAGCCTTCAACGATAATGGTCTGCTGCTGACCAATCTGTTCTGGACCCAAAGGGCCGAGAACGGTTCTTGGACGCTGCAAGTCGGCCAGATTGATGTAACAGACTTTGTGGATATCTATGGGTTGGTAAGCCCCTACAGTGGTTTCCAGAACCTGTCTTTCAACACCAACCCGACAATCAACGCGCCCAACCAAGGCCTTGGTGTTGCCGGTGGGGTAAAGCTGAGCGAGAACCTCTACGCCGTTGCCAGCGTATCAGACGCAAACGCCGACCCGTCCGATCCAAACTTTGATGTGTTTAGCGACGGCAATCTCTTCAAGTCGCTCGAACTTGGGTACACGTCCGGCTTTGATCGCATCTACTTCGACAATATCCATCTGACCCTCTGGCATGCGGATGCGGCTGACGATGGCAGTCGAGCAGAAGATTACGGCGCAGCGTTTTCCGCCGCATGGTTTGTTGACAATAAATGGATGCCGTTCTTCCGTGCAGGGGCCTCGAAGGGAACCGCAGCGCTTTATGAACGGTCGATTTCTGCCGGTCTCGGTTACTATGGTCGCAACACCGATTTGGCCGGTCTGGGCCTAAACTGGGCCGAAGCAAGAGGCATAGATGGCGATCAGTTCACGCTTGAAGCTTTCTACCGCTTTTCAATCTCACCCGGACTGCAGATCACGCCATCGGTACAATTCATTTCCGACCCGCTTCTAAATCCCGATCAGGACCGGATTACCCTGTTCGGTCTAAGAACCCGGATCGTTTTCTAATGCGGGGTGAAGGCAGTCACTAAGGGGTGTGCCAAAGGGCAACTAAGAGAGATCAAGCGCGTGCCGGAATTTTCAACGCCGGTCGAATGAAGTTGGGAAGCAAAGGAACAATCTATGAAGATTGCATACGGAATTCTTGCAGCCTTAGCAGTTGTGTTTTTCATCCTTGGAGGCAGCGATGCCCATGCCAAAGACAACAAGGGTAAAAAGCCGAACAAGGGGGGCAAGAACGGTGATGTCAGCATTCAGATAGAAGACAAACCCGGCAAAGGCCCAAAAGCTGTACCACCTGGACAGATCAAGCGCTACACGCGCGGTGCCAAGCTCCCATCTGACCTGGAGTTCGAGGATATTGGGGACCTTTCCAAATGGAAGCTTGGGGAGCCGGGCAAAGGAAACCGCTACATTCTGGTCGATGACGAAGTCCTCGAAGTTACGAATGACCTGTCTACCGTGGTCGATGCCGTCGGCATCGTCGGTGATCTTCTAAATTAGGCGAAAGTACGATGTTTCAGGGCAAGAACTACCTCGTTTGCCCTGACGCTGGCCGGGGCGATCATTTGTGAACCCCGGCCCAAGTTCAAAACCCGGATCCGAGGCGCTACGATGATAAAGGCCCTTCTTGTTCTTTTTGCGCTTGCTACCTTTTCGTCAGCACGCGCCCTACTCGCTCAGGAAAACGGTGCAACTGAAGTCCCGCAAACAATACGCTTTGAGGGCTATGTATAGCCCAGTCGCGAAGCAGAACTGTCGCCTTTGGTGGACAATGTGGTCAACCGGACTTTGCGAAGTCTGCTTTCTGCGCATTGCTGTCATTGGGGCATAGAGCAGCATCGGTCAAAGTGGGCTCCGAGCAGACCAACGCACCGCAGCTAGGCTTGAAGAAACAGATGTTCGCGAAGCGGACACTCGTCCTCTTAAGGTAAAATCCGCG
>NZ_JBQFXM010000030.1:0-24522 GCF_056540845.1 Ruegeria sp. AL2
CGCGGGCTTTCTCTTCCGGCGCGCCGTCAATCTGGTCATACGCCTTGAAGTCACCAAAATACTTGGTGATCGCTGCGGTCAGCGTCGTCTTACCATGGTCAACATGCCCAATCGTGCCGATGTTGACGTGCGGTTTTGTACGCTCAAACTTTTCCTTTGCCATTCCTCAGGCGCCCTTTTGCGATTTGGGGGACCCTTGGTCCCGGGTTACTATCTGCGCGCGCGAGATATTTGGTTCAAAGGGGAAAATCAAGCACATCCTGAGGGAAATGCGGTTATCCCGCCGGATTTTGCGTAACCTCGGTGGAATCGAGGGGCTGGATCAGGTCTGGCCGTTTTTCGAACCAGCCATTCTCTTCATGTTCTTCAGCCAGCCACTCTTCGACCCGGTCGGCTACTTTCAGTGACAGACCGGCCATCTGTTCGTTTTTGGTACGCTCGTGCCCCGACCCTTTCAGCGCACTGCCTCCGGTCGTGTCTTCCAGCACCTGGAACTGCTTTCCCTTTGCCAGAAACTTTTCTTTCTTCACGTCATAAACGTTGACCAGCACAATCGCAGTGCTTTTGGGATTGTAGATGATCGGGATTCCCGGGGGCGCCAGCATGTAGCCTTCCAGGCTGATTCCGATGTCATATTCCTGCGTACCTTCATAACGGCCCAGACGAATATCGACTGCATTCTGGATGGCCTTCGTCCATTCGTCGGGTGTTGCATCGCGGGATACTGGCCCTTGCACGGCCTTGTCAGCGAACGCGTAGTTGACCCGCAGCTTGAATTCACCCAGCGATTCAGGCGGCTCATAAACCTGCGTCTGCGTGCAAGCGGCCATCAGGGCCAATCCGGTGATTAGGGTCAGAATGCGCAACATGTCTCTCTGTCTCGATAGGCCTGTTTTTATTGGGTGTAGCGCACCGATGCGGGTTGTGCCAAGCCGTATCGGTGGATTTCTACCGCAACCGGGGTCGGATCACGAAAACTTATAGTCCCGCGGGAAGCCGTAAGGCGCTTTTTTCCCTACGCTGGCGCGCTTGGACAGCCATTGGGACATATCTGCCTCATGCCGGGTCTTGTCGCCTCCCATGGACCATTTCAGGCCCTCCTCCCAGTTGAAGGTGGTGATGTCAGACAGACCGCCGTCCAGCTCAAGCGTCCCCTGCCGCCCGCGTGCCATATTGTATTTTTGCAGGCGCACGCCCTTGCCGCGAGTCATTTCGGGCAATTCTTCTGTCGGGAAGACAAGGAACTTGCCGTTCTGGGACACGATTGCAACGTGGTCGCCCTCGACCGGTTTGCAGATCACTGCTGTTTCGTCGTCCTTGACGTTCAGCACCTGCTTGCCGTTTCGCGTCTGGGCCAGCACGTCATCTTCGGGCACCATGAACCCGTTGCCCGCATCCGAGGCCACCAGCAGCTTGCGCCCCGGTTTGTGGATCAGGATATCGATGATCCGTGCCTCGTTCGGCAAATCGACCATGAGGCGCAGGGGTTCGCCCATGCCCCGCCCGCCGGGCAGGTTGGCCGCGCTGACTGTATAGAACCGCCCGTTCGAAGCGAAGACCAGCAACCGATCGGTCGTTTCCGCATGGAAGATAAAGCGCGGCCCATCGCCATCCTTGAACTTCAATTCACGGGTCAGGTCGATATGACCGGTCATGGCGCGAATCCAACCCATCTGAGAGCAGACGACCGTGATCGGTTCGCGGTCGATCATCGCCTCAAGCGGCACTTCTTCGACCTCACCCGCTTCGGCGAACCGCGTGCGGCGCGCGCCGCCTTCGTAATCTTTGCCGAAGGTCTTTTTTGTCTCTTTCAACTGCTCGGAAATCTTGGCCCATTGCAGGCCTTCGTCGGCCAACAGGTCTTCGAGGTTGGCACGTTCCAGCATCAACTCATCGCGTTCTCGAACCAGCTCCATCTCTTCCAGACGGCGCAGGCTGCGCAGGCGCATGTTGAGGATCGCGTCAACCTGAACCTCGGACAACTCGCCCTCGCCCGGTTTGGGTGAGACATAGTCGGCCTCGCTGGTGGCGCGGATGTGGTCGATCCCCCAATCCTCGCGCATCAGCGCGGCTTTGGGGTCTTCATCGTAGCGGATGATGTCTATCACACGGTCGAGGTTCAGGAAGGCAACGATAAAGCCCTCCAACACTTCCAGCCGGTGGTCGATCTTGGCCATGCGGTGGCGCGAGCGGCGCAGCAGCACCTCTTGTCGGTGATCTAGAAACGCGCGCAGCACTTCCTTCATCGAGCAGACCTTGGGCGTCACCCCGTCGATCAGCACGTTCATGTTCAGGCTGAACCGCACCTCAAGGTCCGAGTTGCGATAAAGCATGCCCATCAGCACCTCAGGGTCCACATTCTTGGAGCGCGGCTCGAGGATCAGACGGATGTCATCGGCGGATTCGTCGCGCACATCGGCAAGGATCGGGATTTTCTTGGTCTGGATCAGCTCGGCGATCTTCTCGATCAGCTTGGACTTTTGAACCTGATAAGGAATCTCGGTGACGGTGATCTGCCACTGTCCGCGCCCCAAGTCCTCGACCTCGTACTTGCAGCGCAAACGGAACGAACCGCGCCCGGTGCGATAGGCTTGCGCGATATTCTCGGGCGGCTCGACAATCACGCCTCCGGTCGGGAAATCTGGGCCGGGCACGTAGTTCAGCAACGTGTCGTCGCGCGCCTCCGGTGTCTTGATCAGATGGAGACAGGCATCGCAGAGTTCCGAGATGTTGTGCGGCGGGATATTCGTCGCCATCCCCACCGCGATACCACTTGCGCCATTGGCCAGCAGGTTCGGGAACTGTGCAGGCAGCACGACCGGTTCGGTCAGGGTGCCGTCGTAATTGTCGCGGAAATCAACGGCGTCTTCGTTCAACCCTTCCAGCAGCGCCTCGGCCACGATGGTCATCCGCGCCTCGGTGTATCGCGAGGCCGCCGGGTTATCGCCGTCGATATTGCCGAAATTGCCCTGCCCGTCGACCAGCGGATAGCGGACGTTGAAATCCTGCGCCAGGCGCGCCATCGCATCGTAAATTGCAGCATCGCCATGCGGGTGATAGTTGCCCATCACGTCGCCGGAAATCTTGGCAGACTTCCGGAAACCTCCGGTTGCACTGAGTCGCAACTCTCTCATCGCATAGAGGATTCGGCGGTGAACCGGCTTCAACCCGTCCCGCGCATCGGGCAGCGCCCGGTGCATGATGGTGGACAGCGCATAGGTCAGATACCGCTCACCAATCGCGCGGCGCAGCGGTTCCGCCACCTCGCCCCCACCTGCAGGGGCCTCCATGTTGGGGTCATCGATCGTATCGTTCATATATGATGTGATACGACGCAAGTGCGCCCTGGTAAAGCGAGCAGCACATAAATTGCTGGGGAAAAGTCGTGCTTTTTGCAACAGGGGGAGACACCGTGTTGTTTTCCCCCATTTTTCGACTCGTCACCCAAAATATGCTAAGATCTCATCAATTGATTTGCTGCCATTTGTTGATGTTACGATTGCTTTGGGGGATGCGCCATGACGCGCCTGATACTTGTTACCTTTGCCGCGCTCGGCTGGACCTTTTATGTGATGAGCGGCGGCCCCGATTTTGAACCGCGCGGCGTACGCCCTGCCAAACCGGAACGCGTGGTTGTCGTGGCCGAACCGGTTGCCCCGGTCGTTGAACCTGCACCTGTCGAAGATTTGGTCACCCGGGCCGCCGTCAAACCCGCTCCGGCGGATCCACCTGTTGCCGAGGCGGTAACCCAGTTGGGCGAGACCGAAACAAAGGCCCTCCTCTCGCAGGTCGCGGCTGGCCTGAAAGCCAATCCCTCGCTGTTTAAAGACGAAAGCGTGACACTGACCCTGGCGTCACTGGAACAGGGTGTGACCGCACTGGAGCAGGTGGTCACCGACGCTGAGTTGCCCGTCGTCAAACTGCCCACGCCTGCCGAGGCCCAGACCGACATCCGCGAAATTTCGGGCACCCGGGTTAATCTGCGCGATGGCCCCGGCACGATCTATCCCATCATCGGCAAGGCCGCGCTTGGCCAACGGGTCGAGGTCCTGAGTGACTCCGGCACCGGCTGGCTGCGCCTGCGCGTGTTGCCCGCGCAACAGGTTGGGTGGATTTCAGCATCACTTGTCCGGAAAACATCAAACTGACGCCCGGACGTCATTGCCCTGCCGCAAACCCCACCCTAGCTTTTGGCGGGGTTCAACTTCGGAAGGCACATGCAGAAATCGATTCTTATTACGGGATGCTCGTCGGGCATTGGGCTGGACGCAGCACACGGAATGCGTGCACGAGGCTGGCGTGTGTTTGCATCCTGCCGACAGCAGCGCGACTGTGATCGCCTGCGCGCGCAAGGGTTTGAAAGCCCAAGAATCGACTATACTGACCAAGACACCATTTCCTCGGGATTGTCATACGTACTTGAAGCAACGGGCGGTACGCTGGACGCGCTGTTCAACAACGGCGCGCATGGACTGCCTGGTGCGGTTGAAGACGTCCCGACAGACGCTCTGCGCCATATCTTTGAAACAAATGTCTTTGGATGGCACGAGCTGACCCGACAGGTTATTCCCGTCATGCGCGAGCAGGGCCACGGCCGGATCGTGCAATGTTCCTCGGTACTGGGCCTTGTCGCCTTCCCCTGGCGCGGCGCATATGTCGCCACCAAATACGCCATCGAAGGACTGACCGACACCTTGCGGCTGGAGCTGCGGGATACCGGCATTCAGGTCGTTTTGATCGAGCCCGGCCCGATCACCTCGAAGCTCAGGGAAAAGGCAATCCCGGTGTTCGAAAAGTACATCGACTGGGAGAGCTCGGCCCTGCGGGAAAAATACGAAGGTTCGCTGCTGAAGCGGTTATACGAAAACAGTGCACCGGACCGGTTCGAACTGCCCGCCTCCGCCGTCACCGACAAGCTGGCCCATGCGGTCGAGGCGCGCCGCCCCAAACCACGCTACTATGTAACCACCCCGACATATGTCGCAGGGGTTCTGCGCCGGATTCTGCCAACAAAAGCCACGGACCGCATCCTTTCGGATATCTGAGACGTTATTTCCCGTTCGCTTTTCGGTGCCTTGACGCTAGATGGGTGATAATCGAGAAAACCGGACGGTGACTTTAAATGGACCCTTTAATGGTCATTCTGCTTCTGGCCATGGCGGCGGTTGTCGTTGTGTTAGCCCTGGGCATCGCGAATTTCGGCAAAGGCGGCATGGAAGCAGCTAAGAAAAGCAACAAGATGATGCGCCTGCGCATCCTCTTTCAGTTCATCGCCGTTATTTTAATCGTGATTTACGTCTATCTACGCGGGCAAGGAGTACAGTAATGGTTGTACTGAACAAAATCTACACACGCACCGGCGACGATGGCAAAACCGCACTGGGAAATGGCGAGCGTGTGGCAAAGTATTCGGGACGCGTTGCCGCCTACGGAACAGTGGACGAGTTGAATTCTTTTGTTGGCGTGGCCCGCACCGAGGCTGAAGGCGAAGTCGATGCCGCCCTGTCGCGGATTCAGAACGACCTGTTTGATCTTGGCGCAGATTTCTGCCGCCCTGAAATGGAGAAGGATGCCGAAGCGGACTATCCACCGCTGCGAATCGTATCCGCTCAGATCGACCGGCTGGAAGCCGAAATTGACATCATGAACGAAACACTGGAACCGCTGCGCAGCTTTATCCTGCCGGGGGGGTCGCGGCTGGCCGCGCATTTGCACGTGTGCCGCACCGTATCGCGTCGCGCCGAGCGGTTGGCGGTCGAGTTGACAAATATGGAACCGGTTAACGATGTGGCCGTCAAATACCTCAACCGGCTAAGTGACTGGTTTTTCGTCGCGGCCCGTTGCGCAAACAACGATGGCAAGGATGACGTGCTGTGGGTTCCTGGCGCGAACCGCTGAATATTTCCCAGAAAATAGGCACAATGCGGGCAACAATCTTGCGTGCCTCAAGGTAAAAAACTGCAAAACGCGACGTCCCGACGCGACGACGTGACGATTTTGCTCTGTTTTGCGGGTGCAGCAGACGTTATCAAGTCCGACGAGAGCATTGGTGGAGTCGCCTTCGCGGCTTGCCGTTTTTTTGAGGAGAAAGCGCTACAATGAAGGTACTGGTACCTGTCAAACGCGTGATTGACTACAATGTGAAGGTCCGCGTGAAAGCGGACGGTAGCGGTGTTGATCTCGCCAATGTCAAAATGTCGATGAACCCGTTCGACGAGATTGCGGTTGAAGAGGCCATTCGCCTGAAAGAGGCTGGCAAGGCAGACGAAGTTGTTGCCGTTTCGATTGGTGTGAAGCAGGCGCAGGAGACGCTGCGGACCGCGCTGGCCATGGGGGCTGATCGCGCGATTCTGGTTGTTGCGACGGATGATGTGCACACCGATATCGAGCCGCTGGCGGTTGCCAAGATCCTGGCCAAAGTGGTCGAGGAAGAGCAGCCCGGCATCGTTCTGGCGGGCAAGCAGGCGATCGACAACGACATGAACGCCACCGGCCAGATGCTGTCGGCCCTGTTGGGCTGGTCGCAGGGCACCTTTGCCTCGGAACTGGATATCGAAGGCGACAGCGCCAAGATCACCCGCGAGGTGGATGGCGGGTTGCAGACCATCAGCGTCAAGATGCCGACCATCGTGACCGTTGACCTGCGCCTGAACGAGCCGCGTTATGCGTCGCTGCCCAACATCATGAAGGCGAAGAAAAAGCCGCTGGACGAGAAAACCGCCGCCGATTACGGCGTCGACGTCACGCCGCGCCTGGAAATCGTCAAGACCGAAGAACCGCCGGCACGGGCCGCAGGTATCATCGTTGGCTCGGTGGATGAGCTGGTTTCGAAACTCAAAGAAGTGGGGGCTGTGTAATGGCTGTACTTCTGCTTGCCGAAGTCAACAATGGCGAACTGGCGCTGGACGCCACCGGCAAGGCCGTCAACGCCGCTAAGGTGCTGGGTGACGTGACCGTTCTGGCCGCAGGTGGCTCGGCCGCCGCTGCCGGCGAGGCTGCCGCCAAGATCGACGGCGTGTCCAAGGTGCTGGTGGCCGAAGACGCGTCGCTGGGTCATCGCCTGGCGGAATCGACCGCCGCGCTGATCGTGGGTCTGGCCGATGGGTACGAGCATATCGTGGCCCCCGCGACCACCGACGCCAAGAACGTGATGCCGCGCGTCGCAGCCCTGCTGGACGTGATGGTGATCTCGGATGCCTCGGGCGTGGTTGACGGCTCGACGTTTGAGCGCCCGATCTATGCGGGCAATGCGATCCAGACCGTGAAGTCGAACGACGCCAAGAAGGTCGTCACCATCCGCACCGCGTCCTTCGATGCGGCGGGGACCGGCGGCTCGGCTGCGGTCGAGACCATCTCGGTCGGCGACAATCCCGGTCTGTCGTCGTGGGTCGAAGACAAGGTGGCTGCAAGCGACCGTCCGGAACTGACCTCGGCAGGCGTTGTTGTCTCGGGCGGCCGTGGTGTCGGCTCGCAAGACGACTTCAAGCTGATCGAAGCTCTGGCTGACAAGCTGGGTGCAGCGGTTGGCGCATCGCGCGCCGCTGTGGACTCGGGCTATGCCCCGAACGACTGGCAGGTGGGTCAGACCGGCAAGGTTGTTGCGCCTGATCTGTATGTCGCGGTCGGCATCTCGGGCGCGATCCAGCACCTTGCGGGCATGAAGGATTCAAAGGTCATCGTTGCGATCAACAAGGACGAAGAAGCACCGATCTTCCAGGTCGCCGACTTCGGACTGGTGGCCGACCTGTTCCAGGCGGTCCCGGAACTGACCGAAAAGCTCGGCTGATCCCGGTATCTTAGCCCCACAATCACCAAAGGCCCGCCACCAAGCGGGCCTTTTTCAATTCAATCCCCTCAAAGCCGCCTCAAGCTTCAAGGCAATCACTCTATGCGCAGAGGGGCCGAGCATATGCTCGGCCACAGGCTGTTGCAGCGTCCCGAACAACACGTCCTCGATCTCGTCTGACAAGGAGGACACACTGACCGAGCATTCCACGACATCGGCACATAGCGGTCGAA
Source organism: Ruegeria sp. AL2 (assembly GCF_056540845.1). Lineage (NCBI taxonomy): Bacteria > Pseudomonadati > Pseudomonadota > Alphaproteobacteria > Rhodobacterales > Roseobacteraceae > Ruegeria > Ruegeria sp. AL2. The sequence continues at coordinate 8,020 of NZ_JBQFXM010000030.1, forward strand.
CCTGTTCGATCATGTCAGCGTCGGGCAGGACAAGGTCGCGATGCCGGTCTTCCTGTCGCTGTATATGCAGCCAGAGAAGAACAACCCCCGGCTTTATCCGGCGTATCAGCTCGGATGTGTTGCGCAACCAAGTCTCTCGCAACTCCTGTGCCACAACCTCAAAGCGCGCGTCCTTTATGACACGCAACCGTTCCAGCAAATGCCTGACAAAGTGGATTTCCGTGAAATCGACCTCGGGATAAAGGTCCAGCAGGTCGCACGAGGGTTCAAGAAACCGATCATTCCGACGCGGATGAACGCGATAAAACCTGTTCGACTGGTAAGGCACGTCCAGCACTTGCAGCACACAAAGGTCCGATCCGTTGACAAGATTTAAGACCCCCGGATCAGCAAGCAGTGCCTCAGCCCCGCAAAAAAGACTGCCAAAATTGATACAAGGCTGCGGCAATCTTTTTGCAAGCAATGCCGGGTATGGATATTCCACGAACCGGCCAAACGTCTCTTCTCCACCCAGACAGGCCACATAGGGCGTCTCAAGATTTCCGGGCGGTGCCCGAAACCAAAGGTTTGATCCTGCATATTGGCACGCGGCCTCTGTGCTGTCGCTGACCCGATGAAAGCTCATACCAAGCCCCCCACATTTTCACCCAAATGCCAATTTGCGGCCTTAGGTATTGAGAATCTCCTAATGCGCGCATTTGAAGCAAAATTGACCGGTTCGATCCCCTTGCCGCCTGCCCCGGTCTGCCGATACTGTCCCGGTATCCTCCAGGGCAAAGGCAGCTGAACATGGAAGTTAAATCGGTCGGGGTGATTGGCGCGGGTCAGATGGGCAACGGCATTGCTCATGTTCTGGCTTTGGCGGGATACGATGTCTTGCTGAATGATGTCAGTCAGGATGCGTTGAACAGCGCAATGGCCACGATCGAAGGCAACATGGCGCGTCAGGCATCACGCGGCAAGATCACTGACGATGCGATGCAGGCGGCCCTGAAGCGTATTACAACCACCCTTGAATTGCCGCAGCTGGGACAGACCGATCTGGTGATCGAAGCTGCGACCGAGCGGGAAACGGTCAAACAGGCCATTTTCGAAGATCTGCAACCTCATCTTCTGCCGCATACGATCCTGACGTCGAATACGTCGTCCATTTCCATCACGCGTCTGGCCAGCCGTACCGACCGACCCGAACGTTTCATGGGTTTTCACTTCATGAACCCGGTTCCGATCATGCAATTGGTGGAACTGATCCGCGGTATCGCAACGGATGAGGAAACCTTCAAAGCCTGCAAAGCGGTGGTGGACCGGTTGGGCAAAACGGCTGCCAGCGCCGAAGATTTCCCGGCTTTCATTGTCAACCGCATTCTGATGCCGATGATCAACGAAGCCGTTTATACGCTGTATGAAGGTGTCGGAAGCGTCCAGTCCATCGACCAATCGATGAAGCTGGGCGCGAATCACCCTATGGGGCCTTTGGAATTGGCGGATTTCATCGGGCTGGACACCTGTCTGGCCATCATGAACGTCTTGCATGATGGTCTGGCTGATACCAAGTATCGCCCCTGCCCACTTTTGACGAAATACGTCGAGGCCGGATGGCTGGGGCGCAAGACGCAGCGCGGTTTCTATGATTATCGCGGCGAGGTGCCGGTTCCGACACGTTAACAAAACCGCCCTTGCCAAGCACGGTGTCGGTCAGATGAAGACACGGATCAGGATTGGCCTGACTTGCCCAGCGACATTGTATGGTTTCTGAGCCAGGTCATGAAACCACGCGGGTCACGCTCCAACTGTTCCATGTCCTGATCCGAGATCGGATCGCCGATGACTGGCGATTGCGGTTTTTTGCACGAGCGGACGATTTCATGCAGCAGCAAGCCTTGCCGCAGGATCGGCGACAGTTTGTTGGCGATCTGGTACCATCGCGAGTTGCTGCCGGGAAAGAAAATAGGCACCACGCGCGCGCCTGAACGGCGGATCATTTTTGCGGTGAACACATTCCACTCGCGCTCGACTGCGGGGCCAAACCAGTCATCCGATGACATGACGACACCGGACGGGAACAGCGCCACGACGCCGCCGTCCTTCAGATGGTCCATCGCCTTGCCACGCATTTCCAGCATCTTGGCCTGCGCCTCGGGGTCATGCGGAAATGGAACCGGGATCATGAAAGATGTCGCGGCCTCATCCAGACCCGTCAGGACCGAGCGGGTCAGAATGCGATAATCACTGCGGACCCGCCCGATCAACTCGGCCAGAATCATACCATCCACCATTCCGTGGGGGTGGTTGGCAACGACAACCACAGGGCCGGTTTTTGGAATACGGGCGATCTGCTCTAGCGGCGTGGTCAGGTCGATCCCCATCACCTCAAGCGCGCCACCCCAGAACCGCTGCCCACGATAAAATTCGTTCTTTTTCTCGAATTTGTTGACCATCCGCAGAATGGTCAGCTTGCCCGTGCACCATTCGATGGCGCGAATGGCCGTTGAAGTCCAGGCGTCATCGAACGAGTTTGCATAGGTCAGAGTTCTACGGTCGTAGATCTCGCCCTGATCTGCGGTCCCATCCACCACCGGGCTTGTCTTGGTCTCGTGCGTCGTTTCCGCCAATTCCTGGTCTTCCTGTTCTTCCTGTCCCGGCAAGGGCAGCTTAGAACCCCTCTCCGAACTTGTCGTTCACAAGCGCTTCCAGAGCTTCTGCCAATGCTTCAGCATCCGGCCCGGAGGTCTCGACGTCAATAGTTGTTCCGCGAGAGGCTGCCAACATCAAAAGGCCCATAATACTGTCACCTGACGCAGAAATTCCGTCCTTCGACACCTCGGCATGCGCGTCGAAACCTTCGACAACCTCGACCAGTTTTGCCGAGGCGCGGGCATGCAGACCTTTTTCATTGATAATTTTCAGGCTTCGGGTGGTCATATTCATCAATCCGGTTTTAGTCCAAAGTCACATTTTGCGCATTGATGTATTTCCGTCCAGCTTCCATTGCCTGGCGGACAGCATCACCAACGGGTAAGTGGCGGCTTTTGGCCAATTTAATGAGCATTGGCAGGTTTGCCCCATACAATATCCGCCGATCCTGAGGCGCACAGGCCCGCAGGCTGAGATTTGAAGGGCTGCCACCGAACAGGTCGGTTACAACGACAACACCGTCGCCCATATCCACTTCGTCAGCCGCACGACAGATATCCGCCTGTTTTTCATCCCTATCGTGGTCGGGTTCGATCGCAATGGCCACAAGGCCGGGCTGCGGTCCGACCACATGCTGTGTGGCGGCCAGGTATTCCTGGGCCAAACCGCCATGCGCAACGATCACTATTCCGATCAATCCGACCTCACACTCAACGACCGACGTTCCATCTCGCGATGTCTAATTGCCACCTGCTGCCCGTCCTCTGCAAGGGCCTTTGCAACAGCTTCTGCCATTGCGACGGATCTGTGTTGCCCACCCGTGCATCCAAAAGCCACCGACAGATGTGCTTTTCCTTCGGCCCGAAAGGCCGGCAGCAACAAAGTAAGCAAATCCATAACACGTTCAAGAAAGGGTGCGTAATTCATATCCGATTGAACAAAGCGCGCAACGTCCGAGTGCCGCCCGTCCGCCGCCCGCAACTCGGGGCGCCAATACGGGTTTGCCAGAAACCGGCAATCAAAGACCATGTCCAGCCCGCGCGGAAGGCCCCGCTTGTACGAAAACGACTCGATTGAAACTGCCAGATGTCGCCCCCCTTGGGGCGCAAACCAGTTTTCAACTTCTTCCCGCAGCTGATGCACGTTCAGATGGCTTGTATCGATCAGGGTATCTGCAATCTCGCGTATGGGGGCCAGCAGCTCTTTTTCACGCTGAACGCCGGTCTCAGGGCTGGCATTCTTGGCAACGGGGTGCCGCCTGCGGGTTTCCGAAAACCGGCGCACCAACACGTCGTCGCTGCAATCCAGATACAGAACGGTCAAATCCACCCGCGCCATGCGACCCAGGCTTTCGGCCAGTTCGATAAACCCGATTGTCGAGAAATCGCGATTGCGGGCGTCAATGCCCAGCGCCATTGGGCGGTCGCTGTCCGCACTGTCCAGCAGGCGCAGCAACAGGCCCATCGGCAAGTTGTCGATAGCCTCAAAGCCCAGGTCTTCCAGGACATGAATGGCTGTGGATCTTCCGGCCCCTGATGGGCCTGTAACCAACACGATCCGCCGTTGCTCTGTCATTTGTTCGGCCATTCCGGGTGTACACGCCCATATTTCAGAAGCTGCATCAACGCTGCGGCCAAGTTGGGCACGCCTGCCCCGCGAAGCAAGGGAACAGTTTGCCCCAGCAGCACGATTGTCGCCTCGGCAGGCAACCTCTGCGGCTCGTTTTGATCCAGGTCCATAACATAGTCCAAGGGGACCGGTCCGAATGCATCCGCTTTGATCAAACCAATGTGACGGGCCTCGATCAAACCCTGTATCTGCGGCACGGCGGCGGCAATGACCTGATGGCCCCGCCTTGACAGTTCGACCCGATCATCCGCAACCAGCCCTGCCCCATAGGTCATCATCTGCAATGCCAATGCCGATTTTCCCGCGCCCGAGGCACCGACAATCAACAGCCCGCGCCCGGCCACTGTTATACATGAGGCATGAACACAAGCGCTGTCCCGGTCTTTGGCGTCTGACAGAGAACTTGCTTGCATGGTTTATACGGGCAACCCCACCACAAAACGCGCGCCCAGCGGGTCTGACGTGATATCAGCCTCTGTCGGGCGGATATTCTCAGCCCAGATTACGCCGCCATGGGCTTCGACAATCTGTTTCGAGATGGCCAAACCGAGCCCCGAATTGTTGCCGAAATGCTCGGGTGGGCGTTGCGAATAGAATCGCTTGAACACTTTGGTCAAGGCCTGTTCCGGTATACCCGGCCCGGTGTCTTCGACCACGACAAGAACACGGTTGTCGCGCTGACGCACCCAGACCCTGATCGCGTCATTTTCTTCACAGAAGGAAATGGCATTGGTGATCAGATTGACGAAAACCTGCGCCAGCCGGGCCTCAAGCCCGTTGATGACAATCGGATCGGATGGCAGATCGGTGATATAGTCGATCCCCTTCGATCGCGCATCCTCACCCAGATATTGACCTAAATTGCCAATCAGTTTGAGCAGATCAAAGGGTTGCTCTTCTTCCTTGACCAGTTCCGCGTCAAGACGCGATGCGTTCGAGATGTCGCTGACCAGCCGGTCCAGACGCCGAACGTCATGCTCGATCACAGCCAGCAGCTTGTCGCGCTGATCTTCGCGCTTGACCATGCGAAATGTACCGACAGCGGATTGCAAGCTGGCCAGGGGGTTCTTGATTTCGTGGGCGACATCAGCTGCGAACTGTTCGTTTGCGTCAATCCGATTATACAGAGCCGTTACCATGCCCCGCAAAGCGCGGCTAAGGCGGCCGATTTCATCCGGACGGGCGCTAAGATCAGGGATGCGAATGCGCCCCGGATTGACCCCTGTGCCCCGGTCCTTACCCATTTCCGCCGCTGCGGCCAGATCTGCCAGCGGGTTGGCGATGGTCGAAGCCAGCACAAGGCTCAGACCCACCGAAACCAGCAAAGCCACCACGAACATTTGCAGGATGCGTTCCTGCTCGCGACGGGCCAATGCGTCAATCTCGCCTGCTGGGCCGGTGATGGCGACCGCTCCGGCCGGGGTATCTTCGTAGAGGATCGGCGCAGCGGCCACGATCACGGTCTCACCTGCGGCGTCCTGAACAGCCTGCACCTGACTTTGGCCTGCCAGCGCCTGCGGGATTATTCCCTGCACCCGTTGTGCCAGCGTCGGTGCCTCGACCTCGGTCGACCAGTTGAGAAGGTTCGACACACCGATCCACACCGCGTTCAGCGTGTCGCTGATTACTGTGCTGCCGGTTTGCAGCTCGGAATTGGTTTGCAGAAGAACCGGCATGGCCGACACTTGCGGGGCGCCGCGTGTCCAGCCAATCAGGGTGCCACTGGCGTCATAGACAAAGACTTCGCCGCCTTCGGGAAGTGTCAACCCAGACAGCGTATCTCTTACGTCGAGGTTCCCAGCATCCTGTGCGGTGTGTTGCGCACCCTGTCGCAGCTGGGTTTCAAAGACGTTGCTGACCAGCTGCGCATCGCCAAGCAGATTGCGCGCTGTTTGCTGAACCGTCTCTTTCCGCGAATCGTCCAGATACAGCAGCCCCGTAACCAGGATCACCAGCGCGATCAGGTTAAAGGTGATGATCTTGCGCGCCAAAGGCGAGCCTCGCAGAGAAAACAGGTTTCTCTGAGAACGTTTTTCCCTCAGTTCCGCTGACTCGGAATCGTCGGGAATGACCCAGTCATCCCCGAGTACGACGTCACCGTCACGTAGTTCGCTTGCTGCTTCGGTGTCGCGCACGAGAGCCCATTACCCCTTGCTGGCGTGGCGCCTATTCTTCGTTGTACCGGTAACCGATACCATAAAGGGTTTCGATCGCCGAAAACTCGGGATCAGCCGCGCGCATCTTCTTGCGCAGACGCTTGATGTGGCTGTCGATCGTCCGGTCATCCACATAAACCTGATCATCATAGGCCACATCCATCAGCTGGTCGCGGCTTTTGACGAAACCCGGACGCTGGGCAAGTGCCTGAAGAAGCAGGAATTCGGTCACGGTCAGGGATACATCATTCCCTTTCCAGCTGACTGCATGGCGCAGCGGGTCCATCCGCAAGTCGCCGCGTTCCATAACCTTTGTGTCATTGCTATTGGCAGTGATCGCGTCGCCGCTTGTTGCTTCTTGCCGGCGCAGCAGCGCGCGGATGCGCTCAACCAGCAACCGTTGCGAGAAGGGCTTTTTTACATAGTCATCCGCGCCCATGCGCAGACCCAGAACCTCGTCGATTTCATCATCTTTCGAGGTCAGAAAGATCACCGGCATCTGCGTTTTCTGACGCAGCCGCTGTAGCAGATCCATGCCATCCATACGCGGCATCTTTATATCGAGCACGGCCATGTCCGGCAGCTTCTTGTTGAACGCATCCAACGCGGCCTGGCCATCATTATAAGTTTCAACCTCGAAACCTTCGGCTTCGAGTGTCATGGATACAGACGTCAGAATGTTTCTATCGTCATCCACAAGTGCAATCTTTGACATCGGGCTCACCCCTATTCCTGCTCACTCGCGCAATAATTCGCTTATTTGTAAGGCATTGTTGGCGGTTTTAAGACGCCGAATCAATCCGTAACTGCGAATCGTGCCTTTGTTGCGGCAGGTCTGCGGCAAATTTGCCTTTATGCCCGCAAAAATATGCCCGGTTCTCGGTCATTGAATTTGTGATGGCGCTAAACCCGAGCTTGGTTGCGCTAACTGCGTCAAACCCGCCTGTTCATGTCCTGAACGACCATGATAAGACGCGCTCAGCCGCCGGTTTTCCCGGTACACTGCCCCAAAGGCGCCTCAGGGCCCAAAGCCCCGGCGCCGCCACAGGAGAAGACACACATGACATCTGGACGGGTTAACCCGCAATTCCGCCTCGAGGATCAGGGCATCGAGGGTCTGGGCAATGTCTATTATAACTTCATGGAACCGGCGCTGATCGAAGAAGCGTTGAAGCGCGGCGAAGGTACACTTGGAAATGGCGGTGCCTTTCTGGTCACCACTGGCAAGTTCACCGGTCGCTCGCCCAAGGACAAGCATGTCGTCAAAACCAGCAGCGTGGCCGACACCATCTGGTGGGAAAACAATGCCGAGATGACGCCGGAGGGATTTGACGCCCTCTACCAAGACATGCTGGCGCATATGAAAGGCCGTGACTATTTCGTGCAGGACCTCGTCGGGGGCGCCGATCCAACCTACGCAATCAACGTGCGCATGGTGACCGAGCTTGCCTGGCACAACCTGTTCATCCGCCACCTGTTGCGCCGTCCCGACCGCGAGGATCTGGACGAGTTCACCGCAGACTTCACCATCATCAACTGCCCTAGCTTCAAGGCTGACCCGGCCAAACATAACTGCCGCGGCGAAACGGTGATCGCGCTGAACTTCGACCGCAAGCTGATCCTGATCGGCGGCACCGAATATGCAGGTGAAAATAAGAAATCCGTATTCACCCTGCTGAACTACATGCTGCCCGAAAAGGGTGTGATGCCGATGCACTGCTCGGCCAACCATGCTGTCGGCAACGCGGTCGACACCGCCGTGTTCTTTGGCCTGTCCGGCACTGGCAAGACAACCCTGTCCGCCGATCCGTCGCGCACGCTGATCGGGGATGACGAGCACGGCTGGTCGGATCGGGGCACCTTCAACTTCGAAGGCGGCTGCTATGCCAAGACCATCAACCTGAACGCCGAAGCCGAGCCGGAGATTTACGCGACCACCTCGAAATTCGGCACCGTGATCGAAAACATGGTCTTTGACGCCGAGACCAAGGAACTGGATTTCGACGACGACTCCCTGACCGCGAACATGCGTTGCGCCTATCCGCTTGAATATATTTCGAACGCATCCAAAAGCGCGCTGGGTGGGCATCCGAAAAACATCATTATGCTGACCTGCGATGCCTTTGGTGTACTGCCTCCGATCGCGCGGCTGACGCCTGCGCAGGCAATGTATCACTTCCTGTCGGGCTTCACGTCAAAGGTGGCCGGGACCGAGCGTGGCGTTACCGAACCGCAACCCACCTTCTCGACCTGCTTTGGTGCGCCGTTCATGCCGCGCCGCCCGGAAGTTTACGGAAACCTGCTGCGCGACAAGATCGCCCAACACGGCGCGACCTGTTGGCTGGTCAACACAGGCTGGACCGGTGGCGCCTATGGTATCGGCAGCCGGATGCCGATCAAGGCCACCCGTGCCCTGCTGACCGCAGCGCTGGATGGTTCGCTGCGCGACGCCGAGTTCCGCAAGGACGCCAATTTCGGCTTTGACGTTCCCGTCTCTGTTCCGGGCGTCCCCGAAGTTCTGCTTGACCCACGTCGGACCTGGGATGATCAGGCCGCATTCGACAAGCAGGCCGAGAAACTGGTGCAGATGTTTGCCGAAAACTTCGAGCAGTATCTGCCATTCATTGATGACGACATCAAAGCCGTCGCAATCGGATAAACGAAAAAAAGGGGCCGCTGAGCCCCTTTCTTTTTGCCAATCCGCAGCTTCTTTAGCCGTCCGCTAAATACTCATCTTATAGTTGTATGTCATTAAATGCACATACAAGTGCGTTGTTTCAAAGTGCGATCTGCGCTAGGCCTATTTACTGTTGAGACGAAAAAGCCCGGCACATTCGCGCCGGGCACTGACTGAAAGGACTTTGTGGAAGCTCATATGCGCACACTCACAACGCTGGATTGAGCAACCTAATCAGGCTTCTAGTCTAAGCAAACGGGGATGAGTGTCAACATGGGACTGGCTGGTTGGTATTGCGATCAGTGTGGTTCAAATGGTCGCGGACAGGCGGCGGTTGGCACAGAAAACTACAGGTAACACCATGACGGAAATCTCGAAACTCACCGAACTACGCAAATTGATGCAAAGCATGGAGCGGACGCTTGGGCTGGAAAAACTATCTCCTGTTGAGCGCGACATCTATTACGCCGCGGAAGAGCTTTCAAAATCCACTCAGGAAGTGCGTACGTTCGGGTTGATCGAGCATACGCTGGTCCAAAGCATTTCGCGCCCAACGTTTTTTCGCGCGCTGAAATCGCTGGTCGAAAAAGGCTATCTTTCACAAAGTGGCAGCGCCAATCGCGGGCGGTACATCGTTCATGCCCCCAGATGACGCGCCCCGTGCGTGCACGGTGATGTGATCGCGATGCGCGGCTGGGCGACTGACACCCTTGCGGCTTCACTGGCTTATGTTCTGGCGTCGATACTGACCTTCGCTGTGCTGATGCCAATGCAGAACGTGTTTTTTCCGGAATACCCAAGCCGGGCGAGCCTGCTGTTTTTGCCGCATGGCGTACGGGTTCTGTCGGCCTGGCTGTTGGGGTGGCGCGCAATATTTGCAATGCTGCCGGGTGTGTTCATCGTCTTTGCCTATCTGGCGGGAACGGATGTTTTCCTGCCCACCCGCCTGCTGGCAATTGCTATCGCCGTCCTGACGGTTCCTGCGGTTTTCTATCTGCTGAAGGCTGTCGGATGGGACCTGTTCCCCAACCCGAACCGCAAACCCTGCTGGGTTTGCGTTATGGGCGTGGGCATAGCCACATCCTTTCTGGTCTCTGGCCTGACCAATCTGGTCTTTGGCAGTGCAACGGTTGAGTACATCGCGTTCCTGATCGGCGACATTTCGGGCCTGTTCTTTCTGATGCTGGGTCTGTATTTCGCGTTCCGGTTTGCAGACAGGCGACCGGACTAGAGCTTCAGCCCATCAGGCCACGCCGCAGCAGGTTCAAGCCCGCCAACAGCAAAACGAACAGCGTGGCCTTGCGAAAGCTGGCCTGATCGATGCGATCCTGCAGTTTCAATCCGACCCACATCCCTAGCATGGCAGGAACGATCAGGATTACTGAAAACGGAACCGTTTGCACGCGCAGAAAACCGGACCAGACATGCGCGGCCAGCAGCATGACCGCCCCCAATCCATAGATGACACCCTGAATTCGGATCTGCTCTTTCTTCGGGGTATTCAAGGCCGTCAGATATGCAACTGTGGGGGGACCCCAAATGCCCGACATGCCACCCACGAACCCGGCGACACCGCCAACAACGGCCTCAACACCGGTTGATGGATGATTTAGCACCAGCCTGACGCCCAGAACCTGCACAAGGGCGAAGAAGGACACGAACGCGCCGATCAGCAGCAGGAAGACCGAGCCGGGCACCAGCTTGACCAGCTGTGCGCTCAGCACCAGGAAAATACCGCCAACCACCAGGAACACCCGAAACCGGCGAATAGAGCTGAGTGCGGCGCTGGCGCCCCCGCGAAAAGCCTGAACGCCATTGGTGACAAGGGTCGGCAGGATCAGCCCCGCCAAGGTCAGATCCGGCGGCAGAAACGAATTCAGGCCAGATACAAACACCATGGGCATGGCAAATCCGACCATGCCCTTGACCCACCCGGCGGCAAAGGCAACGGCGATGGCAAGTAACAGCTCTCGCGGCGACAGAAGGGAAAACAGGTCCATGCCCTCTAGATATCATCTGGATTTTCTTCTGCATTGCAAAAATGTTCAGGTAATTTTTGAACTTTTTAACGGCATAATTAGTATTTTTGTTGCGCTGCACGTGCAGCATGATATGACCAGACGACCGAGGAAAGGACGCGATTCATGGCCCATGACGGACAGGATATGACCCAAATGACAACTGATGCAGTATTGCCCGATCTTCTGGATTTGACGCGAGCCGCCGTGCCTGCTGTGGACGCCGTTTTTGAAAAAGCCCGCGCATCCGTGCGTGGCATGGTGACCGCTGAAGGCCGGGTCTCTGGCGCAATGATCGAAGCAAATCAGACCGCTGCGCATGGTCTGGCCTGGCTGGCGACATATTCGCAGTCGCTGCAACAGATGCAGCGCTGGGCAGAAGCGCTGCAAGCCGATGGCAAATTTGGTGAGATCGAGCAGTTGCTGCACCAGATCGCGTTTGGCGAATATCTGCACCAGGTGGCGGGCGGTATTCCGATGAACCAGGGCGAGGTGGTGCGTCTTCAGGATATGGGCCTTGGCTGGGACGCGCTGTCGGGCTTTCAGTCAACCGAAGTGCAGACCCTGATGGCACGGGCCAATTCTCAGGCCGCACGTAGCCGTCTGGTTGCGCTGATGCAGGATCAGGCCGGAGCTACGATGTTCGGCGCGTCTGGTCTGGATGAAGAGCTTGAGATGATCCGGGACCAGTTCCGCCGCTACGCGCAGGAAAAGGTCGAACCAAACGCGCATGACTGGCACCTGAAGGATGAACTGATTCCGCTGGAAATCATTGAAGAACTGGCGGAAATGGGTGTTTTCGGCCTGACCATCCCCGAGGAATTCGGTGGGTTCGGTCTGTCCAAAGCATCAATGTGCGTGGTGTCCGAGGAACTGTCGCGCGGCTATATCGGCGTTGGTTCGCTGGGTACCCGATCCGAGATTGCGGCCGAGTTGATCATCGCAGGCGGCACCGACGCGCAAAAGGCACAGTGGCTGCCAAAGATTGCCAGCGCCGAGATCCTGCCGACTGCCGTTTTCACGGAACCCAACACCGGTTCAGACCTTGGCAGCCTGCGTACGCGCGCGGTCAAGGACGCGAATGGCGATTACAAGATAACCGGCAACAAGACCTGGATCACCCACGCCGCGCGGACCCATGTGATGACCCTGCTGGCTCGGACCAACCCCGACAGCACCGACCACCGCGGCCTGTCCATGTTCCTGGCGGAAAAGACACCGGGCACTGACGAGAATCCCTTTCCCACCCCCGGCATGACCGGTGGCGAGATCGAGGTTCTGGGCTATCGCGGCATGAAGGAATACGAGCTGGGTTTTGACGGCTTCCATGTCAAGGGTGAGAACCTGCTGGGCGGAGAAGAAGGTAAAGGTTTCAAGCAGTTGATGGAAACCTTCGAAAGTGCGCGCATCCAGACCGCCGCCCGCGCCATCGGCGTTGCACAGTGTGCGCTGGACATCGCCATGCAATATGCGATCGACCGCAAGCAGTTCGGAAAATCGCTGATCAACTTCCCGCGCGTGTCCAGCAAGCTGGCGATGATGGCGGTCGAAATCATGATCGCGCGTCAGCTGACCTATTTCAGCGCATGGGAAAAAGATCACGGCCAACGCTGTGACCTCGAGGCCGGTATGGCCAAGCTGCTTGGTGCGCGTGTGGCTTGGGCTGCGGCGGACAACGGGTTGCAGATTCATGGCGGCAACGGCTTTGCGCTGGAATACAAGATCAGCCGCGTTCTGTGTGACGCGCGTATCCTTAACATTTTCGAAGGGGCTGCTGAAATTCAGGCACAGGTCATCGCACGACGTCTGCTCGGGTGACCCATTCCGGCAGTCCTGTTTCCCCGACTGGCCCGGCGCTTGCGCCGGGTCTTTTTCCTGTTTTGTACAATCTGTACGCGGTCCGAACCATGCAGAGTACGTTTTGTACAAAGCAAACCATCGCCCCTCGTGGCCCGCGTGACGGTCACAAATGACCCACGTGTTTCAAAACTTCCCCCTTTGATCCCACCCCTTTCACCGGTAGAGCATCAGCCGAACACGAGACGTCGCAATTAACTTTTGGGATAACGCATGACCCGACCTTTCCTTGCTATGTGTGCTGTTCTTGCGGCTCTTGCTCTGGCGGCTTGCACCACCTCGCTGCCGACGGTGAGCCGGAGTGATGTGGACGCGCTGGCGCAATCGATCCGGGGGCTTGGGGCGGAGGTCGATCCGGCCGAGGCACAGCAAGCGGCCACGATTGCCTATGCCTATTCGCAGCAGCTGAAGCAGGACTGGAATGTCACCGACCCGGCGATCATCCACAACGCCAAGATCATCAACGGGTTCCGCGAAAAGGGCCTGTGCAATGACTGGGCCGAAGCGATGACCAAACGCCTGCGGCAGGAGAATTTCCGGACGCTGGATCTGCACTGGGCCACGTCACCGCCGACCCCGTTTCGCATCATCCACCATTCGGCATCGATCAGCGCCAAGGGGGACACGATGTATGATGGCATCATCCTGGACCCCTGGCGCAACAGCGGTGTCTTGTTCTGGGCGCCAGTGCGCGAGGATACACGATACAACTGGGCACCCCGGCTGGAAGTGCGCGAGCGGCTTCTGAACGGGTCTTTGCCCTACTGACCCGGTTCCGCAGTTACGGCTGATACGCTAGAACCCTGCCATGACACGCCTGATCCTGACCCTGCCTTTGATGGCCCTGTTTCAATGCGACAGGGATGAATCCGTTGCCGCCTATGGCGCAGCAGACCGGACATGGGCGCTGCAGGAAATCGACGGACAGCCCTTTGCCGCCAGCGCCCTGCTGCGGTTCCCAGAAGAGGGCAGGATAACCGGAAATGCCCCCTGCAACAGCTATGACGGCACGCTGAACGCGCCCTACCCGTGGTTCGAAATTCAGGACCTGAGAGCAACGCGGGCCGCCTGCGCCGGGCTTGAGGCCGAAGGGGTCTATTTCGCCGCCCTTTTGGCCATGACCCAATCCGAAGTGTCGGGTGATGTGCTGATCTTGCGCAATGAGGACGGGCACGAGATGGTGTTCACAGCCGCCGAGTGACCTGATCCACGAACCGCGCGCGCGCCTCGGGCAGTGGGTTATGCCCCAGCGCGGGGGCGACGCGGTGGTTCAGGAAATATCCGGTTGTGCGCAAAGCTTCGGCAATCTCGGCATCCGGCGCGGTGCCTTCACCCCGCAGACAGGGCGGCAGCGGCAACATCTTGTCTGCCCATTCCCCGACCCCTTTGGCACTGACGGCGCGCCCGGTCTTGGGCGACACATAGACCAGCCCCTCGGTCGTGCCGGTCGCGGCGCAGGCGGTCAGGTCAAGGCCAAAGCCAAGTTCGTCCAGCAACGCCAGTTCCCATCGCAGGTAGGCCAGCGGCCAGATCTCATCCTGTCCCAACAGGTCCATCAACCGCTCGGTTCGGGTATAGAGCGCCGGGTGCGCTTCCCGCTCGGGCAGGCAGAAGGACAAAAGCGACACGACGGCGTTCAGCCCGGACAGGGCCAGCCGCCCGGAAAACGCCGCCGCCGCGCGCGAGCGCAGGGGTTCGACCTGAAAGGTGCCGATATGTTCCTCCAGCCGCGCACGCCACAGCACATCCAGTTGCGCGCCGGGTTGCAGGATGGGTGCGATCTTGCGGCTGGTCCCGCCCCGCACCACACCGGCATGACGCCCGTGGGATTCGGTAAAGACCTCGATAATCGCCGAGGTTTCGCCGTGGCGGCGAGAGGTCAGTAGGATGCCGTGATCGCGCCAGTCCAATTCGGGGTCCTGTCCGTGATAAGTTGTGGTGTTCCCAGAAAATCGTGAAGGGTTCCGTTCTGCAATGGTTTTGCGCATCAAACGCGGAAAGATACGTGAATCGCCTGGTCCGACGGGAGGGGGCTAGGCATCTATGCGGACAAACCTTCCTGTCAAACCAACTTACAAAAGATTGCTCGTCTTTCCTGGTGAAATGTGTTTTTTGAACCTGTATCTGCAAGGTTGGAAGCAATGGATATTGAAACGGTTTACGCAGAAACTAAAGCGGTATTCCAAATTTTGCTGAATTCCAGTTTTTTGAACAGTTGCGATAACTTCAGGGAAAAGCTCGTTGCACTATCGGCTGTTACGTCTGATTTTTTCTTTGTTTGCGAACTTCTCTATGAAAATCAAAGGCTGGCAGGTTCACAGAAATACTCCTTTCAGCATTGTGTTATGTCGCATGCGATTATCGTTGCGATGCACTTATCGGAAACCCTTACACTCGACGAATTGGACAAGCATGCTGTCCTGGCCAGATACGCTGAAGACTGGGAATCTTCCCAAAATCAATAGGTAACTTTGGGCTTATTTTGTTGAAAAACTCTTCCTTGATCGAGGGCTGAACTGCTGATTCAATTCCTTTAGTGGGGGGGGGGAGGACCAGCCATGATGGGACCGAAGCAGGAAGCGCAGGCGGCGTTGTTCTACGAATTTTCTCTTGAGAATCATATTCCCCAAGACCACCTGCTGCGCTCGATTGATCGCTTTGTCGATCTGGGTGGCATCCGCGCCTATCTCGCAGATTTCTACAGCCACACCGGTCGGCCATCCGTCGATCCTGAGCTGCTGATCCGGATGCTGCTGGTGGGATATTGCTTCGGCATCCGATCTGAACGGCGGCTTTGTGAAGAGGTGCATTTGAACCTGGCCTATCGTTGGTTTTGTCGCCTCGATCTGACTGACTGCGTGCCTGATCATTCGACGTTTTCCAAGAACCGACATGGTCGGTTCCGTGAGAGTGAGCTGCTGCGTCATCTGTTCGAGACGACTGTTGCGCGTTGCATCGCGGAAGGTTTGGTCAGCGGCCAGCGCCTGGCAATTGATGCCAGCCTGATCGAGGCGGATGCCAACAAGCAGAATTCGACACCCAAAGAAGATTGGTGCGTCTCCGACATCGACCCGGCAGATGCGCCTCGCGCCGTTCGCGAGTATCTCGATACGTTAGATGAAGCTGCATTCGGTGCCGCCAGCGAAGTCCAGCCCAAGTTCACATCCCATTCCGATCCTGCCAGCCAGTGGACGGCAGCGCGTAAAGGGCCAGCATTCTTTAGCTATTCTGACAATTATCTGATCGACACCGACCATGGCGTCATCGTCGATGTCGAGGCGACCCGTTCGATCCGACAAGCCGAGGTCGGATCAACCAAAACCATGCTGGACCGGGTAGAGGATAAGTTCGATCTGCATCCCGAACGGCTGATCGCGGACACCGCCTATGGCACCGGGCCGCTCCTGGGTTGGCTTGTCGACCGCAAGATCGCACCACATATCCCGGTCTTCGATAAGTCCGGCCGCAACGATGGCACCTGGACCCGCGCCGACTTTGAGTGGGACGCAGAAAACGATCAATATGTCTGTCC